>NZ_QKMQ01000024.1:0-111346 GCF_003208145.1 Pseudomonas sp. RV120224-01b | reverse complement strand
CAGAGCCTGTCAAGCGTTTATTTTGAAGTTTTTTGCGAGAAACTCGTTTAGCTTCAAACACTTGGCTCGCTGCGATCTCTCGTAGCGGGAGGCGAATCATACAGCGTTTAAAACCGCTGTCAACCACCATTTCAACCGCTTGCGATCATTCGATCGTAGCCCTTTCAACTTCACCTTAACTAGTTAACTCGTTGAATATCAAGGAGTTTTTCGTTCCGATGTCGCTGGAAGTGGGGCGCATTATAAGGGGATTCGAAAGCGCGTCAACCCTTAATTTCAGAAATGTTTCAAACTGCCCTACCCCGCCCACGGGCGAACCTGGGCAGAGCCCGCGTAATAGCCGGAATACGCAGCAGCATCAGTAAAGCGCCAACCCCTGCATAGATCGCCCACTCCCTGAGGTCCGAGCGCACGATCCACAAAAAGTGCAGCAACCCCAAGCCAAGAATCACGTACACCAACCGGTGCAACTTCTTCCACCTGGCCCCCAACCGCCTCTGGCTATAGCGATTCGAGGTCACCGCCAAGGCCAGCAAGCCGAGGAACCCCAGCGCCCCCACAATAATGTAAGGCCGCTTACGCAGCTCCACCGCCAGTTGCCCCCAATCCAGCCCCAGAATAAAGAACAGGTAGGCCAGGATGTGCAGCACGATGTAAGCAAACACCCACAGCCCCAGCTGCCGACGCACCACGACCCAGCCCGCCCAGCCTGTCAGCTTCTGTAGCGGCGTCATGCTCAAGGTCACCAGCAGGAAAGTGAGCGCCCCGAGCCCAAGACGATCCATCATGATCTTGCCGGGGTCCGGCCCCAGCAGATTCATCGCCGCCTCATACAACCACCACGCCGGGAACAGACACCCCACAACGAAGATGGCCAGGCGAAACCAGGGATAGCGCATCAATAGTTCTTCCGCAGATCTAGCCCGCTGTACAGTGAGGCCACTTCATCAGCGTAGCCATTGAACATTTGTGTTTCGCGCACATTGGGGCTGAACAACCCGCTGGGCAACCGCCGCTCACGCGCCTGGGTCCAGCGCGGGTGGTCGACCGTCGGGTTCACGTTGGCATAAAAGCCATACTCATCCGGCGCCAACCCTTGCCAAGTGGTGCCGGGCTGTTCAGCCACCAGGCTGATGCGCACGATCGACTTGATACTCTTGAAGCCATACTTCCAGGGCACCACCAACCGCAACGGCGCACCATTCTGGTTGGGCAACACCCGCCCATACATGCCCACCGCGAGGATCGCCAGCGGGTGCATAGCCTCATCCAGTCGCAACCCCTCTCTATAAGGCCAGTCGATCAGGGCGAACCCGGAGCGCTGCCCCGGCATATGCTGCGGGTCTTTCAATGTCTCGAAGCGCACGTAGCGCGCCTTCGAAGTCGGCTCGACCTGCTTGAGCACCTGCGCCAAGGGAATGCCCAGCCAGGGAATGACCATCGACCAGGCTTCGACGCAACGCAACCGGTAGATGCGCTCTTCAAGCTGATAGGGTTTAACGAAGTCTTCCAGCGCATAGCGGCCTGGCTTACCTACCTCACCATCCACTACAACCGACCACGGCTCGGTCTGCAGGCTGTCGCCATTTGCCGCCGGGTCGCCCTTGTCGGGGCCGAATTCATAGAAGTTGTTGTAGTGGGTGGCATCCTTGAAGGGCGTGATCGCCTCCCCCTGCACCGTCACAGCCTGCCAGTGGGCAGAAGAAAGCTTGTCACTGAACCAGCCTGGCGCCTTGCCCGCCTCGACATCGGCATATCGACTGGGCTCTGCCGCCAGCCCCATGCGCGGCAATGCACCCAGCGCCAGGCCGGCCAACGAGCCACCCAGCAGGGTGCGACGGGAAAGGTAGATGCCTTCGGGGGTGATCTCCGACACCTTGCACTCGGAAGACCTGGGAAGCTTGATGAGCATGGGCGGCTCCACAGCACTGGATAACGGATGTACCAGTAAGACTATGGAGCCGGAGGGTTATTCCAGCATTAAGCGTTTTTTACGCTTTGCGCCGACGCGCCTTCAACAGGAACTGGATCGGCCCCGATGCAGCATAGGCGAGGAAGATCAGCAGCAGGATGCGCGGTGGGTCGCTGAACACCACGGCAAACACCAGCACCACCGCCAGAATGGCCACGAACGGTACGCGCCCTTTGAGGTCCAGTTCCTTGAAGCTGTTGTACTTGATGTTACTGACCATCAGCATGCCGGCAGCCGCTACCAACAGCGCCACCAGGAACGACAGCTTGGAGCCCTGGATACCGTAGTCGCTGAACGCCCACACGGTACCCGCCACCACGCCCGCCGCAGCCGGGCTGGCCAGGCCAATGAAGTAGCGTTTGTCGGCGGTGCCGACCTGGGTATTGAAGCGTGCCAGGCGCAGTGCTGCACCGGCCACATAGATGAAGGCGACCATCCAGCCGACCTTGCCCATGTCACCCAGCGCCCAGCCGAAGGCCAGCAAGGCCGGGGCCACGCCGAAGGCAACCATGTCCGACAGCGAGTCGTACTCGGCGCCGAAGGCACTCTGGGTATTGGTCATGCGCGCAACGCGGCCATCCAGGCCGTCGAGCACCATGGCCACGAAGATGGCGATGGCGGCAAAGGCGAAGTACTTGCTCGCCTCACGCGGGTCACCGGCACTCAGGGCGCTCTGCGCACTCATCGAGCTGATGATGGAATAGAAACCGGCAAACAGGTTGGCGGTGGTAAACAGGTTGGGCAGCAGGTAGATGCCGCGGTGGCGCACCTTGCGCCCTTCGGCGTCATGCCCTTCTTCAACGTGCTCATCGACAGGTAGCAGGCTTTCGGCGTCGGAGGGCTTGTTCGGCTCTTCGGGACGTTCGCTCATGGAGGGTACCTTGCAACAGGATGGAAAATGTTCGACACGGGCCTGCGAAACAGGTTCTGACGGCAGGCCACTGGTCTGCTTTATACCAGAAGCGGACTGCCAGAACGAAAAAACGCGGCCGAAGCCGCGTTTTTAATCTTTCGATAAGACTTAGTTCTTGGTCTTGTCGACGATTTTGTTAGCCGAGATCCACGGCATCATCGAACGCAGTTGCTCGCCGATGATTTCGATGCCGTGAGCGGCGTTGTTGCGGCGCTTGGCGGTCATCGATGGGTAGTTGGTAGCACCTTCGGAGATGAACATCTTCGCGTATTCGCCGTCCTGGATGCGCTTCAGGGCGTTGCGCATGGCCTTGCGGGATTCTTCGTTGATGACTTCCGGGCCAGTGACGTACTCACCGTATTCGGCGTTGTTGGAGATCGAGTAGTTCATGTTGGCGATGCCGCCTTCGTACATGAGGTCAACGATCAGCTTCAGCTCGTGCAAGCACTCGAAGTAGGCCATTTCTGGCGCGTAGCCAGCTTCGACCAGGGTTTCGAAACCGGCTTTGACCAGCTCGACGGTACCGCCGCACAGAACAGCCTGCTCACCGAACAGGTCGGTTTCGGTCTCGTCCTTGAAGGTGGTTTCGATGATGCCGGTGCGGCCACCGCCAACGCCCGAAGCGTAGGACAGGGCGACGTTCTTGGCGTTACCCGAGGCGTCCTGGTAGATAGCGATCAGGTCAGGGATGCCGCCGCCTTTGACGAACTCGGAGCGAACGGTGTGGCCCGGGGCCTTCGGCGCGATCATGATCACGTCGAGGTCGGCACGCGGAACAACCTGGTTGTAGTGGATCGAGAAGCCGTGGGAGAAGGCCAGGGTAGCGCCCTTCTTGATGTTCGGCTCGATCTCGTTCTTGTACAGCGCGCCCTGGAACTCGTCCGGGGTCAGGATCATCACCAGGTCAGCCGCAGCGACAGCGGTAGCAACGTCAGCAACTTTCAGGCCGTGGGCTTCAGCCTTGGCAACGGTAGCCGAACCTTTACGCAGACCGACGGTAACGTCTACACCGGAGTCCTTCAGGTTGCACGCCTGAGCGTGGCCCTGGGAGCCGTAACCGATGATGGCGACTTTCTTGCCCTGGATGATGGAAAGGTCGCAGTCTTTATCGTAGAAAACTTTCATGAAAATACCCCTGGTTATATCTCGGCCCCTGCGGAGCCATCGCTAATTTTTGAATTTAGATGCTGAGCACTTTGTCGCCACGGGCAATGCCGGTAACGCCGCTGCGCACGGTTTCGAGAATCGATGCAGTGCCGATTGCCTGGATGAAGCTGTCCAGTTTGTCGCTGGTACCGCTCAGCTGTACGGTGTACACGCTGGCGGTCACGTCGACGATCTGGCCACGGAAGATATCCGTGGTGCGCTTGATCTCGGCGCGCTGGGCACCGGTGGCCTTGACCTTGACCAGCATCAGTTCACGCTCGATGTGAGCGCTTTCCGACAGGTCGACAAGCTTGACCACTTCGACCAGCTTGTTCAGGTTCTTGGTGATCTGCTCGATCACTTCGTCATGGCCAACGGTGGTCAGCGTCAGACGCGACAGGGTCGGGTCTTCGGTCGGCGCCACGGTCAGGCTTTCAATGTTGTAGTTGCGCTGGGAGAACAGGCCGACCACGCGGGACAGAGCACCGGGTTCGTTTTCCAGCAGCAGGGAAATGATGTGCCGCATATCAGGTACGCTCCGTCTTGCTCAGCCACATGTCACGCATCGAGCCATCCTTGATCTGCATCGGATAGACGTGCTCACTGCGGTCAACCGCGATGTCGATGAACACCAGGCGGTCCTTCATCGCAAACGCTTCTTCCAGCTTCGGCTTGAGGTCCTTCAGGCTGGTGATGCGGATACCCACATGGCCATAGGCCTCGGCCAGCTTGATGAAGTCAGGCAGCGATTCGACGTACGAGTGCGAGTGACGACCGTTGTAGGCCATGTCCTGCCACTGGCGAACCATGCCCAACACACCGTTGTTCAGGTTGACGATCTTCACCGGCAGGCCGTACTGCATGCAGGTGGACAGCTCCTGGATGTTCATCTGGATGCTGCCTTCGCCGGTCACGCAGGCTACGTCCTGGTCCGGGAAGTTGAGCTTGACGCCCATCGCCGCCGGGAAGCCGAAGCCCATGGTGCCCAGGCCACCGGAGTTGATCCAGCGGTTCGGCTTGTTGAAGCGGTAGTACTGCGCCGCGAACATCTGGTGCTGGCCCACGTCGGAGGTGACGAAGGCATCGCCATGGGTCACTTCGCACAGGGTCTCGATGACTTTCTGCGGCTTGATGACGTTGCCGTCGCCCTTGTCGTAAGGGAACAGTTCGCCATTGCCACGCCATTCGTCGATCTGCTTCCACCAGGCATCCAGCGCAACCTTGTCAGGCTGCTCGCCGATTTCCTTGAGGATGCCGAGCATTTCGCTGAGCACGCTGTCGACCGGCCCTACGATTGGCACGTCGGCCTTGATCATCTTGGAGATCGACGCCGGGTCGATGTCGATGTGGATGATCTTGGCGTTCGGGCAGAACTTGGCCGGGCCGTTTACAACGCGGTCGTCAAAACGCGCGCCCACGGCAAGGATCACGTCGGCATTGTGCATGGCCATGTTGGCGGTGTAGCTGCCGTGCATGCCGAGCATGCCGAGGAACTGGCGGTCGGTACCCGGGAAGCCACCGAGGCCCATCAGGGTATTGGTGACCGGCAGGTTCAATGACTTGGCGATTTCGGTCAGGGCTTCGGAGCCACCGCCGAGGATCACGCCACCACCGGAGTAGACGATCGGGCGCTTGGCCGCCAGCAGCATTTCGGCAGCCTTGCGGATCTGGCCGGAGTGGCCACGGACCGCCGGGCTGTAGGAGCGCAGCTTGACCTTTTTCGGGTAGACGTATTCGAACTTCTCAGCCGGGTTGGTCATGTCTTTTGGAATGTCGACCACGACTGGACCTGGACGACCGGATTGCGCCAGGTAGAACGCTTTTTTCAGAACTTCCGGGATCTCGGTCGGGTTCTTGATCATGAAGCTGTGCTTCACGATCGGCCGCGAGATACCGATCATGTCGGTTTCCTGGAAGGCATCGGTACCCACCATGGTGCTAGGCACCTGGCCGGACAGGATGACCATCGGAATGGAGTCCATGTAGGCAGTGGCAATGCCGGTAATGGCATTGGTCGCGCCCGGGCCGGAGGTTACCAGCACCACACCGGCCTTGCCGGTGGCGCGGGCGTAGCCGTCCGCCATATGGGTTGCCGCCTGCTCGTGACGAACCAGGATGTGTTCCACTTCCGGTTCTTTGAACAGTGCGTCGTAAACATGCAGGAGAGCACCACCAGGGTACCCGTAGATGTGCTTAACGCCTTCGTCACGCAAGAAGCGGACGACCATCTCAGCGCCAGATAAAAGCTCCACGTTGTTCACCTCTAAAACGCCAGAATACCGCCCTCACTGGACGGGTCTTAATAGGTTTACTGCCAAGCAGAGCATGAGCGAACGTCAGCACTGACTGAGCAAGTATTGGGAGCGCCCCAGAGTGTTGCGGGGTTTTCCCACCCAGCGCGAGGTAACGCGTTGCGGGGTGTAACAGGTCGGCGCGGGTGTGCACCTCATGATCTGCTTAGCGGGTCTGCTTCTGGCAGTCCCTCTACAGCGGAAGTTGGATTCTTGTGATTCGGCGCCAACAAGTCAAGAAAAATTATTGCCAATTTTTCCCCAAGATGAATTCCTGCCACCACTAAAAATCGCTTCAGCAGCAGAATTAATAAGATTTCCAAAAAAAAGGGCCACAATCTGCGGCCCTTGAAGGAAAAACTGAAGAAATCAGGCGGAAGGAGCGATCAATTGGTCAAAAGCTGCCAACAGGCGGCGAAGCTCACGACTTTGCTCCGGGCGGTCGGTAAACACGGTTTCGGCCATGACGAGAATGCTCGACGCGTTGGGCAGCGGGTGGCCCAGCTCGATGATGATCTTCATGCGCGGCAGGAAGATCCATTGCAGCCATTGCTCGAAACTGAGGGTATCGACGGCGAACGGCACGGTACTGGCCAATGCCTCGTCGCTTGGCGGTTCGTCATCCCACCAGCCTTGCACCTGCAGCTCTCGCTCGATCAGCAACAGGTGGTCGGCAATGTCCAGAATGCGTTGCTCGATCATCACGAATTGACCCGCGCTTTTTGCCGGGCCAGTGCGGCACCCGCGCTGTCACCCTGCTTTTCACGGGCCTGGGCGATGGTGTTCCACAGCTCGGCCTGCAGGCTTGGGCGGCCGTTGGCGTAAGTGAGCGCGCGGCGCGCCAGCTGCTCGGCCTGAGCCGCATCACCCTGCGACAGGCGCACCTGGGCGAGGCGGTACAACACCTGCGGCTCGCGCGGGGCAATGCGTTGGGCACGCTCCAGGCTGGACGCGGCGCCGTTGAAGTCGCCACTGCCCTGCTGGGTCTTGGCGGTAGTCAGCAATGCCAGTACCGGGCCGTCCAGTTGCTCGTCTGCCGACAGGCCGCCAGCAGCGCTGCTGCGCGGAATGCCGGTTGGCGCGCTGGTGCTTTGCGGGGTGCTGTTCATCGCGGCGATGTCGAACGGTTCGTCGGCGATCGGGTTTGGGTTGGTGGTCATTGGCGCCGAACTTACCGGCCCCGGGGTAATCGGGCCAGGCGTGATCGGCGAGGTGCTGATGGGCGCCGCACCATTGGCCGCCGGGAACGTCTGGATGCCCGAGGCGCCAGCGCCCTGCGGGATCATCACGGTGACGCCAGAATCCTCGGGTAGCGTCTGCGCCTGGGCGGTGCCCGTGTTATAGCCACCCGCCGAGCGGTTGGCTGTCACGCGTTCGCTGTTGGACACGCGGGTGCTCGAATCGACCACCGGAATATTGCCGCGCGGGACGCTGGAGCACCCCTGGAGCACTGCCAGCGCCGTCACGGCAGGAAACAGCCACTTGTTCACGTCACACCTCATCAATGCAGCCTGTGCTTAGTTCATCCAGCCCTTGACCCAGTCCATGACCGATTCGACTGGGTCCTGCTCGCCGCCACAGGTCGCGCCGGCGGGCGGCTCACTGCCGCGAATATACGGCATCTGCACCGCTCCCGGACAGCTGGCATCAGACCCATGACCCGTGTACGGGTCGATCCAGGCCTGCACCACGTTGTCCGGCTGCGGCATGTCCAGCGGCAGCGGGTCGGCCTTCTTCATGAAGCTGGTCCAGACCTGCAGGGCACCGGTGGCACCGGTAAATGGCGTTTTGCCGTTATCGTCACGCCCCATCCACACCACGGCCAGCAGGTCCTGGCTGAAGCCGGAGAACCAGCTGTCGCGCGAGTCGTTACTGGTACCGGTCTTGCCCGCCAGGGTCAGCGAGCGCGGCAGGGTGTTGTACACCGATCGGCCGGTACCTTCACGCATCACCCGCTGCATGGCGTTCTGCACCAGATAGATGGCGCCTGGGTCGAAGGTTTGCTGGATCTGGAACGGGTAGCGCTTGAGCGGCTCGCCTTCGGCAGTGAGCACGCTGCGGATACCGCGCATCGGTGTGTTGAAACCGCCGTTGGCGATGGTCTGGTACATGGTCGCAACCTGCATCGGCGACATGCCGCCGGCCCCCAGCAGCATGGCCGGGAAGGCTGGCCAGTCGACATTCACCCCCAGACGGCCGATGGTCTTGATCACGCTGGGCACGCCCACTTCCAGACCGAGCTTGGCAGTCGACAAGTTGTACGAGTTGGCCAACCCCTGATACAGGTAGATGGTCCCGTGCGGGCGGCGGTCATAGTTTTGCGGGCGCCAGACCTGGCCGTCGGCACCTTTGACCGAGAATGGCTCGTCCTGCACCCAGCTGGTCAGGGTGTACTTGCTCGGCTGTTCCAGCGCCGTCAGGTACACCGACGGCTTGACCAGCGAGCCGATCGGGCGCACAGCGTCGATGGCCCGGTTGAAACCGGCGAAGCCTGCCTGGCGGCTGCCGATCAGGGCTTGGACTTCACCGGTTTCCGGATTGGTCACGACCATTGCCGACTCCACCTCGTCAGCACCCTTGCGCCCCGCCAGGCGCTTGAAGGTCTCACTCATCGAGGTTTCGGCCTTCATCTGCAGGATCGGGTCGAAGCTGGTGAAGATACGCAGCCCTTCCTCGGTCAAGTCTTCGTCGCGGTAGTCCTGGCGCAACTGGCGCTTGACCAGGTCGAGGAAGGCCGGGAACGAGCTGTCAGCCAGGCTGCCACGCTTGGTCACGCCCAGCGGCATCTTCTTCGCTGCATCGACTTCTGCCTGGCTGGCCACGCCTTGCTCGGCCACAAGGTCCAGCACCAGGTTGCGGCGGGCCAGTGCGCGGTCAGGGTAACGCCGCGGGTTGTAGTAGGACGGGCCTTTGACCATACCCACCAGCAAGGCGATCTGGTGCAGTTTCAGCTCCGACAGCGGCTGGCTGAAGAAGAACTGGCTGGCGAGGCCGAAGCCATGCACGGCACGCTGGCCGTCCTGACCGACGAACACCTCGTTGAGGTAAGCCTCCAGGATTTCGCGCTTGTCGTAGTGCAGCTCCAGCAGCACCGCCATCATCGCCTCGGTCAGCTTGCGGCTGAGGCTGCGCTCGCTGCTGAGGTAGAAGTTTTTCACCAATTGCTGGGTCAGGGTACTGCCACCCTGGCGCATGGAGCCGGAGGAGGTATTGACCCACATGGCCCGGGCGATGGACTTGGGCGACACGCCAAAGTGGCTGTAGAAGTCGCGGTCTTCGGTCGCCACCAGGGTTTCGAGCAGGTACTTGGGCACCTGGTCGATCTTGATCAGGATGCGGTCTTCGAGGTTTTTCGGGTAGATACCGCCAATCATCAGCGGCTCCAGGCGCACCACATCCAGTGCCTTGCCGTTGGCACCGGAAAGGCCCGCCACGTAATCGCCCGAGAAGCGCACGCGAACGAACTGCGCCGGCTCCATGCCCTCGTAGAACTGGAAGCCACGGGTATTGAGGTCGACGGTATTACCGTTGATCGCCGCGGCACCCGGGCCGTTGGCCGCGCTCTCACGGCGGTAGCCGAGCGCATCGAGTTCGGTGAGGAAGTCGTTCTTGCTCAGTTTCTGGCCGGTGAACAACTCCAGTGGCCGGGCATACACCTTGGCCGGGATGGTCCAGCGCTTGCCGGAGAACTTCTCCTGCACAACGGCATCGAGGTAAACCGCGAAGCCGGCAACGATCACCAGGCCTACCAGGCTGAGCTTCAAAGCCCAGCCCAGCCAGGCGCGGGAGCGGCCAGTCGGGCGTTTCGGAGGGGTACGGGGATTTCGGGTTCGGGTCATGGCGGCGGATTATACGCACTTTATAAAGGCTGGGCAGACGGCCCGGCGGTAGGCAGGGACGGCACCATTGACCATAATGGCGCATTCGAATTCCCTGCCCCGGATGGATTTCCCGTGAGCCAAGCCCTTATCACTGCGTTGCAGAACCCAGCCCTGTACCCTCACCCTGTGGATGGGTTCCAGCTCATCGAGACGCATATCTCCTGGGTGCTGCTCACCGGCGAGTACGCCTACAAGATCAAGAAGCCTATGAACTTCGGCTTCCTCGACTTCACCAGCCTGGACCAGCGCCAGCATTTCTGTAACGAAGAGTTGCGCCTGAACCAGCGCATGACCGACGGCCTGTACCTGGAAGTACTGCCGGTCACCGGCAGCGTCGATGCGCCGCAGATCGGTGGCGAAGGCGAGGCCATCGAATACGCGCTGAAGATGCGCCAGTTCCCCCAGGGGCAGATGCTCAGCACCCTGCAGGCCAACGGCGAACTGAATGCCGCGCACATCGACCAGATGGCCCGGCAAATCGCCGAGTTCCACCTGCAGACCCCCAAGGTACCTGCCGAGCAGCCTTTCGGATCGCCTGAAAGCGTCATGGCTCCGGTCGAGCAGAACTTCGAGCAGATCCGCCCATTCCTCACCGAGAAGGCGGACCTTCAGCAACTGGACAACCTGCAGGCTTGGGCACGGAGCAGTTTCGAGCGGCTGCAAGGCCTGTTCGCTTCGCGCAAGGCCAATGGTTTCACCCGCGAGTGCCATGGCGACATCCATCTGGGCAACGCCACCCTGATCAATGGCCAGGTGGTGATCTTCGACTGCATCGAGTTCAACGAACCGTTCCGCAAGACCGATGTCTGGGCCGACACCGGCTTCCTTGCCATGGACCTGGAAGATCGCGGCCTCAAGTGCCTGGCACGACGCTTCATCAGCCAGTACCTGGAGCTGACAGGCGATTATGAAGGCCTGGAAGTGCTCAACTTCTACAAAGCCTATCGCGCCCTGGTACGGGCCAAGGTCGCGCTGTTCAGCATGCCGGCCAATGCCGATGGCGTGCAACGGGCCACCACCCTGCGCACCTACCGCAACTACGCCAACCTGGCAGAAAGCTACAGCGCCATTCCTTCGCGTCTCCTGGCCATCACCCACGGCGTTTCGGCAGTGGGCAAGAGCCATGTAGCAATGCGCCTGGTGGAGGCCTTGGGCGCCATTCGCGTGCGCTCTGATGTCGAGCGCAAGCGCCTGTTCGGCGAACAACAGCACGCCGACGCTGGCCAGCTGAGCACCGGTATCTATGGCCAGGACGCCAATGTAGCGACCTACCAGCGCCTGCACGAAGTGGCGGCAACCGTGCTGCGTGCCGGTTTCCCGGTGGTACTGGATGCCACCTACCTCAAGCGTGGGCAGCGCCAGGCTGCGGCCGACGTTGCCAGCCAGACCGGTGTGCCATTCCTGATTCTCGACTGCCACGCCCCGGATGCGGTCATCGCCAGCTGGCTGGAGCAGCGCCAGGCGCAGAACAGCGACCCGTCGGATGCCACGCTGGAAGTGGTCAAGGCCCAACAGGCCAGCCGTGAGCCGCTGGATGCGCAGGAGCTTGTGCAAAGCACCCAGGTCGATACCCAGACCGCCGGCAGCATGGACCAGGTGATCGAGCAGATTCGCCAGCGCTTGCCTGGGCTCTAAGCTCAGCACTTTCCTGTACCGGCCCCTTCGCGGGCTTGCCCGTGGAGCCCGGTACAGCACATCTCGTCACCCCCGATGGCAAAAGGCCGCGCATTTCCCAACCCCCGCTACACTCCTCTCTGACCTGCTCGCGATTTATCCCCCAGACCCGTTCAGCCATCGCAAGGAGGCTCGATGAACGATGAATTGCAGCATCTGAAGAACCTTGGCAAGACCTCTGCGCAGTGGCTGCACGCAGCCGGCATCCACAGTGCATCGGATCTGCGCCGCCTGGGCGCGGTGGGTGCATACCAGGCCGTGAAGACACGAGGGTTTCGCGCATCAAAGGTGCTGTTGTATGCCATTGAAGGCGCCCTGCTGGACATGCACTGGAACGATTTGCCGCTCGAACGCAAAGAAGCCCTCAACCAACAACTCGACGCGAAGAACCCTTCGCAAAAAAATCCAAAATAATCGTGAAAAGGGGATTGACGGCTAAATGAGAATTGTTATGATTATCACAACTGGTCGCGAGACTGGTTGGATAAGCTAAGAGCCCCTGGTTCGGACTCTCAGATTATCTCCTCATCAGGCTAATCACGGTTATTGACCCGGCAATTTGCCGGGTCTTTTTTTGCCTGTAGGTTTTGTGTCGCCTGGCGTGACCCGGTCACCGCTCACATTACTGACGAAACTGCGCGCAATAGTCCTGCTCCGGCATCGCCGCCGTGTACCACACGTAATCCGCCTCGCCTGGCTCAACCTGCTCGCCCACCTCGGTAAGCAGCAGTACCTTGCTCTCCCCCGATGCGCCCAGATCAGCCAGATGCAACGGCACGCCCAAGTCCTTGCGCGCGTGGTAGGCCCCTGCGAACAGCAACGCCGGCTGCGGTGCCGCCAGCAAGCGCTCGGCCATGCGCCGGTCGCGCTGTTGCTGCACAGCCAGCATCGCTGGCAACTGGCTTTCAGGCAGCATCCCGCAGTGCCCAGCGCGCACTTGCTCCAGCAACGCAGCCTTTACCGTAGGCGCATTGGACTTATCACCCTTTAACGAAGCGGGCTGCCGATAAGCCTGGCGCATCTCGCCAGGCGACAGGTTGGCCGCCAGCAGCGGCACGCGCTGCTGCAAGGCCTCACGCACGATCGGCCCGTACAACGTCCAGTCCCAACCCTCTTGCCACGCCAGGGCCTTGGGCAAGTCTGCCGGCACAGCATGCGCCTGCACCTTGTCGACCAGCGGTTGCTGCTCGGGCTGCAGCATTTCCAGCAAGAGGCTGCCTTGCGCGCGCCGAGCGTGCAAAGCGCGTAGCAGCCAAAGCTGCAGCGCATGATGATCGGGGTTGTCGTGCTTCTCGCCCACCATTACTCGGGGAGCCTCCGCCAAGTGCTGCACCAGCTGCTCAGGACTGATCACCTGACCACTGGCAAGGTCGATGATGTGCCCCAACTCGGCATGCGTGCGCCCTTCACTGCTCTGCCAGTCGGGTAATGGCGGCAAGCTGGCCTGGCAGCCACCCAGTGACAGCATCAGGCATAGCATGAGACCAGACAGCAGCAGATGACGCATCGGCAATGCCTCCTAGCGGGTGATGATCAGTGGGTGCCCACGCTCCGGGTGCGCCTGCACCAGCACGTCAATACCGTATACCGCTTTCAACGCTGCGGGTGTCAACACCGCCTCGGGCGTGGCAAAGGCATGGCAGCGCCCCTGTTCCAGCAACAGGATACGGTCACAGTAACGCGCCGCCAGGTTCAAGTCGTGCAGGATCACCAGCACTGCGGCGCCGCGGTCGGCGAAGCGGCGTACAGACTCCAGCGTTGTGTGCTGGTGCAGCGGGTCGAGCATCGAGGTCGGCTCGTCGAGCAGCAGCGTGGTGCCCTCTTCGCCCGGCCACAACTGCGCCAGCACGCGGGCCAGGTGCACTCGCTGCCGCTCACCTCCCGATAAGGCCAGGTAACTGCGATCCACCAGATGCCAGGCATCTGCAGCCTGCAAGGCCGCCTCGACAATTTCTGCATCGCGCCGCTGCCCAGTGCCATGCGGCATACGCCCCATGCTCACAACCTCTTCGACCCGGAACGAGAAGCCCAGGCTGGACACCTGCGGCAGCACCGCCAGGCGCCTGGCACGCTCCTGCCCACCCCAGTCAGCCAATGGCCGTCCCTGTAGCGTTACCTGCCCACGGTCCGGCGCCAGTTCGCCACACAACACCCCCAACAGGCTGCTTTTGCCGGCACCGTTGGGGCCTAGCACACCCACAACCTGCCCCGGGCTCAGTTGCAGGTGAATGTCGTGCAGCACCTCGTTGCTGCCCCGCCGCAGGTGCAGCCCTTCCACTTGCAACATCAGCTGCGCCCTCTTATCAGCAAGAACAGGAAGAACGGCGCACCGATAAAGGCCGTGACGATACCGATCGGCAACTCGGCAGGCGCCAGCAGCAGCCGCGCGGCCAGGTCGGCGAACAGCATCAGCACGCCGCCCGCCAGCAACGAAGCCGGCAGCACCACCCGGTGATCAGGCCCGGCCAGCAAGCGCACCAGGTGTGGTACCACCAGGCCGATGAAACCGATCAGCCCGGCGGCAGCCACCGCTGCCCCCACCCCCAGCGCCGTGCAGAACACCAGCTCACGCTTGAGCCGCTCGACATCAACGCCCAGGTGGCGTGCCTCCGACTCACCCAACAACAGCGCATTCAGCGCCTTGGCCCGGCGTGGCAACCACACCGCCACACCCGCGGCCACCAGCAGCAACGGCCACAGCCGCTCGTAGCTGGCACCGTTCAGACTGCCGAGGTTCCAGAACGTCAGGGTGCGCAGGGTAGCGTCGTCGGCCAGGTAAGAGAACAGCCCCACCGCCGCGCCGCCCAGCGCGGTCATGGCCACACCGGCCAGCAGCATCGTGGCCACGTTGGTCTGCCCATCGCGCCGCCCCAGGCGGTAAACCAGCGCGGTTACCCCAAGCCCCCCGACAAACGCGCAAAAGGACAGCAAATAGGGCGCGAAGGCCTCCGGCATGCCGCCAAACCAGGCACCGCCGACAATGGCGACCGCAGCCCCCATCGCAGCCCCGGCGGCCACCCCCACCAGCCCTGGGTCGGCCAGCGGGTTACGGAACAGGCTCTGCATGGCCACACCGGACAGCGCCAGCACCGCGCCCACCGCCAACCCCAACAGGGTACGCGGCAGACGGATCTGGCCCAGGATCATCTCGGCCTGTTGCAGGCCGTCAGCCGCAATCGGCAGCCCCAGCAGGCGCAGGCCGGCACGCAGGGTGTCGAACAGCGGCAGGCTGACCGGCCCCAAAGCCAACGACAGCCAGACCGCCAACAGGCACAACAGGCTCAGGCAAATGAACAACGTACGTGGCTGTACCCGCTGCTTCATTGTGCAAAGCTGGCCTTGGCCGCCGGGTAGAAGTTGGCAGCCAGCGACTGCAAGGTAGCCGGCAGGCGTGGCCCAAGACCGCCGACCAGCAATGTTGGGTCAAGCGATACAAGGCGCTTCTCACGCACGGCACGGGACGCCGCCAGCGCGGGGTTTTCTTTCAGCAGCGCCTGCAAGGCCTGCTCATCGGCCAGCGCCCGGTCGGAGAACACGATCACATCCGGGTCCAGCGCGGCCAGTGCTTCATTGGAGAAATTCTTGTAACCCTGATGCGCTGCCAGGTTACGCCCACCCGCCTGGCCCAACAGCCAGTCACCCGCAGTGCCCTGCCCGGCAATCAGCGGCTTGGCGCCGGCATGCCCGACGAGTAGCAGCACGCCCGGCGCCTTGTGCCCTGCCTGGGCCTGCTTGACCTTGGCCTGCAAACCCTCAAGCTGCTGGTGGTAACTGGCCGCCAACGCCGACGCTTGCTGCTCGGCGCCAAGCAACTGGCCCAGGTGCTTGAGGTTTTCATCCAGCGCCGACAGCTCGGCCTTGCTGGAAAACAACTCCACCTGCACACCCGCCTTGCGGATTTGCGCCAGCACCGGTGGCGGGCCCATTTCTTCGGTGCCCACCAGCACATCCGGGCGCAAGCTAAGGATGCCTTCCGCCGACAGTTGCCGCTGGTAACCCACACTGGGCAGTGATTTCAACGATGCCGGGTGCTGGCTGGTGGTATCAACCCCCACCAGCCGCGCTTCACCGCCCAGCGCAGTTATCCACTCACTCAGTGCACCTCCGGCGCTGACCCAGCGTTGCGGCAGCTCGGCCGCCAGGGCCTGGGTAGAGAGCACAAGGCTTGCGCACAGCGCGAGCAAGGCGACGGGACGGCGCATCATCGGGTTCCTTCTGAAGGCGGACCACACGCCTTGTGGCGGGCGGCAGAACTGCGCACCATAGGTAGCCAGGCGCAGCGAATGCGGGCAATTTGATAATTATTCGCATTGGCACGTCAAGCCATCATCTGTTTCACGAGTCGTCCTTGCCATGCACTTCCTTTGTACCTCCCACGGCCTGGCCGAAGGCCAAAGCCGCGCCTTCAGCGTAGACGGCGTCGAACTGTTCGGCGTGCGCCGCCAGGGCCAGGTGTACCTGTACCGCAATCGCTGCCCGCATCGGGGGATCCCGCTGAACTGGGCGGAAGATGCGTTTCTGGATGACAGCGCCAGCCTCATCCACTGTGCCCACCACGGTGCGCTGTTCCTGATAGAAAGCGGCGAATGTGTGGCCGGCCCCTGTGAAGGAGAGCAACTTCAGCCCATAGGCTGCCACGAAGACAGCCAGGGCATCTGGTTCAAGGGTTGAGCAGCACTGGCAAGCGGCGGTCGATGACGATGCCTTCAGCGTCCAGGCGGGTACCGTAGGCCAGCACCTCCACTCCGTCGGCCACCGCGGCACGCAGGGCCTGAGCGTAGGCACCGTCGATTTCCTCGGCCGGGCGCACGGCATCGATATCGGTCAGGTTCACGCAGTACAGTTGTACCGCCCGTACGCCCTGCCGGGCCAGCGTGGCCAACTCGCGCAGGTGCTTGGCACCGCGCTGGGTCACCGCATCCGGGAACGCTGCGACCGTGCTGTCGGGGTAGCCCAAGGTTACGCTCTTGACCTCGACATACACGGGCGCGCCGTCAAACTCCAGGCGAAAGTCTATCCGGCTGCCTTCCTCGCCGTAAGCCACTTCGCGCTTGAGCGCCGTGAAACCGGCCAGCTCGGCAATCACGCCAGCCCTCAGCGCCTCCTCGACCAGCGCATTGGCCCGCCCGGTATTCACACAGGCCAGCCGCCCCTGCGGCGTTTCGCTGATTTCCCAGGTACCCGGCAGCTTGCGCTTGGGGTCGTTGGAGCGGCTGAACCACACCTGCCCACCTTCACGCATGCAGTTGAGCATGGAGCCGGTGTTCGGGCAGTGAATGGTCAGCTGTTCACCATTGGCCAGTTCGATATCGGCCAGAAAGCGCTTGTAGCGGCGCAGCAGGCGACCCTGTTCAAGTGAAGGAGAGAAAAGCATCAGCCTTGCCAGCTCCGCAGGCCACGGGCAATGCGCTGCACCGCCTCCTCCAGGCGTGGCAGGCTCTGGGTGTAGGCAAAGCGCACATGGTGGCCGGCCAGGTGGCGGCCGAAGTCCAGGCCCGGCGTGAAGGCCAGGTGCTCGGTTTCCAGGAAGTGCCGACAGAAGGCGAACGCATCACCGCCAAAGGCACTGATGTCGGCATACAGGTAGAACGCGCCCTGTGGCTCGACGGCAATGCGGAAGCCCAGTTCGCGCAGGGCTGGCAACAGATAGTCGCGACGGCGGGCGAATTCGGCGCGGCGTTCTTCGAAAATGGCCAGGGTTTCCGGCTGGAAGCACGCCAAAGCGGCATGCTGCGCCATGCTGGGTGCGCTGATGTACAGGTTCTGCGCCAGCTTTTCCAGATCGGCCACTGCACCAGGCGGCGCCACCAGCCAGCCGAGGCGCCAACCGGTCATGCCGAAATACTTGGAAAAACTATTCAGGACGAACGCCGAGTCGTCGACTTCCAGCACGCTTGGCGCGTCCATGCCATAGGTGAGGCCATGGTAGATCTCGTCCACCACCAGGTGACCGTGACGCTCATGGGTGGCCCTGGCAAGGCTGGCCAGCTCGTCACGCCCCAGCACGGTGCCGGTCGGGTTGGCCGGCGAAGCGACCAGAGCGCCCACCGTGTCCTTGTCCCAATAACGGTCGACCAGGTCGGCTGTCAGTTGGTAATTCACGTCCGGCCCTACCGGCACCAACTGCGCGCCACCCTCGACCAGGCGCAGGAAGTGGCGGTTGCACGGGTAGCCCGGGTCGGCCAGCAGCCAGTGCTTGCCCGGGTCAACCAACAGGCTGCTGGCCAACAGCAATGCGCCAGAGCCACCCGGGGTAATGAGGATGCGCTCCGGGTCGATACTCAGCCCATACCGCTGGCCATAAAAGCCGGCGATGGCTTCGCGCAGTTGTGGCAGCCCGCGCGCAGCGGTGTAGCGGGTGTGCCCAGCGGCCAGTGCCGCCTGGCCGGCTGCGACGATGGGCGCGGCCGTGGTGAAGTCCGGCTCACCGATTTCCAGGTGGATCACGTCATGCCCGGCCGCCTGCAGCTCGTTGGCCCGGGCCAGCAGTGCCATGACATGGAAGGGTTCGATGGCGCGACTGCGCGCACTGTAGGGGTGGGCCATGACCTTCTCTCAATTGGGTCTAAACTGGAGATTCTACCTCTGCACGCCACCGAACGTACGGCTCAGGCCGCTGTCAATTGCCAGTAACAGGCGGGGTAGCGCACCCCCGATCTATCTGGTAAGTTCGGCGGCTCGCAGTCGCAGGGCCGGCGGGTGCCGGAGATGGAGCAGCCTGCGCATTGGATCAGATGAGTGAGAGGCGGTCTATTCATGTCCACCGTAGAAAAGCAAAAAGCCCAGACCATGTACGGTGTCGAGCCATACGTAGAAACCAAGGGTGAAGAGTACATGGGCGAGCCCATGAAAAAGCACTTCACCAAGCTTCTCGGCGCCTGGAAGCAAGAGCTGATGACCAGTGTGGACCGCACTGTGGACCACATGAAGGACGAAGCAGCCAACTTCCCCGACCCGGCCGACCGCGCCAGCCAGGAAGAAGAATTCGCCTTGGAGCTGCGCAACCGCGACCGCGAGCGCAAGCTGATCAAGAAAATCGACAAGACCCTCGACAAGATCAAGGCCGACGAATACGGCTGGTGTGAGTCGTGCGGTATCGAAATCGGCCTGCGCCGCCTGGAAGCCCGTCCGACCGCGGACCTGTGCTTCGACTGCAAGGAAATCGCCGAGAAAAAGGAAAAAACGGTCGGCAAAGGCTGATCTTTCTTCCACCTGAACGGGGCGCTCGATGCGCCCCGTTTCATTTATATGCCCAGCCAGACCATGACCGACTCCAGCTACATCGGGCGTTTCGCCCCCACCCCCAGCGGCTTCCTGCACTTCGGCTCGCTGGTCGCCGCCCTCGCCTCCTGGCTCGATGCCCGCGCCGTCAATGGCCGCTGGCTGCTGCGCATGGAAGACACCGACCCACCCCGCGAAATGCCCGGCGCCCGCGATGCCATCCTGCAAACCCTTGAACGTTACGGCCTGGAATGGGATGGCGAGGTCGTGTTCCAGAGCCAGCGCCACGACGCGTACGCGGCAGTGGTCGACCGCCTGTTCAACATGGGCCTGGCTTATGCCTGTACGTGTTCGCGCAAGCAACTGGAGGGTTACAACGGGATTTACCCGGGCCTGTGCCGCAACGCCGGGCATGCCCGTGAAGGCGCGGCAATCCGCTTGCGCGTGCCCGAGCTGATCTACCGTTTTACCGACCGGGTACAGGGTGAGTACCAGCAGCACCTGGGGCGTGAGGTGGGCGACTTTGTCATCCAGCGCCGTGACGGGCTGTATGCCTACCAGCTGGCGGTGGTGCTGGACGATGCCTGGCAGGGTGTTACCGATATCGTGCGTGGCGCCGACCTGCTCGACAACACCCCGCGCCAGCTGTACCTGCAAGAGCTGCTGGGCTTTTCGCAGCCGCGCTACCTGCATATTCCGCTGATCGTGCAGCCGGACGGGCACAAGCTGGGCAAGTCGTACCGCTCGCCGCCGTTGCAGGCGGAGCATGCTACGCCGTTGTTGCTGCGCGCGTTGCGGGCGCTGGGGCAAGAAGCAGACCCCGAGTTACTGCTGGCAACACCGGCTGAAGTGCTGGCGGTGGCGCGCAAGCAGTGGCGGCCAGAGGCGATTGCGCAGCGGACCACGGTGCCAGAGGCTGATTTGCGCTGAGCCTCGGATCTGACCGGCCAATGCGGTCAGTGTAGGAGCGGCCTTGTGTCGCGATGGGCTGCAAAGCAGCCCCGGCAATATGTGCGGCAGGGCTGAAATCCTGGGGCCGCTACGCGCCCCATCGCGACACAAGGTCGCTCCTACAGGGATCGCGTGATGCTAAACACCGCGCATCTCACCAAAAACAAAAGCCTAACAAATTCAAACTCTTGGCTAACGCCACCGATTCCCGCTAGCATCCCCTCAGCCATTTGCGCCAATAATAAGTCCAAGCCCGCAGCGCCCAACCATCGAGGCCAGCATGTACATCTATCGTTTGGTCCTGCTTCTGGTCGTGGGGATCTACCTGTTCTCCCCGGCCATCATGGACTGGTGGATCGAACCGACCGGAGCCTGGTACCGCCCTTACCTGCTCTGGCTGATCCTGATCGTCGTCACCTTCATCCTGCAGAGCCAACGAGATGCCGATGAGCTTTAGCCTGACCCAGATGATCCTGATCAGCGCCGGGTACCTCATGGTGCTGTTCGGCGTGGCCTGGATCAGCGAGCGGGGGGTCATCCCGCGCTCGATCATTCGCCACCCGCTTACCTACACCCTGTCGCTGGGCGTATACGCCAGTGCCTGGGCCTTCTATGGCTCAGTCGGCCTGGCCTACCAGTACGGCTACGGCTTCCTTGCCTGTTACCTGGGCGTGTCCGGCGCGTTCCTGCTGGCACCGGTGCTGCTATACCCGATCCTCAAGATCACCCGCACCTACCAGCTGTCATCACTGGCCGACCTGCTGGCGTTTCGCTTCCGCAGTACCTGGGCGGGGGCGCTGACCACCATCATCATGCTGATTGGCGTGTTGCCTTTGCTGGCGCTGCAAATCCAGGCGGTGGCCGACTCGATCAGTATCCTCACCGGTGAGCCGGTCAAGGCAAGGGTGGCATTCGCCTTCTGTACGCTGATCATCCTGTTCACCATCTTCTTCGGTTCGCGGCACATCGCCACGCGTGAGAAACACGAAGGGCTGGTGTTCGCCATCGCCTTCGAATCGGTGATCAAGTTGCTGGCCCTGGGCGGCATCGGCCTTTACGCCCTTTATGGCGTATTTGGCGGCCCGCACGAACTGGAAGTCTGGCTGCTGCAGAACCAGACCGCCCTGGCCGCCCTGCACACCCCGCTGCAGGAAGGGCCATGGCGCACCCTGCTGCTGGTGTTCTTCGCCTCGGCCATCGTCATGCCGCACATGTACCACATGGCCTTCACCGAAAACCTCAACCCGCGCTCACTGGTCAGCGCCAGCTGGGGCCTGCCGCTGTTCCTGCTGCTGATGAGCCTGGCCGTGCCGCTGGTGCTGTGGGCCGGCCTGCGCCTGGGCGCCAGCACCAACCCCGAGTACTTCACCTTGGGCCTGGGTATTGCCGCCAACAACGAGGCACTGGCACTGTTGGCCTACGTCGGCGGCTTGTCGGCCGCCAGCGGCCTGATCATCGTCACCACCCTGGCGCTGTCGGGCATGGCCCTCAACCACCTGGTATTGCCGCTGTATCAACCCCCGGCCGAGGGCAACATCTACCGCTGGCTGAAGTGGACCCGCCGCGCCCTGATCGTTGCCATCATCACCGCCGGCTTCATGTTCTACCTGACCCAGAACAACCACCAGAGCCTGGCCAACCTGGGCATCGTCGCCTTCGTCGCCACGCTGCAGTTCCTGCCCGGCGTACTGTCGGTGCTGTACTGGCCCACCGCCAACCGCCGCGGCTTCATTGCCGGGCTGCTGGCCGGCACCCTGGTGTGGATGGTGACCATGCTGCTGCCGCTGCTGGGCAACCTGCAGGGCTTCTACATCCCGCTGCTGGACATGATCTATGTGCTGGACGACACCAGCTGGCACATGGCGGCCATTGCCTCGCTGGCGGCCAACGTGCTGCTGTTTACCCTGATCTCGCTGTTCACCAACGCCAGCAACGAAGAAGTCAGCGCCGCCGAAGCCTGCGCGGTGGACAACGTGCGCCGTCCGCAGCGCCGCGAGCTGCACGCAGCCTCGCCCCAGGAATTCGCCACCCAGCTGGCCAAACCACTGGGCGCCAAGGCCGCACAAAAGGAAGTGGAGCAGGCCCTGCGCGACCTCTACCTGCCGTTCGACGAGCGCCGCCCCTATGCCCTGCGCCGCCTGCGAGACCGCATCGAAGCGAACCTGTCCGGGCTGATGGGGCCGAGCGTGGCCCAGGACATGGTCGAGACCTTCCTGCCGTACAAGTCCGGTAACGAAAACTACGTGACCGAAGACATCCATTTCATCGAAAGCCGCCTGGAAGACTACCACTCGCGCCTGACCGGCCTTGCCGCAGAGCTCGATGCCCTGCGCCGTTACCACCGCCAGACCCTGCAGGAGCTGCCCATGGGCGTCTGCTCGCTGGCCAAGGACCAGGAAATCCTGATGTGGAACAAGGCCATGGAAGAGCTCACCGGCATCGCCGCCAAGCATGTGGTCGGCTCGCGCCTGGTCACCATCGACGAGCCTTGGCGCGGCCTGCTGCAAGGCTTCATCAACGTGCCCGACGAGCACCTGCACAAGCAGCGCCTGGCGCTGGACGGCCAGCCGCGCTGGCTGAACCTGCACAAGGCCGCCATCGACGAGCCGCTGGCACCCGGAAACAGCGGCCTGGTGCTGCTGGTGGAAGACCTGACCGAAACCCAGGCACTGGAAGACAAGCTGGTGCATTCCGAGCGCCTGGCCAGCATCGGCCGCCTGGCCGCTGGCGTAGCCCACGAAATCGGCAACCCGATTACCGGCATCGCCTGCCTGGCGCAAAACCTTCGTGAGGAACGTGAAGGTGATGGCGAAATCATCGAGCTGTCCAGCCAGATCCTCGACCAGACCAAGCGGGTATCGCGCATCGTCCAGTCGCTGATGAGCTTCGCCCATGCCGGCGGCAGCCACCAGAACAGCGAAGAGCCGGTGTGCCTGGCCGAAGTGGCGCAGGACGCCATCGGTCTGCTGGCGTTGAACCGGCGCAATTTCGAAGTACAGTTCTTCAACCTCTGCGACCCGGACCACTGGGCCGAAGGGGACCCGCAGCGCCTGGCCCAGGTGCTGATCAACCTGCTCTCCAACGCCCGCGACGCCTCACCGCCCGGCAGCGCCGTGCGCGTGCGCAGCGAAGTGAGCGAGCACACCGTCGACCTGATCGTCGAGGACGAGGGCAGCGGGATACCGAAGAGCATCATGGACCGCCTGTTCGAACCCTTCTTCACCACCAAGGACCCGGGCGAAGGAACCGGACTGGGGCTCGCTCTGGTCTATTCCATCGTGGAAGAGCATTATGGGCAAATCACCATCGACAGCCCGGCCGATATCGAACGGCAACGTGGCACCCGGATCCGCGTGACCCTGCCCCGGCATGTCGTAGCGACGTCCCCTGAAATTCGAGACCGTCGAGAGAATTGAATCAATGCCGCACATTCTGATCGTCGAAGACGAAACCATCATCCGCTCGGCCTTGCGTCGCCTGCTCGAGCGGAACCAGTACCAGGTCAGCGAAGCCGGCTCGGTGCAGGAAGCCCAGGAACGCTTCAGCATTGCCACCTTCGACCTCATCGTCAGCGACCTGCGCCTGCCTGGTGCGCCCGGCACCGAGCTGATCAAGCTCGGCCAAGGTACCCCGGTGCTGATCATGACCAGCTACGCCAGCCTGCGCTCGGCGGTGGACTCGATGAAAATGGGCGCGGTGGACTACATCGCCAAGCCCTTCGACCACGACGAGATGCTGCAGGCCGTGGCGCGTATCCTGCGCGACCGGCAGAACGCTCCGGCCGCCGCACCGGCTGCCGAGCCACGCGCCACCAATGGCAAGGCCGCCCCGGCCGACAAAGGCAGCGCGGCTGCGGCCAATGGCGAAATCGGCATCATCGGTTCATGCCCGCCCATGCAGGACATGTACAGCAAGATCCGCAAGGTGGCGCCCACCGACTCCAATGTGCTGATCCAGGGTGAGTCGGGTACCGGTAAAGAGCTGGTGGCCCGCGCCCTGCACAACCTGTCACGCCGGGCCAAGGCACCGATGATCTCGGTGAACTGCGCGGCCATCCCCGAAACCTTGATCGAGTCCGAACTGTTCGGCCACGAGAAAGGCGCGTTCACCGGTGCCAGCGCCGGGCGTGCGGGCCTGGTAGAGGCCGCCGACGGTGGCACGCTGTTCCTTGACGAAATCGGTGAACTGCCACTGGAAGCCCAGGCCCGTCTGCTGCGTGTACTGCAGGAAGGCGAGATTCGCCGGGTGGGGTCGGTGCAGTCGCAAAAGGTCGATGTGCGCCTGATCGCTGCGACCCACCGCGACCTGAAGAACCTGGCCAAGGCCGGCCAGTTCCGCGAAGACCTTTACTACCGCCTGCACGTCATCGCCCTGAAACTGCCTGCCCTACGCGAGCGCGGCAGTGACGTGAACGAGATCGCCAGCGCCTTCCTCGCCCGCCAACGCGCGCGTATCGGTCGCGACGACCTGCACTTCTCGGCCGAGGCCGAGCAAGCCATTCGTCATTACAGCTGGCCAGGTAACGTGCGAGAGCTGGAAAACGCCGTGGAGCGTGCGGTGATTCTTAGCGAGAGCGCAGAAATTTCGGCCGACCTGCTGGGCATCGACATTGAACTGGGCGACCTGGAAGAGGACGAGATCCTCAACAACGCCCTGGTTGCAGCCAGTGCTGCCAATGCCAGCCACGAGCCGACCGAAGACCTGTCGCTGGAAGACTACTTCCAGCACTTCGTGCTCGAACACCAGGACCACATGACCGAGACCGAACTGGCACGCAAGCTTGGCGTCAGCCGCAAGTGCCTCTGGGAACGCCGTCAGCGCCTGGGCATTCCTCGGCGCAAGAGCAACGTTACCAGCGATAACTGACCTGCCTGGGCGGGAGGTTCCTCCCGCCCCTTCTCTACCAGCCTCACCGGCCTATTCGCGGGCTCGCCCGCTCCCACAGGGACCGCACAACCTGGCAGCCCGTGGTGATCCTGTGGGAGCGGGCAAGCCCGCGAAAGGGCCAGCACAGCTAGCCACCACACCCCAGGTAACACATCAGTCCCCGCAAAAATCTGTTACCCAACCTTTCCGTCGTAACAGTTCCCGAGGCGTACGGTAACGAAATCCCGACATTTTCAGCCCCTCGAAAATCACCAGAACGCCCCAACCCCTTGATTTTACTGGGTTTGCAAAAGTTGGCACGGCACCTGCTATATGCTTAGTACAAAAACAATAACAAGCACTGCAACTCAGAATAAGAACAAGACGAAACGGCTCACGCACAATAAAAACAAGACGGCGGAGGCGCAGCTAACTGATTCTTTTGGAGAGGATGCGTGTTTGGGGCTTGCCCCACAACCAGGCAGAGAACAACAAAAACTGCACTAAAAAGCAGCGCCTGAACTGGTTGGATCGACAGATCAACGTGACATCAGCGGCCAAAGCAATCCGTTTGCTCTTAACCCCTGGATTGGGGGTCGTCCACAAGCTTCGAGATTTGTGGACAGGGCACTCAACAAAAACAAGAAGCCCAGCAAAAAAACAATAAGAGCACGCAACGACTTCTTGGGGAGCTTAGGCTCCCCTTGTCGTTTCTACCCTTCTGGCAGGCATCCTGCTACCCGCCTACACCATTCCCTGAGTAAATGCTAGAATCCCCGCCCATCATGCGGCCATTCTCCTATTCTTGGCCGAACATTCCTTCAAACAGTGCATCCCATGCTGAAGAAGCTGTTCCAGTCGTTCCGCCCGCCCGTACCGGGCCAGCACCACAGGCGCACCACGCCTGAGGTGATCAACAAGAGCCAGCACTCGCTGCAGCGCCACCAGTTCAGCCGCCATGCGGTGAACATCGTGGAACGCCTGCAAAGCGCCGGCTACCAGGCTTACCTGGTCGGTGGCTGTGTCCGCGACCTGATGCTGGGCATCACGCCGAAAGACTTCGACGTCGCCACCAGTGCCACTCCCGAACAGGTCCGTGCCGAGTTCCGCAACGCGCGCATCATTGGTCGCCGCTTCAAGCTGGTCCACGTGCATTTCGGCCGTGAGATCATCGAAGTCGCCACCTTCCGCGCCCCTCACTCGGAAGACGATCAGGGCGACAGCCACCGTTCGTCGCACAATGCCAGTGGCCGCATCCTGCGTGACAACGTGTACGGCACCCTGGAAGAAGACGCGCAACGCCGCGACTTCACCATCAACGCCCTGTACTACGACCCGGTCAGCGAGCGCATTCTCGATTACGCCAACGGTGTGCACGACGTGCGCAACCGCCTGCTGCGGCTGATCGGCGACCCGACCCACCGCTACCAGGAAGACCCGGTGCGCATGCTGCGTGCAGTGCGTTTCGCCGCCAAGCTCGACTTCGGCATCGAAAAGCACACGGTCCAGCCGATTCGCGAACTGGCCCCGTTGCTGCGCGAAATCCCGCCAGCGCGCCTGTTCGAGGAAAGCCTCAAGCTGTTCCTTTCCGGCCAAGGCGCCATCGCGTTCGAAATGCTGGTCGACCTGCAATTGTTCGAGCCGCTGTTCCCGGCCAGTGCCCACGCCCTGGACGAGCGCCCGACCTACACCCACACGCTGATCAGCCAGGCACTGAACAACACCGACCTGCGCGTGAAGCAAGGCAAGCCGGTCACGCCGGCGTTCCTGTTCGCTGCACTGCTGTGGCCAGCCTTGCCATCCCGCGTGCTGCACCTGCAGAACCAGGGTGTACCGCCGATCCCGGCCATGAACGGTGCCGCTCATGACCTGATCGCCGAGCAATGTGCACGCATCGCCATCCCCAAGCGGTTCACCCTGCCGATCCGCGAGATCTGGGACATGCAGGAGCGCCTGCCACGTCGCAGTGGCAAGCGTGCCGACATGCTGCTGGACAACCCCCGCTTCCGCGCCGGTTACGACTTCCTGCTGCTGCGTGAAAGCGCGGGCGAAGAAACCGACGACCTCGGCCAGTGGTGGACCGATTACCAGGATGCCAACGACAGCGAACGCCGCGAGATGATCCGCGAGCTGGGCAGCCGTGACGAAGGCACCGGTGCCGGCCCGCGCAAACGCAAGCGCAGCGGCAGCAAGCGCAAACGCGGTGGCGACGAGGCGTTCGAGTGAAGACGCGCGCCTACGTCGGCCTGGGCAGCAACCTGGACGCACCTGCCGAGCAGCTGCGCAGCGCCTTGCAGGCGCTCGACCAAGTGGACGGGACACGCCTGGTAGCCGCCTCGGCCCTGTACACCAGCGACTCGTTGCTGCCCGGCCAACCGCGCTACACCAACGCAGTTGCTGCCCTGGACACCGCTCTGCCGCCCCTGGCCCTGCTCGATGCGCTGCAGGCCATCGAGAACGACCAGGGCCGCGTACGCAAGGAACGCTGGGGCCCGCGCACGCTGGACCTGGACATCCTGCTGTTCGGTGATCAGGTACTCGACGAGCCACGCCTGAAAGTGCCGCACTACCACATGCACGCACGCCCCTTCGTGCTGTATCCGCTGGCTGAACTGGTCCCGGGTGATTTCCGCCTGGCCGATGGCCGCGCCCTCGCGCAGTTACTCGACGACTGTCCGTTCGTCGGCCTGGAACGCCTGTAAACCGGGCGTTCCAGCCTGCCACGCCACCGCGGTAACGCCAGTAACACCCTGATCGTAACAATGCGGTAACAGGGTGATTGACTTCCCCCACCTCGCTCACGACTATAGGCGTCCCGTGTGGCACCAAAGTGCCGCATACCCGTATTTAGGCCCGGACGGACCTGTGCCCGAACATCACGCGCGATGATGTGCCGCTCCGGAAGATGACTACACGCGTTGAATGCAGTCGTTTTTTACAGCGCCTGAACGAGGAATTTCCTACATGCCTGAAGTAACCCTCACCACCCTCAATGGCCTCAAGGCCAAGGGTGAAAAAATCACCATGCTGACCTGCTACGACGCGACCTTCGCCAAGGCCGCCAGCCAGGCCGGTGTCGAAGTGTTGCTGGTGGGCGACTCGCTGGGGATGGTCCTGCAGGGCCACGACAGCACCTTGCCGGTCACCACAGCAGACATGGCCTACCACACCGCCTGTGTCAAACGCGGCAATGACGGCGCCCTGATCCTTGCCGACCTGCCGTTCATGGCACATGCCACCCCGGAGCTGGCCTTCGCCAACAGCGCCACGCTGATGCAAGCCGGCGCCCACATGATCAAGATCGAAGGCGCTGCCTGGCTGGCAGAAACCATCCGCCTGCTGGCCGAGCGTGGCGTGCCGGTGTGCGCACACATGGGCCTGACCCCGCAGACTGTCAACGTGCTGGGCGGCTACAAGGTGCAGGGCCGTCAGGAGGCCCAGGCCCGGCAGATGCGTGCCGACGCCATCGCCCTGGAGCAGGCCGGTGCGGCCATGCTGCTGCTTGAATGCGTACCCAGCGAACTGGCGGCGGAAATCACCAATGCCGTGGGCATCCCGGTAATCGGCATCGGCGCCGGCAGCGCCACCGATGGTCAGGTGCTGGTGCTGCACGACATGCTCGGCCTGTCGCTGAGCGGCCGGGTACCGAAGTTCGTGAAGAACTTCATGGAAGGCCAGCCAGACATTCAAGGCGCCCTTGTCGCCTATGTCGAGGCCGTCAAGCAAGTCAGCTTCCCAGGTAGCGAACACGGGTTCAGTGCATGAATACAGTCAAAACCGTCCGTGAACTGCGTGCAGCCGTTGCCCGCGCCCGCGGTGAAGGCAAACGCATCGGCTTCGTGCCGACCATGGGCAACCTGCACAGCGGCCACGCAGCCTTGGTGACCAAAGCTGCACAGCGCGCCGACTTTGTGGTGGCCAGCATCTTCGTCAACCCGCTGCAGTTCGGCGCCAACGAAGACCTGGACAAATACCCGCGCACCCTGGCCGCCGACCAGGAACGCCTGCTGCAAGCCGGCTGCAACCTGCTGTTCGCGCCCACCGTGGAAGAGATGTACCCCGACGGCATGAGCGTACAAACCCGTGTCAGCGTACCGCAGCTTTCCGAAGGCCTCTGCGGCGCCAGCCGGCCAGGGCATTTCGAAGGCGTGGCCACCGTCGTCAGCAAGCTGTTCAACATGGTCCAGCCGGACCTTGCCGTATTCGGTGAAAAGGACTTTCAGCAACTGGCAGTGATCCGCGCCATGGTGCGCGACCTGAACATGCCGGTCCAGATCATCGGCGAGCCCACCGTGCGTGCTGACGATGGCCTGGCGCTGTCGTCGCGCAACGGTTACCTCACGCCCGAGCAGCGTACTGCAGCGCCCGCGCTGTACCGCACACTGCAGCACATCGCAGCGGGCATCAGCCGTGGCCAACGGGATTTTGCCGCGCTGGTCGCTGAAGGCCTGGCGCAACTGAACACTGCCGGTTTGCGCCCGGACTACCTGGAAGTGCGTCATGCCGTGAGCCTGCGCCCGGCAATGATCGATGATCGCGACCTGGTTGTGATCGCGGCGGCTTACCTCGGTAACACGCGGTTGATCGACAACCTTTACCTGCACGTCGAAGACAAAACCGCGTAATGGCCTGGGGCTGCTTTGCAGCCCCAAAATCACCCTGCCATACCCATTCCCAGCGCGTGGCCTTTGCCTATAATGATGCCAGCCTGAACCCGGCAATGACTGCCGTGTCCAAGGTATCACCACGCACCAAGGGAACCCCGCGCAATGGCGTATTACTGTACACCCCACGATGTGACGGCCCTGCCCGCCTGGCAGGCGCTTCAGCAACACCGCGACGCCATGCAAGGTTTCAGCATGCGCGAAGCCTTTGCCGCCGATGCCAAACGCTTCGACCAGTTCTCCCTGAGCTGCTGCGGCCTGTTCCTGGACTACTCGAAAAACCTGATCACCGAACAAAGCCGCGACCTGCTGGTCAACCTGGCCAACGAAGTGGGCCTGCAAGACGCCATCAAGTCGATGTTCGGCGGCGAAATCATCAACGCCTCCGAAGGCCGCCCCGTGCTGCACACTGCGCTGCGCAGACCGGTAGGCGACAAGCTTAGCGTCAACGGCGTGAACGTCATGCCGGAAGTGCACAAGGTGCTCAACCAGATCACCGAACTGGTCGGGCGCATCCACGACGGCCTGTGGCGCGGCTACAGCGAAAAGCCGATCACCGACGTGGTCAACATCGGCATCGGCGGCTCGTTCCTCGGCCCCGAACTGGTGTCCGAAGCACTGCTGCCGTACGCCCAACGCGGCGTGCGTTGCCACTACCTGGCGAACATCGACGGCAGTGAGTTCCACGAGCTGTCGGCCAACCTGCGTGCCGAAACCACCCTGTTCATTGTCTCGTCCAAGTCGTTCAACACCCTCGAGACCCTGAAAAACGCCATGGCCGCACGCACCTGGTACCTGGCCCAGGGCGGCTCGGAAGCCGAGCTGTACCGCCACTTCATCGCCGTTTCCAGCAACAAGGCTGCCGCTGTGGCCTTCGGCATCCGCGAAGAAAACATCTTCCCGATGTGGGACTGGGTAGGCGGGCGTTACTCGCTGTGGTCGGCCATCGGCCTGCCGATTGCCCTGGCCATTGGTACGGCCAACTTCAAGGAGTTGCTGTCGGGTGCCTACACCATGGACCAGCACTTCCAGACCGCGCCGTTCGACAAGAACATGCCAGTGCTGCTGGCCCTGCTAGGCGTGTGGTACGGCAACTTCTGGGACGCGAACAGCCATGCGATCCTGCCGTACGATCACTACCTGCGTAACATCACCAAGCACCTGCAGCAGCTGGACATGGAATCCAACGGCAAGAGCGTGCTGCAGGACGGCACCCCGGTGAAGGTTGATACCGGCCCGGTGATCTGGGGCGGCGTCGGCTGTAACGGTCAGCACGCCTATCACCAGTTGCTGCACCAGGGCACCCAGCTGATTCCGGCCGACTTCATCGTGCCGGTGGTGAGCTTCAACCCGGTGGCCGACCATCACCAGTGGCTGTACGCCAACTGCCTGTCGCAGAGCCAGGCGCTGATGCTGGGCAAAACCCGTGAAGAAGCCGAAGCCGAGCTGCGCAGCAAAGGCCTGAACGAAGCGGACATCGAAAAGCTGGCCCCGCACAAGGTGATCCCGGGCAACCGCCCGAGCAACACCTTGGTCGTGGAGCGCATCAGCCCTCGCCGCCTAGGTGCGCTGGTGGCGATGTACGAACACAAGGTGTTCGTACAAAGCGTGATCTGGGGTATCAATGCGTTCGACCAGTGGGGCGTAGAGCTGGGCAAGGAGCTGGGCAAAGGCGTTTACCAACGCCTGGTCGGCAGCCTGGAAGACAGCGCCGAAGATGGCTCCACCCAGGGTCTGATCAACTACTTCCGCGGCCGTCACCGCGGGTAATCCGATACCTGCACCGGCCTCTTCGCGAGCAAGCCCGCGAAGAGGCCGGTACAGGTTGAACACCTCTCCCAGCTACACTGTCCTATCGAATAGCCGTTGCAGTCCATCGCCCCTTACAAGAGCAGGACCACCCGCCATGTTCGATATCAAGCAGTATCCCCAGGCCCTGGCCGTCAGCCAGTCTGCCGCCCTCACTCCCGACGAATACCGCCGCCTCTACCGCCAGTCGGTAGACGACCCTGACACCTTCTGGGCCGAACAGGCCAAGCGCCTGGACTGGATCAAACCTTGGTCCAGCGTGCAGCAATGCGACCTGAAAACCGGCAAGGCCCGTTGGTTCGACGGTGCCCAACTCAATGTCAGCTACAACTGCATTGATCGCCACCTGGCCCAGCGTGGCGAGCAAACTGCCCTGTTGTGGGAAGGTGACGACCCAAACGACTCAAAAGCCATCACCTACCGCGAGCTGCACCGCCAGGTCTGCCGCCTGGCCAACGCCCTGAAGGCACGCGGAGTAAAGAAAGGCGACCGGGTATGCATCTACATGCCGATGATCCCCGAGGCAGCCTTCGCCATGCTTGCCTGCACCCGCATAGGCGCCATCCACTCGGTGGTGTTCGGCGGTTTCTCCCCCGATGCCCTGCGTGACCGTATTCTCGATGCCGACTGCCGCACCGTGATCACCGCCGATGAAGGCGTGCGCGGCGGCAAACGCATCCCGCTGAAACAGAACGTCGACAAGGCCCTTGCCAGTTGCCCTGCCGTCAGCAGCGTATTCGTGGTGCGCCGCACCGGTGGCGATGTTACCTGGGTCGAAGGCCGTGACCTCTGGTACCACGAAGCAACAGAAAATGCCGGCAACGACTGCGCCCCCGAACCGATGGAGGCCGAAGACCCGCTGTTCATCCTCTACACCTCTGGCAGCACCGGTAAACCCAAGGGCGTGCTGCACACCACCGCCGGTTACCTGCTGCAGGCGACGATGACCTTCAAGGTGGTGTTCGACTACCGTGACGGCGAGGTGTTCTGGTGCACCGCCGACGTCGGCTGGGTCACCGGCCACAGCTACATCGTCTACGGCCCACTGGCCAATGGCGCGATTTCGCTGATGTTCGAAGGCGTGCCCAACTACCCGGACACCTCACGCTTCTGGCAGGTGGTGGACAAGCATCAGGTGAACATCTTCTACACCGCCCCGACCGCCCTGCGCGCACTGATGCGCGAGGGCTCCGCGCCACTGCAAAGCACTTCGCGCAAAAGCTTGCGCCTGCTGGGCAGCGTCGGCGAGCCGATCAACCCCGAAGCCTGGGAATGGTATTTCGAGGAAGTCGGGCAAAAGCGCTGCCCCATCGTCGACACCTGGTGGCAGACCGAAACCGGCGGCATCATGCTTACCCCGCTTCCCGGTTCCCAGTCACTCAAGCCCGGCTGCGCGACCCAGCCCATGTTCGGCGTGCAACCGGTACTGCTGGACGAAAAGGGCAAGCTGATCGAAGGCCCCGGCGCCGGCCTGCTGGTGATCAAGGCCAGTTGGCCAGGGCAGATTCGCAGCGTGTATGGCGACCACCAGCGCATGGTGGATACCTACTTCAAGCCCATGCCCGGCTATTACTTCACTGGCGACGGCGCCCGCCGCGATGCCGACGGCGACTACTGGATTACCGGCCGCATCGACGATGTGATCAATGTCTCGGGCCACCGCATCGGCACCGCCGAAGTGGAAAGCGCACTGGTGCTGCATGACAGCGTCGCCGAAGCGGCAGTGGTCGGATACCCCCACGACCTCAAAGGCCAAGGCGTCTACGCCTTCGTCACGCCGATGAATGGCGTGACGCCAGACGACACGCTGAGGACCGAACTGCTGGCCCTCGTCAGCAAGGAAATCGGCAGTTTTGCCAAGCCCGAGCTGATCCAGTGGGCCCCGGCGCTGCCCAAGACCCGCTCAGGCAAGATCATGCGGCGTATACTGCGCAAAATCGCCTGCAACGAGCTGGACAACCTGGGTGACACCTCTACCCTGGCCGACCCCAGCGTAGTCCAAGGCCTGATCGACAAACGCCTCAACCAGTAACCGGCGGCCGCTGCCCATGGCCGCCCTGCACCGCAGGTCGCCATGGAAGCCCTTCGTCGCCGTATCGAAACCCAGGTCATGAGCCTCACCGGGCTGGCCCTCGGCCAGCTCGACCTGGAAACGCCCAAGGGCGACCCCGGCCTGTTCGGCCCCCACAGCATCAGTTGGCAAGTGCATGGCGACTTCCCGAGCATGCTTGTCGGCGGCATCAGTGCACTCATGCTGCAGTTACTGCACCCGCTGGCCCTGGCCGGTGTGTGGGACCACTCCAATTTCCGTGAGGACCTGATCGGCCGCTTGCGCCGTACCAGCCAGTTTATTTCCGGTACCACCTTCGGTTCTACGCGCGATGCCGAATGGCTGATCGACAAAGTGCGCACCATCCACCTGCAGGTCACCGGCACTGCGCCGGATGGCCGCCCTTATGCGGCCAGCGACCCCGACCTGCTGACCTGGGTTCATGTGGCAGAGGTCAGCAGCTTCCTCGCTGCCCACTTGCGCTACCGCAACCCGCAGCTGTCGCGCGCCGAGCAAGATGCCTACTACGCCGAAATCGCCCTGATTGCCGAGCGCCTTGGCGCCCGTGACGTGCCACGTTCGTGCCAGCAGATCGAAGACTACCTGCTGCGCATGCGTGCGCAGTTGCGCTGCGACAGCCGCAGCCACGAGGTAGTCGGGATTCTGCTCGACGCCCCGGCCCCCAGCCGCCTGGCACAGCCGGTGGGCAAACTGATGCTGCACGCCGGTATCGACCTGTTGCCGGATTGGGCCCAGACCCTGCTCGGCCTGCAGCACGGGCCCTTGCAGCGGCGCCTGATACGCCTGGGCCTGCGACGCACCGCACCGGTATTGCGCTGGGCCATGCGAGACGGTTCGGCGCACCGGGCCAAACGGCGCATGGGCATCGAATAAGGTCAAATGGTCGCCCCTGCGGAACTGATTTAACGTGCCATACTCCAAGCACTCCTGCTTAGACAGACGAAGCGACACATGTACAAAGGATTGACTCGCGCCGCTGGCGCAATCTTGGCCCTTGTGGCCCTCTATAGCCTGCTCGGCTTTCTCATTCTTCCCGGTGTGGCACTGCGCATCGCCAACCAGCAGTTGGCCCAGTACGCGACGGTGCCGGCCCACCTCGAACGGATCGAACTCAACCCCTTCAGCCTGGAGCTGACATTGTGGGGCCTGCAGATCGGCGAGCCCGGCAAGGAACAGGTCGGGTTCGAGCGGCTGTATGCCAACCTCTCGCTCGACAGCCTGTGGACCAAAGCCCTGCACCTGGAAGCCGTCGAGCTCGACAAACCGCGTAACGAGGTGCTGTTTGCCAAGGACGGTAGCCTTAACCTGACCGGCCTGTTCAAGCTGCCCGCCAGCGAAGCCAAACCTGACGAGCCACCCAGCGATCCGTTTCCGCTGCGCATCGGTAGCATCAAGCTCATCGACGGCTACCTGCATTTCGAGGACTTGCGCCCCAGCGAGCCGATCGAGTTCCTCTACGACAACATGAATCTGGAGCTGAAAAACCTCAGCACCTTGCCCGACGACAGTGCCGACATGACCCTGGTGGCCAACGGCCCCAATGGCGGGCGCATTGATTGGAACGGGACCCTGAGCCTGTCACCGATCGCCTCTGAAGGCACGCTGAAGATCACGGAAGGCAAAATGAAGGCCTTCTGGCCGTACGTACGTGATGCTGTGCCACTGGTGCTGGAAGACGGCGTGGTCAGCCTCGACACGCACTACAAGCTCAACCTCGCCAAACAGACCGAGCTGTTGCTGGAAAACGCCTCCGTGCGCATTGCGCCGTTCGCCATCAAGGCCCCGGATGGCCGCCCCTTGGCACGCCTGGCCAGCCTTGAGGTGAGCGAAACCTCCGTTGACCTGGTCAAGCAGCAGGTCACCGTAGGCAAAATCCGCAGCGAGAAACTCGAAACCTGGGCTGCGCTGGAAAAGGACGGCCAGCTCGATTGGCAAAAGCTGTTTGCCAGCCAGCCTGCCAAAGCCACGCCGAAGGAAAAGGCAGAGCCGGCTGCCGCCGAGCCGACACCTGAGCAGCAAGCCGCCAAAGAGCCGAGCAAGCCCTGGCAAGTGCTGCTCAAGGACGTGCAATTGCGCAACTACCTGGTGCACCTGGCAGACCGCAGCCAGAAAGAACCGGTAGCCTTGGACATCGGCCCGCTCAACGCCGACCTGCAAGGCTTCGACAGCCTCAACCAGTCGCCCTTCACGCTCAAGCTCGATACGGGCGTAGGCAAACAAGGCAAGCTGCAGGCGGCCGGCCAGGTCAACCTGGCGCCGATATGGGCCAAGCTGGACGTAAGCACCCGCGATATCGACCTGCGCGTAGCACAGGCCTATATCAGCCCGTTCATTCTGCTGGAATTGCGCAGTGGCATGCTCTCCAGCGACCTCAAGGTCGACCTGAAGAACACCGCACCGCTGGCCTTCAATATCACGGGCAAGGCCCAGGTGAACCAGCTGCACACCCTCGACACCATCAAGAGCCGCGACTTCGTCAAGTGGCAGCAGGTGAACGTCGATGGCTTGTCTTATGTACACGGCGATGCCTTGTCGATCGACAAGGTAACCCTGCTGCAACCCTATGCACGCTTCATCATCAACGAAGACCGCACCACCAACGTCAATGACCTGTTGATCCCGCAACCGGCTGGCACCCCGGCGAAAAGCCAGGCCAAGCCGGCCGCCGCCAGCAGCGACAAGCCGCTGGGTATCCACATCGGCCAGATCGACATCAACGACGGCTCGGCCAACTTCGCCGACCTCTCCCTCACCCCCAACTTCGCCACGGCCATTCAGCAGCTCAATGGCCAGATCGGCACCATCGACAACCGCAAGCCGGTGCCGGCCAAGGTCGACGTGAAGGGCAAGGTCGACCGCTACGCACCGGTCACCATCAAGGGCGCACTCAACCCGTTCAACCCGCTGGCCAGCCTGGATATCGCCACCAGCTTCAAGCGCGTCGAACTGACCACCCTCACGCCCTACTCCGGCAAGTTCGCGGGCTTTCGCATTCGCAAAGGCCGGCTCAACCTCGACCTGCACTACCTGATTACCAACGGCCAGCTCAAGGCCGAGAACAAGGTGGTGGTGGAGCAACTGCAGCTGGGCGAAAAAGTCGACAGCCCAGACGCAGTCGACCTGCCTATTCGCCTTGCGGTGGCGTTGCTGAAAGATACCGAGGGCAAGATTTCGATCGAGCTGCCAGTGTCTGGCGACCTCAACAACCCGCAGTTCAGTGTGATGCCGATCGTCTGGCAAACCCTGCGCAACCTGGTACTGCGCGCGGCACAGGCGCCGTTCAAGTTCATCGGCGGGCTGATTACCGGCGGTGGCTCGGAAGACCTGGGCAACGTGGCTTTCGCCCCTGGGTCCAGCGAGCTCAGTGGCGACGCCCAGTCGTCCCTGGACAAGCTGGCATCCGCGCTGAAAGAACGCCCGGAACTGCGCCTGGAAATCGAAGGCACCAGCGCCCAGGCCAGCGATGGCCCGCTGATCGCCCAGCAGCGCCTGGAGCGTGAGTACCAGGCCACCTGGTACAAGATCCTGCAGCGCCGGGGCGACAAGGTGCCGGCCAATGCCTCGATGCTGGTGGTGGACGACAGCGACAAACCGGCAATGCTCGAAGGCATTTACCGCACTCGCCTGAAGCAGCAGCCACCTGCCGAATGGGAGCAACTGGGCCGCGACGAACGTACCGCCAAGCTGCGCGAGGCAGTGATCAAGTCGTGGGCCGAGAGCAGCGCCTTGCTGCGCACGCTGGGCCAGGAGCGGGCCAGCAGTATCAAGGATTACCTGGTGGACAAGGGCAAGCTGGAAGATGACCGGGTGTACTTCATCGATACCAGCCTGGGGCAGCCTGAAAGCGATGGGCGGGTGGTGACGCCGATGCATCTGGATGCTGAATAAGCATTTGACCTAGGCGCGCATTTGTGGGAGCGGCCTTGTGTCGCGAAAGGGCCGCGCAGCGGCCCCAGGATTCAGCTTTGGTGCGCATTTCCTTGGGGCCGCTTTGCGGCCCTTTCGCGACACAAGGCCGCTCCCACAAAAAGGCGGCGCCCTGCCAACTATCAGACCAGCCGCTGCCCCGACACTGCCGGGTGATACAGCGGCTGCACCTTGTTCCCCGCCGGGTCCAGCAGGTGGAAGCTACGCGCCCCGTCACCGTGGTTGAACGGCCGGTCCAGCAGCGTCACACCGTGGGCCTTGAAGTACTGGTACCACGCCTCCAGCTCCTCCACGCTGTCCACAATGAACCCGTAATGGTCCAGGGTCTGCAGCCCGTTGGCCGCCCCTGCCCCACGCCCCAACGAAAGGTTGTCGTTGCCACAGGTGAGGTACACCAGGTCTTCGTTGGCACGGTTCAACACCTCCATACCCAGCACATCGACATAAAAGCGTTCGCACTCTTCCAGGTTGGGTACCAGCAAGGCGATATGGCGCAAGCCATTCAGGCGGCCGGGGCGTGCAGGCAATTCGGACATTGGCGAGACTCCATTTTTGTATACAATTCACTAGTGAATTTAAAACAAAAGGAGCGACTTGTGTATAGCCTGTTTATCAAGACCCGTGTGAAGCCCGGTTGCGCCGAGGATTTCCTGACAGCGATCAAGGTCAATGCCGCAGCTTCTGTCACCAACGAGCCAGGCTGCCTGGTATTCGATGTGTCGCAGGACCGACTCGATCCGGAGGTAATCTACCTGTACGAAATCTACCGCGATGATGCCGACTATGAAGCGCATACCCAGACCGCACACTTTCGCGACAGCCGCCCACTGGTAGAGCCGCTGATCGTCGAGCAGGAATGCTTCGAAAGCGATGTAATCGCCCTCAACCCGGGCTACTGAGCGCAAAAGCAAAGCCCCGGCACAGGCCAGGGCTTCGGTGGCGGTGGCCAAATCCGTTTGGCCGACGGGACATCCCTTATTCGGACTTCAGGCCATCAGCCGAAACGGCCTGGACGCCTTTGATCTTCTTGGCGATGGCGACTGCCATCTCTTTCTGTGCATCGGTAATGGCCACTTCGGACGACAGCGACACGACACCTTTATTGGTCTCGACTTTGATGTCACTGCCTGGCACGCCTTTCTCGGTCATCAGGTCAGCCTTGACCTTGGTGGTGATCCAGGTATCAGAGGTAGCTTCCTTGGCTTTGGTCACCTCACCGGCCGCCAGCGTCATGGGGGCCTGGGTGGACTGTTGGGCGAATGCCGCGTTAGCCATGGTCAGGGTCAGAGCGGTAGCAGTAGCGGCAGCAATGGCGAACTTCTTCATGTGGGTCACTCCTGTTTATCGAAAGGTCTGCGCCGTATGTCCTGGCGGCAGGTATGAAGGTAGTTGCATGTGCTGTGCCAGCTTTATCGCCTAAAATTAACCCTTTTAAATCAATCAGTTAGCAAAAAGACATCACTTTCAGTGTCGTGCATTTTGCAATCTGCACGGTAAACCTGCATGCAAGATGCAAGTCCGCAAAAGGTTCCCGCAGCCCATGAAAAAAGGGCCCCGAAGGGCCCTTTTCCTGTTGCGTGGCAGTCGCTTAGACGCCCGAGGCCTTGGCCGCGGCAACGTCCTTGATCGACAGCTTGATACGGCCGCGGTTGTCCACGTCCAGTACCAGTACTTCAACTTCCTGGCCTTCTTTCAGGATGTCGGTGACTTTCTCGACGCGAGCATCGCTCAGCATGGAGATGTGCACCAGGCCGTCCTTGCCAGGCAGGATGTTGACGAAGGCGCCGAAGTCGACGATACGCTCAACCTTGCCGACGTAGATCTTGCCGATTTCGGCCTCGGCGGTGATGCCCAGGATGCGCTGCTTGGCAGCATCTGCAGCTTCCTTGGTTTCGCCGAAGATCTTGATCGAGCCATCGTCTTCGATATCGATCGAAGCCTTGGTCTCTTCACAGATGGCGCGAATGGTGGCGCCGCCTTTACCGATGACGTCACGGATCTTGTCGGTGTCGATCTTCATCGCGATCATGGTCGGGGCGTTGGCCGACAGCTCGGTACGCGACTGACCAATGATCTGGTTCATCTGACCGAGGATGTTCAGGCGCGCTTCCAGGGCCTGGCCCAGGGCGATTTCCATGATCTCTTCGGTGATGCCGTTGATCTTGATGTCCATCTGCAGCGCGGTGACGCCTTTGGCGGTACCGGCTACCTTGAAGTCCATGTCGCCCAGGTGGTCTTCGTCACCGAGGATGTCGGTCAGGACCGCGAACTTGTCGCCTTCCTTGACCAGGCCCATGGCGATACCGGCAACTGGCGCCTTCATCGGCACACCAGCGTCCATCAGGGCCAGGGAAGCACCGCAGACCGAAGCCATGGAGCTGGAACCGTTGGATTCGGTGATTTCCGAAACCACGCGGATGGTGTACGGGAACACGTCGGCGGCCGGCAGCATGGCCTGGACCGAACGACGGGCCAGACGGCCGTGGCCGATTTCGCGACGGCCAGCACCGCCCATGCGGCCACACTCACCTACCGAGAACGGTGGGAAGTTGTAGTGCAGCATGAAGGGGTCTTTCTTCTCGCCTTCGAGGGTGTCCAGCAGCTGGGCGTCACGGGCAGTACCCAGGGTCGCAACGACCAGAGCCTGGGTTTCGCCACGGGTGAACAGTGCCGAACCGTGAGTTTTCGGCAGCACGCCTACTTCGATGTTCAGCGGGCGAACAGTCTTGGTGTCGCGGCCGTCGATACGTGGCTTGCCGTTTACGATGTTTTCGCGAACGGTGCGGTATTCGATTTCGCCGAAGATATCTTTGACTTCGGAGGCCGAAGGCTGGCCTTCTTCACCCGAGAACTTGGCAACAGCCTGGTCACGCAGCTCGCCCAGGCGCGCGTAGCGGTCAGCCTTGACGGTGATGGTGTAGCCCTGCGAAACCGCTTCGCCGAACTCGGCGCGGATGGCGTTGAACAGCTCGGTGTTGGCAACGGCTGGTTTCCAGTCCCAGGTCGGCTTGCCAGCTTCGGCAGCCAGTTCCTTGACAGCCTGGATAACGGCCTGGAATTCGTCGTGGGCGAACAGTACGGCACCCAGCATCTGGTCTTCGGTCAGCTCTTGAGCTTCCGATTCAACCATCAGTACGGCGTCGGAAGTACCGGCTACGACCATGTCCAGGCTCGAAGCAGCCAGTTGCTCGTAAGTCGGGTTCAGCAGGTAGCCGGTGCTTTCGTGGAAGGCAACGCGAGCAGCGCCGATCGGGCCTTCGAACGGAATGCCGGAGATGGCCAGGGCAGCCGAAGTACCGATCATCGCGGCGATGTCCGGGTCGGTCTTCTTGCTGGTGGAAACCACGGTGCAGACGACCTGCACTTCGTTCATGAAGCCTTCCGGGAACAGCGGACGGATCGGACGGTCGATCAGGCGCGAGGTCAGGGTCTCTTTCTCGGAAGGACGGCCTTCACGCTTGAAGAAGCCACCCGGGATCTTGCCGGCGGCGTAGGTCTTTTCCTGGTAGTGAACCGACAGCGGGAAGAAGCCCTTGCCTGGATCAGCCTGTTTGGCGCCTACCACAGTCACCAGCACGGTGACGTCGTTGTCGACGGTAACCAGCACAGCGCCGGTTGCCTGACGGGCAATACGGCCCGTTTCGAGAGTAACGGTCGATTGACCGAACTGGAAAGTCTTGATTACCGGGTTCACGGTTTCCTACCTTTTTCAGTGGCTCTTGGGGGAACTGGTTTCTTGCGAATTCTTGGGCAGAACGGGGAATCGGCCCCATTGACCGTCCAGATACAACACGAGGCTGGGAGCCTGGCACCAAGCGGAAAAACCGCTCAGCATTGCCAGGCTGCCAACCTCGGAGATACGCGTGGCGTGTCCAACGGCAGCGCTGCAAAACAGCCCTGCCGAAGCCTGCGACACGCCATGCACACCACTGACCAGGCCGCTATTAGCGACGCAGGCCCAGGCGACCGATCAGGGCGCTGTAACGAGTGGTGTCTTTGCCCTTCAGGTAGTCCAGCAGCTTACGACGCTGGTTGACCATACGGATCAGACCACGACGGGAGTGGTGGTCTTTATCGTTGGCCTTGAAGTGGCCTTGCAGCTTGTTGATGTTGGCGGTCAGCAGAGCAACCTGCACTTCCGGGCTACCGGTATCGCCGGCGGCTTGCTGGTATTCGGCAACGATCTGAGCTTTTTCTTCAACGCTGAGGGCCATTTGGCTTCTCCTGATAACGGATCCCGCAAGCGGGGTCCAATAGGCCAGGGACAAATCCCCGTATTAATAAAAAAGGTGTGACCGTGCCTACTGACAGCCACCCTTGATGCCGCGGGGTTCGGCTACTGCCTGGCCCCCCGGTTTCGGTCATTCCGACCGAATCAGCCGACGCGGCGCAATGCGCCCGTCTTCGCTCACTTCACCGATACCGATGAAGCGCGCATTGTGATCCTGTACCCGGACCATGCCAAATTGTGGCGCGTCCGGTGCGCGTACCGCCTGCCCATGCAGCCAGTAGAACGCACTGTGTTCGGACAGGCACACCAAAGGCCAGTCCTGCAGGCCGCTGTCCGATGGCATCAGGAAGCGATCGAGCGCTTCGTTGCCACCTTCGGCATGGGCCTGTTCGAGTTCCTCGAGGGTGACCGTCTGTGCCAGCGCGAAAGGCCCGGCCTGGGTCCTGCGCAGCTCGGCAACATAGGCGCCGCAGCCAAGGGCCTCGCCAATATCCTCCACCAGGGTGCGGATATAGGTGCCTTTGCTGCATCCTACGCTCAACCGTGCACGGGTGCCTTCGCACTCGAGCAACTCCAAGCGGTTAATAGTAACAGAACGCGCCTCGCGCTCCACTACCTCTCCTGCACGAGCCAGCTTATACAGTGGCTGGCCGTCACGCTTGAGCGCCGAGTACATCGGCGGTATCTGGCTGATCTGGCCACGAAAACGCGGCAACAGCGCCTCGATGTCGGCGCGACCAACGGTCACGTCGCGGGTCTGCAGCACCTCACCTTCGGCATCGCCGGTGTTGGTAGTCTGCCCCATCTGCATGACGGTTTCGTAGCCCTTGTCGGAATCGAGCAGGTACTGCGAAAACTTGGTCGCTTCACCGAAGCACAGCGGCAGCACGCCGGTTGCCAGCGGGTCGAGGCTACCGGTGTGGCCGGCCTTTTCCGCATTGAGCAGCCAGCGCACCTTTTGCAGGGCGGCATTGGAGGTGAAACCCAGCGGCTTGTCGAGCAGGATGATGCCGCTGACATTGCGGCGGATACGTTTGACCTGGGCCACCGCTTACTCCTTGGTGTCCGGCTCGTCGGCTTCCTTGTGCATGCGGTCTTCGGCCACTGCACGTTCGATCAGCGCCGACAGGTGCACACCGCGGCTGACGCTTTCATCGAAGTGGAAGTGCAGTTGCGGCACGCTGCGCAGCTGCATCGAGCGGCCCAGGTGCAAACGCAGGAAGCTGGCAGCGCTGTTCAACGCCTTCAGCGACTGCTGCACGGCATCTGGCGTTTCCTCGCCCATGACGGTGATGAACACCTTGGCATGGCCCAGGTCACGGCTGACGTCCACGGCGGTGATGGTCACCAGGCCAACACGCGGGTCTTTGACTTCGCGACGGATCAGCTCGGCCAGCTCGCGCTGCATCTGATCGCCAATACGTTGGGTACGGCTATATTCTTTGGCCATTCTTGTTACCTGTAACTTAAAGCGGCAAACGCCCGGTCAGACCAATGCCTGACCGGGCGCTACCTGTAGAGGTGCTGAAAACCGCCGCGTAGAGAAGCGGTTTGCAGCCAGCTCACCCTTAGAGGGTACGAGCAACCTGGACTTTCTCGAAGACTTCGATCTTGTCGCCGACCTTGACGTCGTTGTAGCTCTTGACGCCAATACCGCACTCCATGCCGTTACGCACTTCGGAGGCATCGTCCTTGAAGCGACGCAGCGATTCCAGCTCGCCTTCGAAGATCACAACGTCTTCGCGCAGTACGCGGATCGGACGGTTGCGGTACACGGTACCCTCGATGACCATACAGCCAGCGATGGCGCCGAACTTCGGCGAACGGAACACGTCACGTACTTCGGCAACGCCCAGGATGTTCTCGCGAACATCGCTGCCCAGCATACCGGTCAGGGCCTTCTTGACGTCTTCGATGATGTCGTAGATCACGTTGTAGTAACGCATATCCAGACCTTCCTGCTCGACGATCTTGCGGGCGCCGGCATCGGCACGCACGTTGAAGCCGAACAGTACTGCATTCGAAGCCAGCGCCAGGTTGGCGTCGCTTTCGGTGATACCACCGACGCCGCCACCAATCACGCGCACCTGAACTTCGTCGTTACCCAGGCTGCCGAGCGAGCCCTGCAGTGCTTCCAGGGAACCACGCACGTCGGTCTTGAGGACGATGTTGAGGGTCTTCTTCTCTTCCTGACCCATGGTCTCGAAGATGTTTTCCAGCTTGCCGGCGTGAGCACGGGCCAGCTTGACCTCGCGGTACTTGCCTTGACGGAACAGGGCAACTTCGCGGGCTTTCTTCTCGTCGGCAACCACGGACAGCTCGTCACCGGCTTCCGGAGTACCGTCCAGGCCGAGGATTTCGACCGGGATCGACGGGCCGGCTTCCTTCACAGGCTTGCCGTTCTCGTCGAGCATGGCGCGCACGCGGCCATAGTTGGAACCGCACAGGACCATGTCGCCCTGACGCAGGGTACCGTCCTGAACCAGGATGGTCGCCACCGGGCCACGGCCCTTGTCCAGGCGCGATTCAACGACCACGCCACGACCTGGAGCGGTCGGGGTAGCGGTCAGTTCGAGAATCTCGGCCTGCAGCAGCACGGCTTCGAGCAGCTCGTCGACACCGGTACCCATCTTGGCCGAAACCTTGACGAACGGCGTGTCACCACCCCAGTCCTCGGAGGTAACGCCTTCGACGGCCAGCTCGTTGCGGATGCGATCGAGGTCGGCACCCGGCTTGTCGATCTTGTTCACTGCAACCACCAGCGGAACGCCAGCTGCCTTGGCATGCTGAACCGCTTCGCGGGTTTGCGGCATCACGCCGTCGTCCGCCGCCACCACCAGGATGACGATGTCGGTGGCCTTGGCACCACGGGCACGCATGGCGGTAAACGCGGCGTGGCCAGGGGTGTCGAGGAAGGTGACCATGCCACGGTCGGTTTCCACGTGGTACGCACCGATGTGCTGGGTAATACCACCGGCTTCGCCAGCAGCCACCTTGGCACGACGGATGTAGTCGAGCAGCGAGGTCTTACCGTGGTCAACGTGACCCATGACGGTAACGACCGGTGCACGCGACTCGGTCTGGCCTTCGAACTTGAGCGATTCGGCCAGGGAGTCTTCCAGTGCGGTATCGCTGACCAGGGTGACCTTGTGGCCCAGCTCTTCTGCGATCAGCTGAGCGGTTTCCTGGTCGAGCACCTGGTTGATGGTAACCGGGGTGCCCAGCTTGAACATGAACTTGACGACTTCAGCGCCCTTGACGGACATCTGGTTGGCCAGTTCAGAGACCGTGATGGTCTCGCCGATGGTCACATCACGGATGATGGGGCCAGTCGGGTTCTGGAAGCCGTGCTGGTTGCGCTTCTTCAGCTTGCTCTTGCCACCGCGGCCACGGCGTACGCCATCGCTTTCTTCATCGGTGGTGCGCGGTGCGGCACGTGGAGTCGGAGCCTTTTCCTTCTCCTTGACCTTGACCTTGATCGACACGCGCGGGGCTTCGCCACGACGCTCGCCGCCACGACGGTCTTCGTCACGGGTACGGCCTTCGTTGCGACGGGCTTCGTCCTTCTTGCGCTCGGCAGCACGGGCTGCGGCGTCTTCGGACGCCGGGGCGTCGGCGACTACCGGGGCCGGAGCAGCGGCAGGCGCCGGCTCAGGCTTGGCGGCTGGCGCAGGTGCGGATGCAGCAGCTTCGGCGGCCTGACGGCGAGCCTGCTCTTCGTTGCGCTGGCGAACTTCGGCCTCGACCTTGTCGCGAGCGGCATTTTCAGCCGCGCGGCGCTCATCCAGCTCACGCTTCTGCTCAGCCTGGATTTCTTCCGGGCTGCGCTGCACGAATACTTTCTTCTTGCGTACTTCTACGCTGATGCTCTTGCTACCGGCGACACGCAGCGTGCTGGTGGTTTTGCGCTGCAAGGTAATCTTGCGCGGCTCTTCCGCCTTGCTCTTGTGGCTGCTCTTCAAATGAGTCAGCAGGGTCTGCTTCTCATTGTCGGTCACTACCTGACCGGCGTCGGTGTGCGGCAGACCTGCCTCACGCATCTGCTGCAGCAGGCGCTCTACCGGTGCCTCGACCTCTTGGGCCAGTTCTTTCACCGTGACTTGCGTCATGCACTTCTCTCCTCAGGCCGCGCCTAATTACTCGAACCAATGGGCTCGGGCGGCCATGATCAACTTGCCGGCACGCTCTTCGTCGATGCCGTCGATGTCGAGCAGATCGTCGATCGACTGCTCGGCCAGGTCTTCGCGGTTAACCACGCCGCGCACCGCCAGTTCAGCCGCCAGGTCCTTGTCCATGCCCTCGAGGGAGAGCAGGTCTTCGGCCGGGTGGGCGTCTGCCAGTTTTTCTTCGGTAGCGATGGCCTTGGTCAACAAACGGTCCTTGGCTCGAGCGCGGAGCTCATTGACGATATCTTCGTCAAAGCCATCGATGTTGAGCATTTCTTCCAACGGTACGTAGGCAATTTCTTCGAGGCTGGTGAAGCCTTCGTCGACCAGCACTTGGGCCAGCTCCTCGTCGACTTCCAGCTCATCGATGAAGTTGCGCAGGATGTCACCGGTTTCGGCCTGTTGCTTGGCCTGGATGTCCTTCTCGGTCATCACGTTCAGGGTCCAGCCGGTCAGCTGACTGGCCAAACGAACGTTCTGACCGCCACGGCCAATGGCCTGGGCCAGGTTGTCCTCGGCGACGGCGATGTCCATGGCATGGGCATCTTCATCAACGATGATCGCCGCGACTTCAGCCGGCGACATGGCGTTGATGACGAACTGCGCCGGGTTATCGTCCCACAGGACGATATCCACACGCTCACCACCCAGCTCCCCGGATACGGCCTGGACGCGCGAACCACGCATGCCGATACAGGCGCCTTGCGGGTCGATGCGCTTGTCCTTGGAGCGGACGGCGATCTTGGCTCGCGAACCCGGATCACGGGAAGCAGCCATGACTTCGATCAGGCCCTCGGCAATTTCCGGCACTTCAATGCGGAAAAGCTCGATCAGCATCTGCGGCGCGGTGCGCGACAGGATCAGCTGTGGGCCACGGTTTTCGGTGCGAATTTCCTTGAGCAGCGCACGCAGGCGCACGCCAACACGGAAGGTTTCGCGCGGAATGATGTCTTCGCGGGCCAGCAGGGCCTCGGCGTTGTTGCCCAGGTCAACGATAACGTTGTCGCGGGTAACCTTTTTGACGGTGCCGGAGATGATCTCGCCAACGCGCTCACGGTAGGCATCGACCACCTGCGCACGCTCGGCCTCACGGACCTTCTGCACGATGACCTGCTTGGCGGTCTGGGCGGCGATACGACCGAACTCGATGGACTCGATCTTCTCTTCGATCACGTCACCGACCTTGGCTTCAGGGTGGGTGTCCTTGATCTTGTCCAGCCAGGTCTCGATTGCCGGATCATCAAGATCGGCTTCGTCGACCACGGTCCAGCGACGGAAAGTCTCGTAGCTACCGGTGTGGCGGTTGATTTCCACACGCAGGTCGACTTCGTCTTCAAAACGTTTTTTGGTTGCAGTGGCCAGAGCCACTTCCAGCGCTTCGAAAATGACGCCGGGCGGTACACCTTTTTCGTTGGATACCGATTCAACAACCAGCAGTACTTCTTTGCTCATCGTACGCCTCGCCTTGCGCAAGCCATTGGGCCCGGACAGTTCACCGGGCCCGGCACGTCTCAGTCAAAACTGGGAATAATATTGGCCTTGTCGATCGAGTCGATCGGCAACAGGAACTCCTGGTTGTCCACCTGGACCACCACGTCCTGCTCCTCCACACCGCGGAGAAGGCCCTGGAAGTTACGACGACCCTCGAAGGGTGAGCGCAGCTTGATCTTCACTTGTTCGCCGGCATGCGAGGCAAACTGTTCCAGAGTGAACAGTGGGCGATCCATGCCTGGAGAAGACACCTCGAGGGTGTACTCACTGCTGATTGGATCTTCCACATCGAGGATTGCGCTGGCCTGACGGCTGACCGCTTCGCAGTCGTCCACCAGGATGCCACCTTCCTTGTCGATGTAGATGCGCAGTACCGAATGCTTACCCTGGGAAACGAACTCGATCCCCCAGCACTGATAGCCCAGACCCTCGACAACCGGGGCCAACAAGGCCTGCAACTGTTCTAGCTTGCTCGACACCTGAACCCCCTCGTGCATGCTGTGCAAATAAAAAATGGGCGAAGCGCCCATCCCTGAAAGCGCCGTTGGACAACGACGCCGAAAACTGTTCGGTTAGCAAAAAGCCCCTGAAAAGGGGCTCCGCTGAAGCTGGTTGCGGGGGCTGGATTTGAACCAACGACCTTCGGGTTATGAGCCCGACGAGCTACCAAGCTGCTCCACCCCGCGACAAAGCTGGGGCAAAAGTATAAGACCGAACCCTGTTGAGGGTCAAATCAGAACCTTCACCTGCAAGAAAGCCCGCTAAAGCGGGCTCTCAAGCTTTAATTGGTACCGAGAAGGGGACTCGAACCCCTACACCCTATGGGCACAACCACCTCAAGGTTGCGTGTCTACCAATTCCACCACCTCGGCAATACTACTACTTGAAACCCGTTACTTCTGCTCTTGCGCCGGAGGAGGTACATCACCCGAGTTGCTGGTGGTTTCGCTCTTCTGCTGCTGGAGCACCGGTACATCATCATTAACTGCCGGTTTCTGCGGCTCTTTCACTTCTAGCACTGCTGGATCTGGAAGACCTGCTTGGCTAAGCTGGTGAGCTTGTTGCTTCGCGAAGTATCCTAACCCAAGTGCTGTCAAAAAGAAAGTGGCAGCGAGTATAGCAGTTAATTTACTTAGGAACGTTGCAGAGCCCTGGCTTCCGAACACGGTGTTTGAGGCACCCGCGCCGAAAGATGCACCTGCTTCAGCACCTTTACCCTGTTGCAACAGAACCAGCACTACTAGCGACAGCGCTGCCAACAGATGAAAAACAACGATGACTGTTTCCAGCATTTGTTCAGTTTCCTGCGGCGCGACAAATTGCACCGAATTCGTCTGCGTTCAGGGAAGCCCCACCAATGAGACCCCCATCGATATCCGGCATGCCGAACAGTTCGGCCGCATTGGCCGCCTTCACGCTGCCGCCGTAGAGCAACTGCACCTTCGCAGCCACTTCAGCATCTTCTGCCGCCAGCTGGCCGCGGATGGCGGCGTGCACATCCTGGGCCTGCTGTGGCGTGGCCGTCAGGCCAGTACCGATGGCCCATACAGGCTCATAGGCAATTACTGCATTGGCAAAAGCCTTAACACCGAATGCTTCGATGATACTGCTTAGTTGACGCCCGACAACTTCAAGCGTCTTGCCAGCCTCGCGCTCTTCAAGGGTTTCCCCGATGCAAAGCACTGGCTTCAAACCTTTGGCCTGCGCTGCTGCAAACTTGCGATTGAGCACTTCGTCGGTTTCACCAATGATCTGGCGACGCTCCGAATGACCAATCAACACCAACTTGCAACCCGCTTCAACCAGCTGCTCGGGAGCAACTTCCCCGGTCAGCGCACCCTGTTCGGGCTGTACAGCAGAATTCTGTGCGCCAACAGTAATTTCTTTACCTGCCAGGCCATCGATCACTTGATTGATGAACAAGGCCGGTGGAAATACCGCGACTTCCACTCCGCTCGGCAAGGCGAGATTACTCAAGCCTTCGGTCAGCTCAGCGACGCTAGCGCGGGTACCGTGCATCTTCCAGTTACCAGCTACCATAGGGCGACGCATGCTTTACCTCGTCGGTCAAAGTGGGCGCAGATCTTACCCAACCAGATCTGCGCTGGCAAGCGCCTTCAGACACAAACTTCGCCGACCAGTTTGGCCAGCGCTTCAGCGTGCATACGCACCTGGTTTTCGTCCTCGCCCTCGACCATGACCCGAACCAGTGGCTCGGTACCGGATTTGCGCAACAGCACACGGCCACGGCCAGCCAACGCCTCGGTCACCTTGGCACTGGCTTCCTTGACGGCCGGGTGCTCCAGCGGGTCGACCTTGCTGGCGCCGAAGCGCACGTTGATCAGCACCTGCGGGCACTTGCGCAGGGCCTGGCGGGCCTGGGCAAGGGTTTCGCCACGGCGCTTGAGCGCCATCAGCACCTGCAGCGCGGCGATGATCGCATCACCAGTAGTGGTGTGGTTGCAGCACACGACGTGGCCGGAGTTTTCGCCACCGACCAGCCACTCACGCTCAAGCAGCTCGGCCATGACGTAACGGTCACCGACCTTGGCCCGCACGAACGGGATATCCAGGTCCTTCAGCGCCAGCTCCAGACCCAGGTTGCTCATCAGCGTACCCACTACCCCGCCCTGCAGCTTGCCGCGGTCGTGCAGATCCCGGGCGATGATGAACAGCAACTCGTCACCATCGACGATGGCGCCGGTGTGGTCGACCATCAGCACGCGATCGCCGTCACCGTCGAAGGCAATACCAAGGTCGGCATGGCCTACCAATACGGCAGCCTGCAGCGATTCGATGTGGGTCGAGCCGCAACCTTCGTTGATGTTCAGGCCATCCGGCTGTGCATGCAGCACGGTCACGTCGGCGCCCAACTCACGGAACACGCTCGGCGCAACCTTGTAGGTGGCACCGTGGGCGCAATCGACCACCAGCTTGAGGCCTTCAAAGCCAGTACCCGTGGGTACACTGCTCTTGCAGAACTCGATATAACGGCCGGCAGCGTCGTTGATGCGCGAAACCTTGCCCAGCTTGCCCGAGTCGACCACGGTCATCGGCTGGTCGAGCAGCTCTTCGATCATCAGCTCGACTTCGTCCGGCAGCTTGGTGCCCTGACCGGAGAAGAACTTGATGCCGTTGTCTTCATGCGGGTTGTGCGAGGCACTGATGACAATGCCAGCCTGGGCATGGAACGTGCGCGTCAGATAGGCGATGGCCGGCGTAGGCATTGGCCCCAGCAGCATGACGTCGGCACCTGCCGCGGCCAGGCCGGCTTCGAGTGCAGACTCGAACATGTAGCCGGAGATACGCGTGTCCTTGCCCACCAACACCCGGCAATGGCCTTGCTTGCGGAAGGCCATGCCGGCCGCCCAACCCAGCTTCAGCATGAAGTCAGGCGTGATCGGGTATTCGCCGACGCGGCCACGAATGCCGTCGGTACCAAAGTATTTTCTGCTCATAGGGACTCCAATGTTCTTATTCGGCGTTTTGTACCGCAGCAATCATGCGCACCACATCGACAGTTTCAGCCACGTCATGGACACGAAGGATGCTCGCCCCCTTGGTCATGGCCAACGCCGCCAGCGCAAGGCTGCCGTACAACCGCTCGCCGACCGGACGTTCCAGCGTCAGGCCGATCATGCTCTTTCGTGAAACGCCCACCAGCAGCGGGCGCCCAAGGCGATAGAGCGCTTCCATGTGCTTGAACAGGCTCAGGTTGTGCGCCAGTGTCTTGGCGAAACCAAAGCCCGGGTCAAGGATGATTCTGTTTGCGTCGATGCCCGCCGCCGCACAGGCGGCCATCCGCTGCTCAAGATAACGCGTAACGTCAGCGGTCACATCATCGTAATGCGGGTCGTCCTGCATGTTACCCGGCTCGCCACGCATGTGCATGAGGCACACCGGCAGGCCGGTATCTGCCGCAGCGTCCAGAGCGCCATCGCGCTCCAGGGCGCGCACGTCATTGATGAGCCCGGCACCGAGACGGGCCGATTCACGGATGACGGCCGGTGTAGAGGTATCGACCGAGATGACCACATCGAGGCGGCTGTTGATTGCCTCGACCATCGGCGCGACACGCTCCAGCTCCTCGGTTACCGATACCGCCCGCGCACCAGGGCGCGTGGACTCGCCACCGATGTCGATCAGCGTGGCGCCGGCGGCGACCATTGCCTCGGCATGGCGCAGAGCCTCGTCGCGCTGACTGAAGCGTCCGCCATCGGAAAAGGAATCGGGGGTGATATTGAGAATACCCATGACATGGGTACGCGACAAATCAAGAACCCGGTTGCCGCAAGGCAACCGGGTCGGGTACTGCGCTGAGCTCATAGATGCCCTTAGTGTTGAGCTGCTGGGCCGCCGATTGGCGATTCCGGACGGTCATTCTGGGCCGCAGGCGTACCCGAATCCTTGTCATCGTCCCAGTCACGCGGTTCGCGCGGCGTACGCCCAGCCATGATGTCGTCGATCTGATCGGCATCAATGGTCTCATACTTCATCAGCGCTTCGGTCATCGCTTCGAGCTTGTCGCGGTTGTCGATCAGCAATTGCTTGGCCGTGGCGTAGCACTGATCGATGATGCTGCGCACCTCGGAGTCGATCAGCTTGGCAGTCTCGCCAGAAACACTGGCGTGCTGGCTGCCGGCGCTACGACCGAGGAACACCTCACCCTCTTCTTCTGCGTACATCAGCGGCCCGAGTTTCTCGGACAGGCCCCATTTGGTGACCATGTTCCGCGCGATCTGGCTGGCACGCATGATGTCGTTGGACGCACCGGTAGTGACGCCATCGAAGCCCAGGGTCATTTCTTCGGCGATACGGCCACCGTACAGCGAGCAGATCTGGCTGATCAGCGCACGCTTGGACAGGCTGTAGCGGTCTTCTTCCGGCAGGAACATGGTCACACCCAGGGCGCGACCGCGCGGAATGATGGAAACCTTGTAGACCGGGTCGTGCTCAGGCACCAGGCGACCAACAATGGCGTGGCCAGCCTCATGGTAGGCAGTGTTGCGCTTTTCTTTCTCGGACATGACCATGGTTTTGCGCTCGGCGCCCATCATGATCTTGTCCTTGGCCAGCTCGAACTCTTTCATTTCGACCAGGCGCTTGTTGGAGCGTGCGGCAAACAGCGAGGCCTCGTTGACCAGGTTGGCCAGGTCGGCACCGGAGAAGCCAGGGGTACCACGGGCAATGACCGCCGGGTTGACGTTTTCGCCGACCGGCACTTTGCGCATGTGCACCTTGAGGATCTGTTCGCGACCGCGGATGTCTGGCAGGCCTACCACCACCTGGCGGTCGAAACGGCCAGGACGAAGCAGCGCCGGGTCGAGTACGTCCGGTCGGTTGGTAGCAGCGATGACGATGATGCCATCGTTCATCTCGAAGCCGTCCATCTCTACCAGCAACTGGTTGAGGGTTTGTTCACGCTCGTCGTGACCGCCGCCCATGCCGGCGCCACGGTGGCGACCCACAGCGTCGATCTCGTCGATGAAGATGATGCATGGAGCGTGCTTCTTGGCCTGTTCGAACATGTCGCGCACACGGCTGGCACCGACACCTACGAACATTTCCACGAAGTCCGAACCGGAAATGGTGAAGAACGGTACTTTCGCTTCGCCGGCAATTGCCTTGGCCAGCAGGGTCTTACCGGTACCTGGCGGACCAACCATCAGCACACCGCGCGGAATGCGGCCGCCCAGACGCTGGAATTTGCCCGGATCACGCAGGAACTCGACCAGCTCGCCAACCTCTTCCTTGGCCTCGTCGCAGCCGGCAACATCGGCCAGCGTGGTCTTGACCTGGTCTTCGGACAGCAGGCGCGCCTTGCTCTTGCCAAAGCTCATCGGCCCGCCCTTGCCGCCCGCACCGCCTTGCATCTGGCGCATGAAGAACATGAACACGGCAATGATGACCAGGATCGGGAAGCTCGCCACCAGCAGTTGCGTCCAGATGCTCTGCTGCTCAGGCTGCTTGCCTTCGATGATGACATGGTTATCGACCAGGTCACCGATCAGGCCATTGTCGGTAATGGCCGGGCGCACGGTCTTGAAGTTGTCGCCGTCGGCGCGCTTGCCGGTAATGATGTAGCCGTCGACGGTCACACGCTCGACCTTGCCATCCTTGACCTGCTGGATGAAGTCGGAGTAGTTGAGGGTCTGCGGCTCGTTAGGGCTGGAGAAGTTGTTCATCACTGTCACCAGGACAGCTGCGATGATCAACCACAGGATCAGATTCTTTGCCATGTCGTTCAATTCGCTACCCTCTGAGGCCGGCGCACGACGCAGCCGTGCCTCGCATGATATTCATCGCCCTAACTTACTACATTACCCACGCAGCCGCAGGCACCGTCTGTAACCCTTTGTGAAAGCTAGACTACACGAAGTTCGGACAATCCTGACGCAGTGGCCGATTGGAATTAACTATCGGCCACCCCGCTTCACACCTTTCACGCCCCTTTGAAGCCCCTGCCCAACAGGTACTGCTCACGGGAACGGTCCCGCGACGACGACGGCTTGCGCATCTGCACCTTGTCGAACTTGCTGCGCACGTCCTTCAGGTACACGTCAAAACCTTCGCCCTGGAAAATCTTGATCAGGAAGTCGCCGCCGGGCTTGAGCACGCGGGTTGCCAGATCGAGGGCCAGCTCGCAGAGGAACATGGCGCGCGGTATGTCCACCGCAGGCGTACCACTCATATTGGGGGCCATGTCGGAAATCACAAGGTCTACGTGCGAATCACCGACCGCTTCGAGAATGCGCTGCAGGACTTCGTCGTGGGTGAAATCGCCCTGGATGAAGGTCACGTCGGCGATCGAGTCCATTTCCAGGATGTCGGACGCGATCAGCCTGCCCTGGCCACCAATCAGACGACTGGTCACCTGCGACCAGCCCCCCGGGGCCGCACCGAGGTCGATTACGCTCATGCCTGGACGGATCAGCCGGTCCTTTTCCTGGATCTCAAGCAGTTTGTAGCTCGCACGCGAGCGGTAGCCATCCTTCTGCGCCTGTTTCACAAAAGGATCGTTGAAATGCTCTCGCAGCCAGTTTGCGCTGCTTTTGGAACGTTGTACCACGGGGCACCTCGATGATATGCGTCGTGATTGACTGGGCGGAGCCGGTGGCCCTCGGGTAAAATGCCCGTCAATTTTACAGAATCAGACGGAAAGGGTCAGATTATGCCGCTCAATAACGAGCAGAAGAAGCAATACAAGTCCATTGGTCATGACCTGAAGCCGGTCCTGATCGTTGCTGGCAACGGTTTGAATGAAGGCGTCATCGCCGAACTGGAACGCGCGCTGGTCGACCATGAACTGATCAAGGTCGAGATTCGCTCGGAAGACCGCGAAGAACGCGCCGAAACCACAGCCGAGCTGTGCAAGGCTGGCCGTGCCGAGCTGGTGCAGACCATTGGCAAGAAAGCCCTGATCTACCGCAAGAATCCACAGCCGAACAAGCAGCTGTCCAACATCCACCGCTACAAGTAACGGTGGCTCCGGTCAGTGGCGCGGCGAACGCGCCCTGACCGGCACCGGCTGGGCCACCAGCACGATGCCGGAAAAGCCCAGTACCAGGAAGCAGAACATCTGCCAGCGCTCGCCCACGGAAATACCGTAGCGCAAGGTGTAGTACCCCACGCAGGCGCCGAAGCCGAGCAACAGCATCTGGCCACGGAACTGCCGCCACCAGGCCGCCAGGCCGTCCACCCTTGCCAGCACTGCCAGCTGGGTCAACAAGCCAAGCAACGCCACACCGATCAACCAGCGGTCGATCTGCCCGGCGATATCCTGCACCAGCAGCGGCGCCAGGCCACTGACCTTGAGCGCAGGCACCAGCCCTACATGAAACACCCACAGGCCACCGACCCAGAAAACCTGGGCCAGTTGCCAGAGGATCCCCTCGAGGGATGGCGCCCGCAGGCGCCGGTCAGATGTGCTTGACTTCGACAATCTCGTACTCGACCGTGCCGCTAGGCGTCTTGACGACGACAGTATCACCTTCTTCCTTGCCGATGATGGCACGGGCAATCGGCGCACCGCTCGAGAGCTTGCCCTGTTTCACGTCGGCTTCATCCTCGCCGACGATCTGGTAGGTCACCTCTTCATCGGTTTCGGTGTTGGCCAGTACCACGGTGGTACCGAAAATCACCTTGCCGGTGTGAGGGATCGTGGTCACATCGATCACGACCGAGTTCTGCAGGCGGCCTTCGATATCGCGGATACGCGCCTCGACCATGCCCTGCTCTTCGCGGGCTGCATGGTATTCGGCGTTTTCCTTGAGGTCACCCAGTTCGCGCGCTTCGCCGATTGCCTGGCTCAGGCGCGGGCGCTCGGTCTTGCTCAGGAACAGGTGCTCCTCTTCCAGGGCGCGAGCGCCCTGGACGGTCATCGGGTACTTGGTAATGCTCATGCTTTCAGTCCTGCATGCAGATCTTGCAAGCGACGAACGGTCTTTTCCGGACCAAACTTCAGCGCTTCGCAGATGGCTTCACCGGCCGCAATGGTGGTGGTGCAGTAAATCTTGTGCTGCAGCGCATTGCGACGAATCGAGTAGGAATCGGCGATCGACTGGCGGCCTTCGGTGGTGTTGATGATCAGCGACACTTCGTCGTTCTTGATCATGTCGACCACGTGCGGGCGACCTTCGGTCACCTTGTTCACACGGCGTACTTTCAGGCCAGCCGCTTCGATAACCTTGGCGGTGCCAGCAGTTGCAACCACTTCGAAGCCCAGGGCGATCAGGTCGCGGGCAACGCCAGCCACTTGTGGCTTGTCGTCGTCACGCACGCTGATGAACGCGGTACCGCCGGTCGGCAGCACTTCGCTGGCACCCATCTGGGCCTTGGCGAAGGCTTCACCGAAGCTGTCACCCACGCCCATGACTTCACCGGTCGATTTCATCTCAGGGCCGAGGATCGGGTCAACCCCCGGGAACTTGGCGAACGGGAAGACGGCTTCCTTGACGCTGTAGAAGTTCGGGATGATTTCCTGGGTGAAGCCCAGCTCTTTCAGGGTTTTGCCAGCCATGACGCGGGCGGCGATCATGGCCAGGGAAGTGCCGATGCACTTGGACACGAACGGCACGGTACGCGAGGCGCGCGGGTTGACTTCGATCACGTAGATCTTGTCGCCCTGCAGGGCCAGCTGCACGTTCATCAGGCCGACGACGCCCAGCTCCAGGGCCATTTTCTTGACCTGTACGCGAACTTCGTCCTGCACTTCCTTGCTCAGCGAGTAAGGTGGCAGCGAGCACGCCGAGTCACCCGAGTGAACACCAGCCTGCTCGATGTGCTGCATGATTGCGCCGATCACCACATCGGTACCGTCGCACACGGCGTCCACGTCCATCTCGATGGCGCAGTTGAGGAAGTGGTCGAGCAGTACCGGGCTGTCGTTGGAAACCTGTACGGCTTCACGCAGGTAGCGCTTGAGCTCGTCCAGTTCGTAGACGATTTCCATGGCGCGGCCACCCAGTACGTACGACGGGCGCACCACCAGCGGGTAACCGATACCACCAGCAGCGCTGATGGCTTCTTCTTCGCTGCGTACGGTGGCGTTTGGCGGCTGCAGCAGGTTCAGGCGCTGAACCATCTGCTGGAAGCGCTCACGGTCTTCGGCGCGGTCGATGGCGTCCGGGCTGGTACCGATGATCGGTACGCCGGCTTCTTCCAGGGCACGGGCCAGTTTCAGCGGAGTCTGGCCGCCGTAGTGCACGATCACGCCTTTCGGCTTCTCGACGCGGCAAACTTCCAGCACGTCTTCCAGGGTCAGCGGCTCGAAGTACAGGCGGTCGGAGGTGTCGTAGTCGGTGGAGACGGTTTCCGGGTTGCAGTTGACCATGATGGTCTCGTAACCGTCTTCACGCAGCGCCAGTGCGGCGTGTACGCAGCAGTAGTCGAACTCGATACCTTGACCGATACGGTTCGGGCCACCGCCCAGGATCATGATCTTGTCGCGGGTCGACGGGTTGGCCTCGCACTCTTCCTCGTAGGTGGAGTACAGGTAGGCGGTGTCGGTGGCGAACTCGGCGGCGCAGGTGTCGACGCGCTTGTACACCGGGAACACTTCCAGCTTGTGGCGGTGACGGCGCAGGTTCTTGTCGGTGATGCCCAGCAGCTTGGCCAGACGCTGGTCCGAGAAGCCCTTGCGCTTGAGGCGCAGCATGTAGTCCTTGTCGATCGCCGACAGGGCCAAGGTCTTGACCTTCTCTTCTTCCTTGATCAGGTCTTCCATCTGCACCAGGAACCACAGGTCGATGCCGGTCAGCTCGAAGATTTCCTCGATGGTCATGCCGGAACGCATGGCGTCAGCCACGTACCAGATACGCTCGGCACCCGGCACAGTCAGCTCGCGCTTGAGGATGCTGACAGCCTCCGGGCTGGCCAGATCGACTTTCGGGTCGAGGCCGCAGGCACCGACTTCCAGGCCGCGCAGGGCTTTCTGCAGGGATTCCTGGAAGGTACGGCCGATGGCCATGACTTCACCCACGGATTTCATCTGGGTGGTCAGACGGGCGTCGGCTTTCGGGAATTTCTCGAAGGCGAAGCGTGGCAGCTTGGTGACGACGTAGTCGATCGACGGCTCGAAGGACGCCGGGGTGCGGCCGCCGGTGATGTCGTTCTGCAGTTCGTCGAGGGTGTAACCAATGGCCAGCTTGGCAGCGATCTTGGCGATCGGGAAGCCGGTAGCCTTGGAGGCCAGTGCCGAGGAACGCGACACGCGCGGGTTCATCTCGATCACGACCATGCGGCCGGTGTTCGGGCAGATACCGAACTGCACGTTGGAACCGCCGGTTTCAACACCGATTTCACGCAGCACCGCCAGCGAGGCGTTGCGCATGATCTGGTATTCCTTGTCGGTCAGGGTCTGTGCCGGAGCAACGGTGATCGAGTCACCGGTGTGCACGCCCATCGGGTCGAAGTTCTCGATCGAGCAGACGATGATGCAGTTGTCCTTTTTGTCGCGGACCACTTCCATCTCGTACTCTTTCCAGCCGATCAGCGATTCGTCGATCAGCAGCTCTTTGGTCGGCGACAGGTCCAGACCACGGGTGCAGATTTCTTCGAATTCTTCACGGTTGTAGGCGATACCACCGCCAGTGCCGCCCATGGTGAACGATGGGCGGATGATGCATGGGAAGCCCAGCTTCTCGAGGACCGCGTTGGCCTCTTCCATGCTGTGAGCGATACCGGAGCGCGGGCACTCCAGGCCGATGTCCTTCATGGCCTTGTCGAAGCGCGAACGGTCTTCGGCTTTGTCGATGGTGTCGGCGTTGGCACCGATCATCTCTACGCCGAACTTCTCCAGAACGCCGTGGCGCTCCAGGTCCAGGGCGCAGTTCAGTGCGGTCTGGCCACCCATGGTCGGCAGGACGGCGTCCGGGCGCTCTTTCTCGATGATCTTGGCCACCGACTGCCATTTGATCGGCTCGATGTAGGTGGCGTCGGCCATGGCCGGGTCGGTCATGATGGTGGCTGGGTTGGAGTTCACCAGGATGACGCGGAAACCTTCCTCGCGCAGGGCTTTACAAGCCTGGGCGCCGGAGTAGTCGAATTCGCAGGCCTGGCCGATCACGATCGGGCCAGCGCCGAGAATCAGGATGCTTTTGATGTCTGTACGTTTTGGCATGGTTGTCACTCAAATCCGGGGTCAGTCGGCAAGCCGCTTTGAACAATCTGGGTCAGGCGCTTCCGGGCGCGGCGCAAGCCGGCCCGGGGCCTTGAAGCAGGATGCTCAGCGGCGCTTGGCCATGGCATCGGTGAAACGATCGAACAGTGGCGCGACGTCGGTCGGGCCTGGGCTCGCTTCAGGGTGGCCCTGGAAGCTGAACGCGCTCTTGTCGGTGCGCTCGATACCCTGCAGGGTGCCGTCGAACAGCGACTTGTGAATGGCGCGGACGTTGCCCGGCAGGGTGGCCTCGTCAACGGCAAAGCCGTGGTTCTGGCTGGTGATCATGACCACGCCGGTGTCCAGGTCCTGGACCGGGTGGTTGGCACCGTGGTGACCGTGGCCCATTTTCACGGTCTTGGCGCCGGAAGCCAGGGCCAGCAACTGGTGGCCGAGGCAGATGCCGAATACCGGGATCTCGGTTTCGAGGATTTCCTTGATCGCCTGGATCGCGTAGTCGCACGGCTCAGGGTCACCAGGGCCGTTGGACAGGAACACGCCGTCCGGGTTGAGTGCCAGCACTTCGCTGGCCGGGGTCTGGGCTGGTACCACGGTCACGCGGCAGCCACGGGCCACCAGCATGCGCAGGATGTTCAGCTTGACGCCGTAGTCGAAGGCAACCACGTGGTACGGCAGGTCGGCCGCGTCGATGGTCGGGTGGCTGTCGGTTTTCAGCTCCCACACGCTGGAGCGCCACTCGTAGCGTTCCTTGGTGGAAACGACCTTGGCCAGGTCCATGCCCTTCAGGCCCGGGAAGCCGCGGGCGGCGGCGATGGCGGCTTCTTCGCTGATGTTGTCACCGGCGAGGATGCAACCGTTCTGGGCGCCCTTTTCACGCAGGATTCGGGTCAGGCGACGGGTGTCGATGCCGGCGATGGCAACGACGTTGTTGGCCTTGAGGTACTCAGGCAGCGACTGGGTGTTACGCCAGTTGCTGGCCAGCAGCGGCAGGTCACGGATGACCAGGCCAGCGGACCAGACACGGTTCGACTCGGCATCTTCCGGCGTGGTGCCGGTGTTGCCGATGTGCGGGTAGGTCAGGGTAACGATTTGCTGCGCGTAGGAAGGGTCTGTAAGGATTTCCTGGTAGCCGGTCATAGCGGTGTTGAATACCACCTCACCAACGGTCTGACCGTCGGCACCGATAGCTTCACCGCGGAAAATACTGCCGTCGGCAAGGGCGAGTATGGCTGGCTTTGTCAAGAAGACCTCCCGTAAATCAAGCATGAAAGGGCGATCGCAGGTTGCAAAAAAGCGGAGTGACGTATGGACACGTCACCCCGCTTTCATGTGCTGAATTCAATTCGCTGCGCGCTTTTAGTGGACACACTAAAGCTGTAGCTTACAGAAAAGTGCGTTTTGGGTCTACCGCGGATGTGCCTCTAAAACACAAGATTGCGACAGGCTGACATCGGCGGCGGTTTCTCCGCGAGCAAGCCCGCGAAGAAACCGCCGCTCGAACGGCTTAATGCAGCTCAAGCACATCCTGCATGTCATACAGCGCAGGCTCACGCCCATCCAGCCACAGCGCCGCACGCACGGCACCCTTGGCAAAGGTCATGCGGCTGGAGGCCTTGTGGGTAATCTCCACGCGCTCACCTTCAGCGGCGAACAGCACGGTATGGTCACCCACCACATCACCGGCACGCACCGTGGCAAAGCCGATGGTCTGGCGCTCACGCGCACCGGTCTGCCCTTCACGGCCATACACGGCCACTTCCCTCAGGTCACGACCCAGCGCCTGGGCAACCACTTCACCCATGCGCAGCGCAGTGCCCGACGGGGCATCAACCTTGTGCCGGTGGTGCGCTTCGAGAATCTCGATGTCCACATCATCACCCAGCACACGCGCCGCGGTATCCAGCAGCTTCAGGCACAGGTTGACGCCAACGCTGAAGTTGGCCGCGAACACGATCGGGATTTCCTTGCCCGCTTCCAACAGCAGCGCTTTCTCTTCTGCAGTGAAACCGGTGGTACCAATCACCATGGCCTTACCCGCCTTGCGGCAGAACGCCAGGTTCTTCAGGGTAACCGACGGATGGGTGAAGTCGATCAGCACGTCGAACTCGTCAACCACCTTGGCCAGGTCGTCGGAGATCGGCACACCAATACGCCCCAAACCTGCCAGCTCACCCGCATCAGCACCTACCAGCGTGCTGTCAGGGCGATGGATGGCGGCCGTCAGGCCAGCCTTGGGTGCCTGCTGCTGGACAGCCTCGATCAGCACCTTGCCCATGCGCCCTGCCGCGCCCATTACCGCAATACGTCGCATAGCTTGTTCCTTGTCAGAGATCGCCGAAGAAGCGCTTCACGCCATCGAACCAGCCACTGGCCTTGGGCGAGTGGGAGCTGTCGCCTTCCAGCGAGTCACGCAGTTCTTCCAGCAGCTCGCGCTGGCGACGGCTGAGGTTGACCGGGGTTTCCACCGCCACACGGCACAGCAGGTCACCCGCACCACCGCCACGCACCGGCGCCACACCCTTGCCACGCAGGCGGAACTGCTTGCCGGTCTGGGTACCTTCCGGAATTTTCAGCTTCACGCGGCCATCCAGGGTCGGCACTTCCAGCTCGCCACCCAGGGCAGCATCGGTGTAGCTGATCGGCACTTCGCAATACAGGTGCTTGCCATCACGCTGGAAGATCTCGTGCTCACGCACGCTGATCACCACATACAGGTCGCCGGTCGGGCCACCATGGGTACCCGCCTCGCCCTCGCCGGACAGGCGGATGCGGTCGCCCGTATCGACGCCCGCCGGCACTTTGACCGACAGCGTCTTGTATTCCTCGACCCGGCCTTCGCCGTGGCACGAAGTGCATGGATCGGTGATGATCTTGCCCTGGCCATGGCAGCGCGGGCAGGTCTGTTGTACCGAGAAGAAACCTTGCTGCATGCGCACCTGGCCGATGCCACCGCAAGTCGGGCAAGTCGATGGAGTCGAGCCCTTCTTGGCGCCGGAACCATCGCAAGGCTGGCAGTTGACCAGGGTAGGTACGCGGATACTGACGGTGGTACCACGCACCGCTTCTTCCAGGTTCAGCTCCAGGGTGTAGCGCAGGTCGCTGCCACGCTGGGCACCGCCACGACCACCACCACGGCCACCACCGAAGAAGTCGCTGAATACATCGCCGAAGATGTCGGAGAAGTTGGCGCCGCCGAAACCAGCACCGCCACCACCCATGCTTGGGTCTACGCCGGCATGGCCGTACTGGTCGAACGCCGCACGCTTGCTGGCATCAGACAGTACTTCGTAGGCCTCGTTGGCCTCTTTGAACTTGTCTTCCGACTCTTTATCGCCCGGGTTGCGGTCCGGGTGGTACTTCATCGCCAGTCGGCGGTAAGCCTTTTTGAGGTCAGCTTCGCTGGCGCCGCGCTCGACACCCAGAACCTCATAGTAATCACGCTTGGACATAGGTCATTTGCACCTTGTTGGGCGTCTGGCATCTGCGCCGCGCCATCAGCACCTGCCGCCCCTCCAGGAGCGCTGACAGATACTGTAAAAATTCTCGAATTCCAGATACGCCAACGCGGGAGCAAGCCCCCGCGCGGCGACATCCTACCAGCTCACCGCCAAACGGCGGTGAACTGGCCGACAACATGCAGGGATTACTGCTTGTTGTTGTCTTTCACTTCTTCGAACTCGGCGTCAACCACGTCATCGTGCTTGGCTTCCGGCTCGGCCTGCTGCGCGCCACCTTGAGGCTGCTCAGCCGACTGCTCGGCGTACATCTTCTGGGCAACCGGGGCAGAGACCTTGGACAGCTCTTCAACCTTGGCATCGATTGCGGCCTTGTCGTCGCCTTTGACAGCGGCTTCCAGGGCAACAACGGCAGCCTCGATGGCGGTTTTCTCTTCAGCGGTAACCTTGTCACCTGCGTCAGCGACCATCTTGCGGGTCGAGTGAACCAGCGCATCACCCTGGTTACGGGCAGCGGCCAGCTCTTCGAACTTGCGGTCTTCCTCGGCGTTGGCCTCGGCATCACGCACCATGCGCTCGATTTCTTCGTCCGACAGGCCGGAGTTGGCCTTGATCACGATCGACTGCGACTTGCCGGTGGCCTTGTCTTTGGCGCTAACGTGCAGGATGCCGTTGGCGTCGATGTCGAAGGTGACTTCGATTTGCGGCACGCCACGCGGCGCTGGCGGAATGTCAGCCAGGTCGAACTTGCCCAGCGACTTGTTCTGCGCAGCCTGCTTACGCTCGCCTTGCAGCACGTGAATGGTCACGGCGCCCTGGTTGTCGTCGGCAGTCGAGAACACCTGCGACTTCTTGGTCGGGATGGTGGTGTTCTTCTCGATCAGCGCGGTCATCACGCCACCCATGGTTTCGATACCCAGAGTCAGCGGGCTGACGTCCAGCAGCAGCACGTCTTTCACGTCACCGGCCAGAACGGCGCCCTGGATGGCAGCACCCATGGCCACAGCTTCATCCGGGTTGACGTCCTTGCGAGCTTCTTTACCGAAGAAGTCGGCAACGGTTTTCTGTACCAGCGGCATACGGGTCTGGCCACCGACCAGGATCACGTCGTCGATCTTGCTGGCGTCGATGCCGGCATCTTTCAGGGCGATGCGGCAAGGCTCGATGGTGCGCTGCACCAGCTCTTCAACCAGCGACTCCAGCTTGGCGCGGGAGATTTTCACGTTCAGGTGCTTAGGACCGGTGGCATCTGCAGTGATGTACGGCAGGTTGACGTCGGTCGACTGAGCGGACGACAGCTCGATCTTGGCCTTTTCAGCGGCTTCTTTCAGGCGCTGCATGGCCAGCGGGTCGCCTTTCAGGTTCATGCCGGTTTCTTTCTTGAACTCTTCGACCAGGTAGTCGATCAGCAGCATGTCGAAGTCTTCGCCACCCAGGAAGGTGTCGCCGTTGGTAGCCAGTACTTCGAACTGGTGCTCACCGTCGACTTCGGCGATTTCGATGACCGAAACGTCGAAGGTACCGCCACCCAGGTCATAAACGATGACAGTGTGGTCGCCCTTGGCCTTGTCCATGCCGTAGGCCAGTGCAGCGGCGGTCGGTTCGTTGATGATGCGTTTTACGTCCAGGCCCGCGATGCGGCCGGCGTCCTTGGTGGCCTGACGCTGGCTGTCGTTGAAGTAGGCCGGTACGGTGATGACCGCTTCGGTCACTGGCTCGCCGAGGTAGTCTTCGGCGGTTTTCTTCATCTTTTTCAGCACTTCGGCGCTGATTTGCGGCGGTGCCATTTTCTGCCCGTTCACTTCAACCCAGGCGTCACCGTTGTCGGCCTTGGCGATTTTGTACGGAACCAGCTGGATGTCTTTCTGCACGACCTGCTCTTCGAAGCGGCGGCCGATCAGGCGCTTTACCGCGAACAGGGTGTTGTGCGGGTTGGTGACAGCCTGGCGCTTGGCCGACTGACCTACCAGGATTTCGCCATCGTTGGCGTAGGCCACGATCGAAGGGGTAGTACGCGCACCTTCGGCGTTTTCGATGACCTTGACGTTACCGTTTTCCAGAATGGAGACGCACGAGTTGGTGGTCCCCAGGTCGATACCGATGATTTTGCCCATGTTAACTCTCCCGAAACTTGAATTTGGTAGCAGCGACTACTTTGGCCAACTGCGGTAATACTTGAAGGCTTGACACCTAGATGGGGATGCCCCGATGGATTTCAAGCCTTTTCATTGATCGAGGGTTGCGCCGCGCTCGGCGCCTTGCTGACCACCACCATGGCGGGGCGCAGCAGGCGGCCGTTCAGCAGATAACCCTTCTGGAACACGTTCAGCACGCTGTTTGGCTCTACCTCAGCGTTTTCCTGCATGGCCATGGCCTGATGGTGGTCAGGATTGAATGGCTGGCCGTGCGGATCGACAACTTCGAGGTTGTAGCGCTTGAGGGTGTCCTGGAACATCTTCAAGGTCAGCTCGACGCCTTCACGGATCTGCTTGACGTGCTCATCCTCGGCACTGGAGTGTGCCAGGGCCAGCTCCAGGCTATCGATTACCGGCAGCAGGTCGCTGGAGAATTTCTCCAGGGCGAACTTGCGGGCCTTGTCGACTTCCTGCTCAGCGCGACGAATGCTGTTCTGCGCTTCCGCAGCGACACGCAGCGACTGATCCTTGGCGGCGGCCAGCTGCTCCTCGAGTTCCAGAACACGGGCGTCCGCAGTGGTTTCTGCACCGGTTTCTTCAACGTTAAGGTCTTTTTCGTTCAGCTGTTCGTCAGCCATGGGGTCTCTCCTGCGCAATTTTGTGGACTGCGAGCCAGGCTCGCCTTGGATGTCGGCTATATGGGGCCGGAAAAACCAGCTTCAAGGGGCAAGGTGGTTTTCCGGGCAGTAACAGAATCTGCCAAGGAGCATTGGCAGGCCTGAAAAAAGTACTGTATAAATAACCAGACCTGACTTTCGGGAGCCGCCCCCATGCTGGTGCACCTGTCCATTCACAATTACGCCATCGTCGAGCACCTCGACCTCGAAATTGCCCGCGGCATGTCCGTCATCACCGGCGAGACCGGTGCCGGCAAATCGATCATGCTCGACGCCCTCGGCCTTGCCCTGGGCGACCGGGCCGACAGCGGCGTGGTGCGCCCCGGCACCGACAAGGCGGACATTCTCGCCACCTTCGACCTGGTGGACATTCCCGAGGCCCATGCCTGGCTGGCCGAACGCGACCTGGACAACGACGGCCTGTGCATCCTGCGCCGGGTCATCACTGCCGAAGGCCGCAGCCGCGGCTACATCAACGGCACGCCCTGCCCGCTCGGCGACCTCAAGGCGCTGGGCGAACTGCTGATCGATATCCACAGCCAGCACGAACACCAGTCGCTGCTCAAGACCGATACTCACCGCCGCCTGCTCGACGAGTACGCGGGTGCCGTCGACCTGGCCCGCCAGGTGCAACTGGCGGCCAAGCGCTGGAACCAGACGCGTCTGGAGCTGGAACGCCTGTCCAACTCCGGCGATGAGCAGCGCGCCCGCCACCAGTTGCTCAGCTACCAACTGGAAGAGCTGGACAACCTTGGCCTGGGTGAACACGAACTGGAACACCTGGAGCAGGAGCACAAAAACCTGACCAGCGCCGAAGCGCTGTTCGGCATCTGCCGCCAGGTTATCGATCAGTGCAGCGAAAGCGATTCGGGCAACGTGCTGAGCGCCCTCACGTCCAGCCTCAACCGGCTGGGTGCGGCCACCAACTCACCCAAAGCCCTGGGTGAAGCAGCCAACCTGATTGCCAGCGCGCAGATCCAGGTAGAAGAAGCCGTGGGCGAGCTCAACCGCTTCCTCGACAACTTCGACGCCGACCCTATGCGCCTGCAAGCCTTGGAAGAACGTCTCGACACCATCTATACGCTGGCGCGCAAACATCGCGTGCACCCCACCGAGCTGCCTCATCTGCAGCAGCAGTTGATGGAAGAGATCGAAGGCCTGAACGCCAGCGACGAGTCAATCGAGCGATTGGGCGAAGAGCTTGCCGCCTTCGCCCAGCACTATAAAGAGAAGGCTCGCGAACTCAGCGGCCTGCGCCAGCAAGCGGCGCAGCAGCTGGCAGGCGCAGTGGAGCAAGAAATCCAACGCTTGGGCATGCCTGGTGGGCGTTTCTGCATCGACCTGACGCCCAACGAAGGCGCAGATTTGTCGCCTCACGGTTTGGAGCAGATCGAACTGCTGGTCAGCGCCAACCCCGGTCAACCACTCAAAGGGCTGGCAAAGGTAGCCTCGGGTGGCGAACTGTCGCGTATCAGCTTGGCGATTCAAGTGATCACCGCGCAGACCTCACGCATTCCTACCCTGGTGTTCGACGAAGTCGACGTGGGCATCGGCGGCCCTACCGCCGAAATTGTCGGGCAACTGCTGCGCCGCCTTGGCGAGCGCGGGCAAGTACTGACTGTAACCCACCTGCCGCAGGTGGCCGCGCAAGGGCATCACCACCTGTTCGTGCACAAGGTGCGCAACAGCGATACCACACACACCGCCGTGGCCAGCCTGGGCAAGCGTGAGCGGGTAGAAGAAGTGGCGCGGATGCTGGGCGGTATCGACCTGACCAAGGAATCCCTGGCGCATGCGCGCAAGATGGTCGTAAGCGGCAAGGCCTGACCCCTTCTTGTTCGGCCCCTCCAAAAGCACAAAGGCGACCCTAGGGTCGCCTTTGTCATTCATAACGATAAAAAATCGTTACTTCTTCTTACGCACATACAGGACCAGATTGTGGTCCACCAGCTCGTAGCCATGCTCGGCCACGATTTCGCGCTGGCGCTTCTCGATTTCGGCGTCCATGAACTCGATGACTTCACTGGTATCCACGTTCACCATGTGGTCGTGGTGACCACCATCGGCCAACTCGAACACGGCGTGGCCGCCGTCGAAGTTGTGGCGAACCACCAGGCCCGCCGCTTCGAACTGGGTCAGTACGCGATAGACGGTGGCCAGGCCTACGTCCTCGCCTGCTTCCATCAGCGCCTTGTAGACATCTTCGGCGCTCATGTGACGCTGCTCGGTGGAATCGAGCATCTGAAGGATCTTGACTCGAGGCAGGGTCACCTTGAGACCGGCTTTGCGCAATTCGCTATTTTCAACCATGGTCAGCTTTCTCGCCGATGCTGCTTCGCAGCTTCTCTTAATACGGGTATGATCGGGGTTTACGTTGTCCAGCCAAGATAGTGGAAGTCGCCCACCGATGCAAAACACCAAGCTCTTGCTAAACAGCCTCGCCCTCGCGGGACTGCTCGCACTCGCCGGTTGCTCGTTTCCCGGGGTTTACAAAATCGACATCCAGCAGGGCAATGTCGTCACGCAAGACATGATAGACCAATTACGCCCCGGAATGACCCGACGGCAAGTAAGGTTTATCATGGGCAACCCGCTGATTCAGGACACCTTCAACACCAACCGTTGGGACTACCTGTACAGCCTGCAGCCAGGTGGCGGTAAACGTCAGCAAGAACGCATGAGCGTGTTCTTCAACGAAAGCGACCAGCTGGTCAGCCTGTCTGGCGACTTCATGCCAGGTGTCAGCCGCGACCAGGAAATCCTCGGCGGTAGCAGCGACACCACGGTCAGCCCGGCCACCGAGCCTGGCCAGGCCGAACAGCCAGTCGTGCAGCCCGTGGAAAAACCAGCCAAGCCTGGCTCGACCGAAGAGTCCATCCAGCGCGAAATCGACACCATCGAGACCACCCCGGTCCCGACCCCTGCACCGCTGGAAACCCGCTAATCGGGCCAGCAGGCACAAAAAAGCCCGGACGTGTTCCGGGCTTTTTATTTTCGCTCGCTTAATCAGGCATTCAGCTGCTTGGCGCGCTGGCAGAAAGCATCAACCAAGGTGTTGGCCGCCTGATTGAACAGCGGGCCCAACGTGGCGCGCACAATCGGCCCGGCATAGTCGAAGGACAGGTCGAGGCTGATCTTGCAGGCCTTTTCACCGAGCGGCTTGAACACCCACACACCATGCAGCTGGGTGAACGGCCCTTCTTCGAGGTTCATCTCGATGGACTGCCCCGGTACCAGCACGTTACGCGTGACGAAGTGCTGGCTCATGCCCCCCTTGGCCACTTCGAGCCTGGCGCGCATATGCGTGTCGCTGGCTTCCATTACCGTCGAAGCCGAGCACCACGGCAGAAACTCAGGGTAGCTGGCCACATCGTTGACCAGATCGTAGAGCGCCTGGGCGGGGTATGGCAGCAGGGCAGAGCGTTGAATATGGGTAGTCATCCAGGCGTCACTTCCAAGGCTGGGTGGCGGCGCTTCGCAGCGTGCCGAAAACAGGTTCTGTGCGTATGACAGGGTTTGTATTGTCCGGTATTCATTCCGGTGGCTCAAGCACACCGAAATCCCATAGCGGACGACGCGCGGACTTGCCTATAATGCCGCCCCTATGGCTAAGCAAAAAAAACATCCGACCGGGACCATCGCGCAAAACAAGAAAGCGCGACACGATTACTTCATCGAACACAAGTTCGAGGCCGGGCTGGTCCTGTCCGGCTGGGAAGTAAAAAGCCTGCGCGCCGGCAAGGCACACCTGACTGACAGCTACGTGCTGCTCAAGGACGGTGAAGCCTGGCTGTTCGGCAGCCACATCACCCCGCTGACCACCGCCAGCACCCACGTCATCGCCGACCCCATCCGCACCCGCAAGCTGCTGCTGAACAAGCGCGAGCTGGAGCGCCTGGAGGCTGCCGTGGCGCAAAAAGGCTACACCTGCGTAGCTCTGGCGCTGTACTGGAGCAAGCACCTGATCAAGTGCGAAATCGCACTGGGCAAGGGCAAGAAGGAATTCGACAAGCGCGACACCATGCGCGAACGCGATTCCAACCGCGAGCTGCAGCGGGCTGTGCGGAACAAGGGCAAGGAAGACTAAGTTTTCTTCAGCCTGTTCTGGCCTCTTCGCGGGCACGCCCGCTCCCACAAGGATGGCACCAGCCTCAGGCCCGGCGCATATCCTGTGGGAGCGGGCGAGCCCGCGAAGAATCCAGCACCGCTCTCAGCGCCCGCTCCGCCGCTCCGCCCGGGCCACGCGCTGCGCTTCCTCATGCGCCTCTTCCAGCACCTCCTGCACATACAAAATGTGCCGGCTGGACACCTCTCGCGCATCCTCCGCCCTGCCCTCGACAATCGCCAGGTACAGCTCCCGGTGCTGACTGATCAGCATGTCCCGGGTCTCGGTGCGTTGCTGGTACATGCCACCAATGTTGGTCACCACGTTGCGCTTGAGCAGGTCGAACAGCCCTCGGATGGTATGCAGCAACACCGCGTTGTGGCTGGCTTCGGCAATCGCCAGGTGAAAGCTTGCATCGGCTGCGCCCTCTTCCGCACGGGTCACTTCATCGACCCGGGCATAGCAGTCCTGCAGTGCATCGAACGCCGCCTTCAACCGCGCCCGGTCCGGCTCGGTGGCACGCTGGGCAGCGTAATAGGCGCAGGACGCCTCCAGCGTGTGGCGGAATTCAAGCAAATCACGCTGGGCTTCGGCACTGTGCTCTAGCAACTGCAGCAACGGGTCGCTGAAGGTGGACCCCAACGACTCGGCAACAAAATTGCCCCCGCCCTGGCGGCTGACCAGCAGCCCCTTGGCCACCAGTTTCTGGATTGCCTCACGCAGTGACGGGCGAGACACGCCGAACTGTTCGGCAAGGACACGCTCGGCCGGCAGCCGCTGCCCCGAGGTCAGCGTACCTTCCAGAATCATCCCTTCCAGACGATCGACAATGTCGTCGGACAGGCGCCGTTGGCGGACCTGATCAAAAACCATCACATGCTCTCCACAAACCCCCGGCAAATTTCAGGGGGCGCCTATTCTCGCCGATCCAGGCCGCGCAAACACCCATCAAGCCGCGATTTTCCCAGCACATCAGGTGCCCGCTCATCGGCACGCGACCAAAGTTTTGCACGGGACAAATTGACACACCCACGACAGCGCTTTTAACCTAGCGTCCAGCCATTGTAAATTGGTCTTACCAATTATCCAATGCCAGTGCTGACCAACAACAATTAGGGGCCACCCCATATGCAAACCTGGCAACAACTCTATAGCCCGCTTGGTAGTCTTGGCCTGTCCGCACTGGCGGCGGTCATTCCCATCGTGTTCTTCTTCCTTGCCCTCGCCGTGTTCCGCCTTAAAGGCCACGTAGCCGGCAGCATCACCCTCGCGTTGTCGATCCTGGTGGCCATCTTCGCCTTCCAGATGCCTGTCGACATGGCATTCGCCGCCGCGGGTTATGGTTTCCTCTATGGCCTCTGGCCAATTGCCTGGATCATCGTTGCCGCGGTGTTCCTGTACAAACTCACGGTCAAGAGCGGCCAGTTCGAAGTGATCCGCAGCTCGGTGCTGTCGATTACCGACGACCAGCGCCTGCAAGTGCTGCTGATCGGCTTCTGCTTCGGTGCCTTCCTGGAAGGTGCGGCGGGCTTTGGTGCACCGGTGGCAATCACTGCCGCGCTGCTGGTGGGCCTGGGCTTCAATCCGCTGTACGCCGCCGGCCTGTGCCTGATCGCCAACACCGCACCGGTAGCCTTTGGCGCCCTGGGCATCCCGATCATCGTGGCCGGCCAGGTGACTGGCATCGACGCCTTCCACATCGGCGCCATGACCGGCCGCCAGCTGCCGCTGCTGTCGCTGTTCGTGCCGTTCTGGCTGGTGTTCATGATGGACGGCCTGCGTGGCGTGAAAGAAACCTGGCCTGCCGCCCTGGTCGCCGGCCTGAGCTTCGCCGTCACCCAGTACTTCACCTCGAACTTCATCGGCCCGGAACTGCCCGACATCACCTCGGCCCTGGCCAGCCTGATCGCCCTGACCCTGTTCCTGAAAGTCTGGCAGCCCAAGCGTTCGTTCAGCGAAGCCAAAGGCAGCGTCGGCGCAGCGGTTGTGCAGCCAAGCGGCAGCCAGCCTAGCCCGTACAGCTTTGGCGAGATCTTCAAGGCCTGGTCGCCGTTCCTGATCCTCACCGTGCTGGTCACCATCTGGACCCTGAAGCCGTTCAAGGCAGCGTTCGCCCCGGGCGGCGCGATGTACAACTTCGTGTTCAACTTCGCCATCCCGCACCTCGACCAGCTGGTGATCAAGACCGCACCGATCGTTGCCGCGCCAACCGCCATGCCTGCGGTATTCAAGCTCGACCCGATCTCCGCCACTGGCACCGCGATCTTCCTCTCGGCGCTGATTTCCATGGCGGTGCTGAAGATCAACTTCAAAACTGGTCTGACCACTTTCAAAGAGACCTTCTGGGAGCTGCGCTGGCCTATCCTGTCGATCGGCATGGTGCTGGCCTTCGCCTTCGTCACCAACTACTCGGGCATGTCTTCGACCATGGCCCTGGTACTGGCCGGCACCGGCGCCGCGTTCCCGTTCTTCTCGCCGTTCCTCGGCTGGCTGGGCGTGTTCCTGACAGGTTCCGACACGTCGTCCAACGCCCTGTTCAGCTCGCTGCAGGCCACCACCGCGCACCAGATCGGGGTCAACGACACCCTGCTGGTAGCCGCCAACACCAGCGGCGGCGTGACCGGCAAGATGATCTCGCCGCAATCGATCGCCGTGGCCTGCGCCGCCACCGGCCTGGTGGGCAAGGAGTCCGACCTGTTCCGCTTCACCGTCAAGCACAGCCTGTTCTTCGCCACCATCGTCGGCCTGATCACCCTGATCCAGGCTTACTGGCTGACCGGCATGCTGGTTCATCACTAAAGTGAAAGGGGCCGGGCGCCATCGCGCGCCCGGCACTCCCCACAAGCAACGCTGCGAGAATCCATGATCATTTCTGCCTCTACCGACTATCGCGCCGCGGCCCAACGCAAGCTGCCTCCTTTCCTGTTCCACTATGCCGACGGCGGCGCCTACGCCGAGCACACCCTGCGCCACAACGTGTCGGACCTGGCCAGCATTGCCCTGCGCCAGCGCGTGCTGAACAACATGTCCGAGCTCAGCCTCGAGACCAAGCTGTTCGACGAAACGCTGAGCATGCCCGTGGCCCTGGCCCCGGTCGGCCTTACCGGCATGTATGCCCGCCGTGGCGAAGTGCAGGCCGCCCGCGCGGCAGCGGCCCACGGCATCCCGTTCACCATGTCTACGGTGTCGGTGTGCCCGATCGAAGAAGTGGCCCCGGCCATCGACCGGCCGATGTGGTTCCAGCTGTACGTGCTGAAAGACCGCGGCTTCATGCGCAACGCGCTGGAGCGAGCCAAGGCCGCCGGGGTCAAGACCTTGGTGTTCACCGTCGACATGCCCGTACCCGGCGCCCGCTACCGCGACGCCCATTCCGGCATGAGCGGCAAGAACGGCCCGCTGCGCCGCGTGCTGCAGGCCATGACCCACCCTGAATGGGCGTGGGACGTGGGCGTGATGGGCCGCCCGCATGACCTGGGCAACATCTCCAAGTACCGTGGCAATCCCACCGGCCTTGCCGATTACATCGGCTGGCTGGGCAACAACTTCGACCCGTCCATCTCCTGGAAAGACCTGGAGTGGATCCGCGAGTACTGGGACGGCCCGATGATCATCAAAGGCATCCTCGACGCCGATGACGCCCGCGATGCGGTCAAGTTCGGCGCCGACGGTATCGTGGTGTCCAACCACGGCGGCCGCCAGCTCGATGGCGTACTATCCAGTGCCCGCGCCCTGCCGGCGATTGCCGACGCGGTCAAAGGCGACCTGAAGATTCTCGCCGACTCCGGCATCCGCAGCGGACTCGACGTGGTACGCATGATCGCTCTGGGCGCCGACACCGTGCTGATCGGCCGCGCCTTCCTCTACGCCTTGGCCGTGCATGGTCAGGCCGGCGTGAAAAACCTGCTGGAGCTGTTCGAGAAAGAAATGCGCGTGGCCATGGTGCTGACCGGCGCCAAGTCGATCAGCGAGATCACCCGCGACTCGCTGGTACGCGAACTGGGCGCCTGACCGCCTGCAAGAACGACCGCCTGATTGACCCGGGGCATGTGGCGCACAGACGCCACGGCCCCGCGAGGAGACTGCATGAGCCTGCCCGCCGCGTTCCTGCGTGATGCCGAGCGCCTGATACCCGCCGAACGCCGCTTCGACGACCCCACTTCCACCCTGGCCTTTGGCACCGATGCCAGCTTCTACCGGCTGATCCCCAAGCTGGTGGTGCGTGTCGAGTCCGAAGACGAAGTGGTCGGCCTGATCAAACTGGCCCAGCGCGAGCGGGTGCCGGTCACCTTCCGCGCCGCCGGCACCAGCCTGTCTGGCCAGGCCATCACCGACTCGGTGCTGATCGTGCTTGGCGATAGCTGGGGGGGTAAAGAAATTCGCGGCCAGGGCGAGCAGATCCGCCTGCAACCCGGCGTCATCGGCGCCCAGGCCAACGCCTGGCTGGCCCCCTTCGGGCGCAAGATCGGCCCGGACCCAGCCTCGATCAACGCCTGCAAGATCGGCGGCATCGTCGCCAACAACGCCAGCGGCATGTGCTGCGGCACCGCGCAAAACACCTACCACACCCTGGCCGGCCTGCGCCTGGTGCTGGCCGACGGCACCCGCCTGGACAGCGAAGACCCGGCCAGCGTGGCCGCCTTTGAACGCAGCCATGCCGACCTGCTGGAGGCGCTGGCCCGCCTGGGCCGCGAAACCCGCGCCAACACGGCACTGGCTGACCGTATTCGGCACAAATACCGGCTGAAGAACACCACCGGCCTGTCGCTGAACGCACTGGTGGACTTCGACCAGCCGCTAGACATCCTGCAACACCTGCTGGTGGGTTCCGAAGGCACGCTGGGCTTTATCAGCGCCGTCACCTACGACACCGTGCCCGACCACCCGCACAAGGCCAGTGCCCTGCTGGTGTTCCCCAGTGTCGAAAGCTGCTGCCGCGCGGTCACCGTGCTCAAGCGCCAGCCTGTTTCCGCTGTGGAGCTGCTCGACCGCCGCAGCCTGCGCTCGGTGCAGAACATGCCCGGCATGCCACTGTGGGTAAAAGGCCTGTCGGACAACGCCTGCGCCCTGCTGATCGAGTCCCGCGCCGCCAGCCAGAGCCTGCTGCACGAGCAACTGCAACAGGTGATGGCCTCCATCGCCGATTTCCCGCTGGAACAACAGGTGGACTTCAGCGAAGACCCGGCCGTGTACAACCAGCTGTGGAAAATCCGCAAGGACACCTTCCCCGCTGTCGGCGCCGTGCGCCAGACCGGCACCACGGTCATCATCGAAGACGTGACCTTCCCCATCGAGCAGCTGGCCGAAGGCGTCAACCGCCTGATCCAGCTGTTCGACAAGCACCGCTATGACGAGGCGATCATTTTCGGCCACGCGCTGGAAGGCAACCTGCACTTCGTCTTCACCCAGGGCTTCAACAGCGCCGAAGAAGTCGCCCGCTACCAGGCCTTCATGGACGACGTGGCGCAACTGGTGGCCGTGGAGTTCGGCGGCTCGCTAAAGGCCGAACACGGCACCGGGCGCAACATGGCGCCGTTCGTGGAGCTGGAATGGGGGCATGACGCCTACCAGCTGATGTGGACGCTCAAGCGCCTGCTCGACCCCAATGGCATCCTCAACCCCGACGTGGTGCTGAGCGAAGACCCCGATATCCACCTGAAGAACCTCAAGCCGCTGCCTGCCGCCGACGAAATCGTCGACAAGTGCATCGAATGCGGCTTCTGCGAACCGGTGTGCCCGTCCAAGGGACTGACCCTCAGCCCGCGCCAACGCATCGTCATGTGGCGTGACATCAAGGCCAAGCAGCGCGCCGGCATCGACACCCGCGAACTGATGCAAACCTACCAGTACCAAGGCATCGACACCTGCGCCGCCACCGGCCTGTGCGCCCAGCGTTGCCCGGTGGGCATCAACACCGGCGAACTGGTGAAAAAACTGCGCAGCCAAGCTGCCGACCACGGCAAGACCGCCGACTGGCTGGCCGAGCACTTCCACACCGCACTGGGCGGCGCCCGCCTGACCCTGACCGCCGCCAACACCGCACGCAAGCTGCTCGGCGCCCCCCGCCTGGGCCGCCTGACCGCCTCGTTGAGCAAAGCCAGCAAAGGCCGCCTGCCCCAGTGGACGCCCGCGATGCCACAGCCGCTGCGCCCGCTGGACTTCGGCCCGGCCAGCAACGACGCCCGCCCCCGCGTGGTGTACCTGGCCGCCTGCGTCTCGCGGGTGATGGGCCCGGCCTATGCCGACCGCGAGCAAAGTTCGCTACTGGACAAAACCCGCGCCCTGTTGGAGAAAGCCGGCTACCAGGTGGTGTTCCCCGACAACGCCGACAGCCTGTGCTGCGGCCAGCCATTCGCCTCCAAGGGCTACCCCGAACAGGCCGAGCACAAGCGCCAGGAACTGATCAACGCCCTGCTGCACGCCAGCCGCGGCGGCCTTGACCCGATCTACTGCGACACCAGCCCCTGCACCCTGCGCCTGGTGCAAGACCTGGGCGAAACACGGCTGGACGTGTACGACCCCGTGCGCTTCATCCGCACCCACCTGCTCGACCGCCTGGAGTTCACCCCCCAGGACGAGCCGGTGGCTGTACACGTGACGTGCAGCACGCAGCACCTGGGCGAAAGCCAGGCTTTGATCGACCTGGCGCGACGCTGCAGCAAACAGGTGGTGATCCCGGAAGGCATTCACTGCTGCGGCTTTGCCGGCGACAAAGGCTTCACCACCCCCGAGCTCAATGCCCACTCGCTGCGCAGCCTGAAGGATGCGGTGCAGTATTGCAGCGAAGGCATCTCCACCAGCCGCACCTGCGAGATCGGCCTGTCGAGCCATAGCGGCATCGACTACCACGGCCTGGTCTACCTGGTAGACCGCGTCACCCGCCCCCGTAGCATCTGACCTCTCCCACGGGTGCAGCGTACGCCTCGAACCGTACGCGCACCCTGTGGGAGCGGCTTCAGCCGCGAACACCGGCAAAGCCGGTGCCATGCCACCCCGATATCCCGATTGAACCCCCGCCAATCCCCCACAGTCCACCTTACAGGCCCACCTTCCAGAGGCCCCAGAGGAGACACCCATGAAAGGTACCGCGCTTTCGGCCCTGTTCGCGGCCGCCACCCTGCTGGCTTCGCCGGTGTTTGCCGCCGATGACCTCTGCACCACCAACCTGCAAAAAATCGACGACAGCATGGCCACCGCCGGCGCCACCTCCGAAGGCCTGGACAAAGCCATCACCGAGCACGTCGACAAAGCCAAGGCCGCCCAGGCCTCGGGCGACACCAAGGAATGCATCGCCATCACCAGCAAAGTGCTGGAGCGCCTGGAGAAAACCGAAAAAGGCAGCGGCACCGGCAGCGGTGGTGCGTAACCCTGAGAGCGGGCGACCAGACCGGCTGTCGACGTCGCCCGCGCAATGGCGTATACTCCGCCTCACGTGCCGTAAGGTGCGTTAGCCAAGAGCTAGTGTGGGGCCGATTAGGATTCGACGCCGGTAGCGAAACTCTAGGTGCATGCCGAGTTGGTAACAGAACTCGTAAATCCACTGTTGCAACTTTTATAGTTGCCAATGACGAAAACTACGGCGCGGAGTACAAGCTGGCTGCGTAAGCGGCCCTCTTGACCCGTTGCTTCTGGTAGCTTCGGCTCCAGCAATCACTAGGGGATGCCTGTAAACCCGAACTGATTGTCATACAGAACAGGATCGTCGCGTAGCACGTTGTGGGCGAAGTGACTAAAACTTACACAACTCATCCAAAGCACCCTGCCCGTCGGGCGGCTGCGGATTAAATCAGTAGACACGGCTAAGCATGTAGTACCGACAGCGGAGTACTGGCGGACGGGGGTTCAAATCCCCCCGGCTCCACCAAATCCAAAAAAGAAGACGCCCTCGGGCGTCTTTTTTTGTGTCTGAATTTTGGGATCTGCGGGCCAGAGAAATCAGATTTAGCCCCTTTCTTGTAGGGCGTTTCCCAAAGATACTCCCAGCGCCTGTTTTGCGTTGCACACGCTAAATGCGGTCTCTAGTCTCGACGTGTCGTTGGCATTCAACGACCGGGTTTAGCCGCCCGATATCGTCAGACAACACAGCCGTGCAATTCCGAGCAATCGGAATTGGCGCCTTATGGCGGCTGTGCGTGGGGCACCTTCGGGTGCGCCGGGTGCCTGACGTCCCGGTCGGCTAACCCGCGTACAGCTGCCACCTTACTGTTTAGCCGCGGAGGGTGGTTGCCTCACTACGACAGGAGCCACGCCATGCTGAAGATAGCCCCCGACCCTCCTCACCACCTCCATTCCCTGGAAGACACGATCATGATGGCCTCGGACTACGCACTCTGTGCAGAAGCCGTAGCCCAGCAGGCGATGCTGATGCAGCCCAGGTCGCCCGCATCGGTTTTGATCATGGCCTCGATGCACGAGCTTGAAGCCCTGCGGCGATTACTCGAATCAGCGCTGGCTCAAATACAGACGCCCGCAAACCCGCAACCGATGCATTGATTCGCATACCGAGCGAGAAACCTGTGGGAGCCCGACTTGCCGGCGATAGGGCCAGCCCAGGCAATTACAAGACCAGGGAGATTGATCAATGACCACCGAAGACACCCAATGCACTGTCGGTAAAACCATCTTCTTTCAAGGTGAAAACCAGACCCACCCACTGTTTCGCATCGAACCCGGCATCCCTTGCCAGAACGCCCGCGAGCAGGCCTCGGAATTGATGGGCTATGCGCGAGACCTGACCATCGACGGACTGATGGAAGATAAACCGAAGCTAATCTGGGCCGCGCACTACCTCTGCGCTTTAGGCAAAGCACTGCTGGATGATGCCGAGCTCGGCATGATGCGTTGATTGATACACGCACCGAGATCTTTGAAGGGGCCAGCGTTAACCGCTTGGCCCCTACTACCCAGAGCGATCAACTCCGAGGGATGGGGTAGCCCTCAGCAACCGTCGCATTGATACACCTCAACATTGAAATCGAACCACCATGCAATCCGGTACGCGTCGGCTTTCGCCCCGGCTAGCTGCTGCTGGATGAGAGCTCCCGGCCCGTTGTAGACCTTTTCGAACGTTCCGCAAGGCTTCATACGGATGCCTAGTTAGTAATCAGGCACATGAAGCGCCGGGAAGGTCAGGGTCCTGCCGAACGTGGTCTTGATCTGGACGTTACGACCCTCGTCACAGATCGCGTCATGGCGCTTTGTCAGCCCCTCGTTTAACGTCAACTTTCAAATCAAACTCGCAACCACGTCCCCGACATCACCGACTAACCGACCATCCAAATCCTGCTAACACCTCTAAAATCAAATTGAGACCATCAATCTTCTTTGTGGTACCAGACCCTCCACTACAGGCACGCGGAGTAAATCCAAGCTTATGTGTAGAAATTTTTAGCGTCTAAGTTAGTGCGGACGTTTACCAGAAAGCACAAACCGGCTTTCCCAGAAGCCGAAACCACACCATATCCGACAGACTGCTAATTTTTTGGGGAATTATTTTCCTCAACACCAGCACAGACTTCTTTCTCTAGACGAGCCTTTATATTGGTTTGGGCGCGGGGTAAATGGCACTATCTAGCAGTTGCCCTGGATCTCTATGCACGCAGAGTGGTGGGCTGGGCCTTATCAGAAAAGCCGGATGGAGACCTCGTGGTAAAAGCGCTGGACGTGGCTTACGAACAACCCGGAAAGCCTCAGGGATTACTGTTCCACTCCGACCAGGGATCGTAGTATGGCAGCCGTCAGTTCCGCCAAAGACTGTGGCGCTACCGCATGCGCCAGAGCATGAGCTGAAGAGTTCCGTCATCGACAAGCCCCTGCCGCAGCCTCCAGCAACCGCTCATAACCTACCCGCTGCCGGAATTCAGCCAATGCGATCTGGCCGATCCCAGAAATAATTCCTCTACCCTTCTAATGCCGCCACCCTTCGTTTTGTGATATCAATGTGATACCACTCACATCACGTAAAGCACATCAGGAAATAGGCATGGCAATCGAGACGGATGACGCAATTGCTGCAGGGGTAGGGGCCGCCACTGGAGCAGGCATAGGTGGATTTATTGGCGTGTCAGGCGTGGCAACAGCAGCCTCCGGCGCAGCCGCTACTGCATTAGGTACTGCCGGAGCCGGGGCCGCGACCACTACTGCAGCTTTGGCAGCAGCCGGCGGAGGAACAGTAGCCGCTGGAGGCGCTGGAATGGCTGGGGGGGTTTCAGCGATAGCAGGGACGGCAGCAGCAGCGAGCGCCGTCCCCGTTGTGGGCTGGGTAGTGGGAGGAACGATAGCAGCAGGTCTAGGAGTTTACTTCGGCTACAAAAAGATAAAAAAACACATGAAGTAGCTTTAACGCTGGTTAAGGGATTGAGGACGCGGCGTATTCACTCTCGCATTGCTGACCAGCAATCCTGGCTCGATCACAAGCCTGCGCCAGCTCTTGATTCGTTGCGAAAGACCGGCTGATCAGGTCGGAGAGCACCATGGCGGCGCGGGTGGCTGCCTGGCCTCGGACGATAGCGGCGGTATCCGGGCCGGGACAACCGACGGCGGCAGCGAACTGGGCGGCTTCACTGCGCAGCCGCTGGCCAGCAGCATCGGCATCAGCAGCGCCAGCAGTCGTTCGTTTTTCCTGGGAATGGACTCTCGCCTCCTCCTGCGCCTGGGCGCGTCGTTGTTCTTCCTGGCGGGCACCGGCTCTGGCAGCCCTAAGCGGCCAAGCTAGGAACATGGTGCAATTCGCTCTCTGGACAGGGCTCCGGACAAGCGAACTGGTAGCGCTGGACTGGGGTGATGTGGACTGGGTTCAGGGGGAAGTGATTATTTACCGGGCAATGACCCAGGCTGCAGTTGGAGAGGCCGAGGTGACCAAGACTGCTGCCGGTCGGCGCTCAGTGAAGTTGCTGCGCCCCGCCATGGAAGCGCTCAAGGCGCAGAAGGAGCAGAAGGAGCAGAAGGAGCAGAAGGAGCAGACATTTCTGGCGGAAAATGAGGTGCTCCAGAACCCACGCACGCTTGAGCGCTGGACTGGTGACCAGCCGATCCGCAAGACGATGTGGCATCCCACAATGAAGAAAGCTGGTGTTAGGTACCGACGCCCCTACCAGACTAGGCACACCTATACGTCAATGATGCTGTCGGCCGGGGAGCATACTATGTGGGTAGCTAAGCAAACGGGGCATAGCGATTGGACGATGATTGCAAGAACATATGGGAAATGGATGCCTTCTGCTGACAGTTTTGCGGGAACAAAAGCAGAAGCGATATTTAATTCCCCTTCAAAGTCTGTCAGGAAGAATCAAGGATGCGTCGGTGACTGACACAATCGATAAAAGCACGTTAGCCTGGATAGGAGGGCTTCTGCTCGGGGCTGTAACGACAACAGCTACAGTGGTTCACATGCTCCACGAGCAGTACATAACACCGCTCAAAATAATTGAATCATCTCAGAAAATTGAGAAATTAACTGAACAACTAAATAAACAAACAGCATCAATTAACACCATTAAAACACTAAAAGAAAAGCTAGACAAAACCCAAACAAAATTAGCCCAAATTGAAAACTCCAACCTATTCGCAAAAGGAGAGATTTACCCTGCGACTTTGGACGTAATTGAGATTGGAAGGGCTATCGAAGATATCTACAAAATATACGAAAGGAAGAATCTAGAAGAAACTTCAGAGGAGCCTGACCGAGCCCGCATAAAAGTCAAGCTTGAAAGATCCGTTTTTGAAAGCATCGGCTACACTTACGACACCAAAACCCGAAAAATACTAACAGTGTCTTTTGTTCTTGATTACCAAAAAGAGCTGGGAGACGATTTCTTATTAAAATCTCTTACCAAATCCTTAGGGGTGCCTGAAAAGTCCCTATCTAAGCGGCAGTACCGGTGGACTCAGCCTAAAGGCCCAAACGCTTACTTGATGTACGACAGATACTATGTGGTCATGCGAGATGGATACGCTCCGGTGCTCTGGCGAGAGCCTGGCGAATGAAATGAAAGCTTTATGCCAGCCTTTAGGCTGAAAGCCACGAACATAGGGGCTTAGGTGTTCAGTCCCAGAGAGTCATGGTGCATCCTTAGCGCCTCATGAGGAGGATGCATTTTGGAAGGACGTATCCACGGTTCAGCCCGCAAGACGCCGCGAAGCCGAGCCGAGCTCCAAGCGTCGAAAGAGTCGGATCGAAAGCCCGCCGCCCGCTACCGGCTGAACGTGAAGACGGTCATCAAATGGCGATCACGAACTACCACGCAGGATGCTCGGATGGGGCCTGCCAAGCCTTGCAGTGTCAAGCTGACAGCCGCTGAAGAGGCAATGGTGGTCGAGTTCCGGCAGCGTACGATGATGCCCCTGGACGACATGCTGGGTCACCTCCTTGATTACTTTCCGCAACTAACCCGCAGTGCTTTACATCGCTGCCTGGTGCGTCACGGGATCAACCAGGCGCCCAAAAGCGGTACCGCAACCAAACGCGGAAAATACGACAAAACGGAGATGGGCTATCTGCACATCGATAGCTCGGAGCTGCCTCTTGAAAGTGGCAAGCAGCACCTGTTCGTGGCCATTGATCGCGTAACCAAGTTCACCTACGTTGCGTTCTTCGACGCCGCGACCAAGCGCAACGGTGCTGAATTTCTACGTCAGGTAGTGCAGGCGTTTCCTTACAAGATCCAAACAGTGCTCACTGACAACGGTGTGGCGTTCACTGAGCAGCCGCGGTATCGCAACGGCGCGACCAATAGGTTCGTGGCCACATTTTTGATCGTGTCTGCCACGAACACGGCATCAAGCACCGTCTGACCAAGGCCTACCACCCCTGGACCAACGGCCAGGTCGAGCGCATGAACCGGACGGTCAAAGCCTTCCACTATCCCGACTTCGCTGCCCTACAGGCGCACGTGCTGGCCTTTGTCATGGCCTACAACTTCGCCAGACACTTCAAGGCCTTGCGATGGCGTACACCCTTCAAGGTGATTTGCGAGACTAGGACGAAAAACCCAGAGCGCTTCACTATCAATCCGCACCATCTCATTCCGGGACCGTACACCTAGCAGAGACATCTACCAGCCCCTCAACATTCCCCCCTTGCCCCCACAACCATGGCAAACCGCCATCAAAACAAGGTAAATTCGCCACATAAATGGCGTCAACAATCGCCACCCCGTTCAAAAAGACAAGGACGTAGCGATGCCCACCCCCAGGTACTCCCTCCTCAGGCACCTGTCCCCAAAGCACGCGCACCACTTCTCCCCACAGGCGCTACTCGCAAAGCCGCATGGCCGTGGATAAGGAGTAGTAGCCATGCCCCAACCTTTCCGCTTCCAAAGCGCACGCTCTGCCGGCTCCAGCACCACAGAAGCCAACATCTTCATCCACGGCTACAGCGCCGGGCATACCGATGAAGACAAGCAGCTCCTGCTCGACAGAATTCCCGAGCAGCTAACGCACTACACCAACATCTTCGCGTTCTGGCCTTCGAATCACATCTTCCGGTTCGACAAATCCTCAGCCTGGAAGCTTGCAGCAGCGGGCCTGAATGCCGGCGGGGCCTTCACCGGCGCCTCCATGGGCTCTCTAGGTCTTGTGGGAACGCTCGCCAAGGACCGGATGGGCAACTTCAACCAGGCCCGCGCACGCGCGGAAAGCATGGGCGCGGTATTGCTGGACCAGCTCCAGGAGTATCTGAGCAGCCACCATCCCCACATCAAGAGCATCAACCTGATCGGCCACTCGCTCGGTGGCCGGCTGGTCATCAGTACCCTGAAAAATTTCTCCAAACGGCAGCAGTTGGCCATCAACGATGTGTTGCTGATGGCAGCTGCCGTCGAGGTCACGGCCATCGAAGCACGCAAGATGCGCGGCCTGCTCCAGGGCCGATTGATCAATGCCTATTCGAAGGCAGACAAGACCCTGCTGCTGAACGTGGGTGAAACCTGCTTGGGGCGTAACGAGGTCGAGCACTTCGAAAGCATCGAGATGGACGACTTCGGCCACACCGATTACTGGGAGCGGCTGCCCGAGGTGTTGAGCAAAGCGCGCTTCAAAGCAGGCCTGCCGCCTTCCCCGGCGCCCGCTCAACCATCCGCTCACGCCAATAAGCCAACCCGCGTGCCTACACAACCCGCCAAAGCAAACACGATGAAACTTGAACTGAACAGCCCACGTGACGTTTACCAGCAAATCAACGATGAACTGTCACTCATCATCGCTGAGCTGAAAAATGCCTCGGACGACGAAGCCTTGAACCAGGCACGCGAAGAGGCGCTCCAGCGTCTTGGCCAGCATCGCACCGCGCTGTATGAACGACTCGCCGAGCTGGAAAAGAACGCCGAGTGGAACACGTTCACCATCGCCTTCTACGGCGAAACCGGCGCGGGCAAATCCACCCTTATCGAGACCTTGCGCATCCTGCTCCAGGAGCCCGGCAAGCGGGCCAGCCAGCAGGCATTCCGCAAGCTGCGCGAGCAATATGGGGTGACGGAAGAAAACCTGCAACGCCTGCAGCAGGACATCGAGCAAGCCGAAGCGCGCCTTGGCGAACTGACGCAACAGCTGAATGCCACGATGCAGCAGTTCGAACTGCCGTTCAGCGAGGCCCAAAGCGCCCTCGACCAAGCCAATGCACAAGCCAACGAGCTGACTCAACGGCTTGGCGCTGCACTTGAACAACACGAGCAAGCGCACAAGGACGCCTTAACGGCCGTAACCCGACTGCATACGCTGCTCGCCACACGCAAAAGTACCGCCTCGCTCTGGCAAACGCTCTTGGGCCTGTTCAGAAAAATGCCGGAAGAGCTCGAGCTGAATGCAGCCACCGCGTCGCTGACCGAAACCACCCAAGCACGCGATAGCGCTGCCGCGACCTTTAACGCCGAACAGCAGAAGACAAGCCATGAGCGCCTTACGCTTGAGCGGCAGTTGGTTGAGGTAACGACAGCGCGTGACCAAGCCTGTGCGGCGCTTGCCACCCAACAGACACAGGCAACACAGCAGCAGCAGGCACTTGTGCAGCAGCGCCTTGAAAATGAAAGCCAATTGGCGGACCTGGTGGAGCAACTGCAGCTCCATGCCGATGGTGAAATCATCGGTGACGGCCAAGCCGACTACACCCGAACGACACAGCGCTATGAGTTCGAGCTGGACGGCCAGCCATTCGCGTTGCTGGACGTACCGGGTATCGAGGGTAAGGAAGGCTTGGTACTCGACCAGATTGAGCGCGCGGTGCAAACCGCTCACGCCGTGTTCTATGTCACCAACCAGCCCGCCCCCCCTCAAACGGGCGATGGGCAGCATCAAGGCACACTGGAGAAAATCAAGCATCACCTGGGGGCGCAAACCGAGGTCTGGACCATTTTCAACAAGAAAATCACCAGCCCCAAGCACTCCCTGGGTAACCGACCGCTGATCTCCGACGATGAACGCATCAGCCTTGCCGGGCTTGACGAGAAGATGGGCGAACAGCTTGGCAAACACTATCAGGAGGTGTTCCCGCTAAGCGCGCTGCCAGCATTTCTTGCTTCAACCGATCACCTCGCGCCGGGGTCACAGAATGCCAAACGGCGCAGCAAAGCGCTTGAAGACTTCGGCGCTGACGAGTTGCTGGAAAAGTCACGACTGCGCGCCTTCCTGCAACTGCTCGGCGACCGGTTAATCCATAACGGCAAAGCCAAGATCGTCCGGGCGAACTTCAACAAAGCCAATGATGTGCTTAACCAGACCACCACGACGCTTTCAGGCGTGCAGCAAACCTTGGGCGCGCTGTCGAGAAAGCTCTCTCAAGAAGAGCAAAGTGCCAAAAGCCAGCTGAGCAGTAGCTTCCAAGCGCTGAAAAAACGCTTGGAATCCAGTGGCGAAACCTTGATCGACAAGTTCGCCAGCAACGTGCGTAACAGTGTGTATGCGCAGATCGAAGAAAATATCAGCAACGACGCTTTCAAAAGCACCCTGGCCGAAGCACTCGAAGACCAGAAGCATCAGCTGAGCGAAAAACTGCCCGACGCCGTGAACGCTGAGGTTGGCAAGTTCCAAAAGGCGGCCGAAGATATTCTCAAACGCTTCGAAAAACATGCTCAAGAGCTGACCACAAGCTACGCAAAGCTGGGTAGCTTGCGCTTCAACGAGCATTTCAACCTCAACATAAAAATCGATAACGGCATCAAGGTCATGGGATTGCTGGCCAGCCTTGTGGGGATCGCAGCAGCACCGTTCACTGGCGGTGCCAGCCTGTGGGTCGCTGGTGGGGCAGCACTTACCTTCCTGATCGCGGTCGGCAAAGCGCTTTGGAGCGCAATCGACAAGGACTACAAGAAGTCACAGCAGCGTCAGGCCACTGATAAAAACCTGCGCAGCGCCACCGAGCAACTGAGCGAGACGTTGCGCGAGAGCCTTGATAGCGCCCTGGAGGATATGCAAGGGACGATCAAGCAACTCGACCTTGCGCTGGAAGCTCCGGCCAAACAGGCTGCCAACCAGGTGAACACACTGTCTCGCTCGACCAACCGCCTGAAAATCCTCTCTCGCCAAATTGAAATCGCAGGAAATCTGTAATGGAAAACACCCTCAAGACATTCAAGGCCCAACAGACAAGTGCGCTGACACTGCTCGACAGGCTGCAAGGTTTTCTCGCACAGGGCGCACAGGCGGGTATACCGATTGACCCTGCGTTGATCAGCAAGCTGCAGAATGTCATCAACAGCATGTCCGGTGAAAAACTCAAGGTCGCGCTGATTGGCGGCTTCTCGGAAGGCAAAACCTCCATTGCGGCGGCCTGGATGGAAAAACTGGACAGGTCGAGCATGAAGATCAGCCACCAGGAGTCTTCCAATGAGGTGAAAGTCTACGAGGTCGGCGAAGACTTCGTGCTGATCGACACTCCCGGGCTGTTTGGTTTCAAGCAACAGGAGAATGCCGAAACGCACACCGTCGAAAAGTACAAGGACATCACCAAAAAGTACGTGAGCGAATCGCACCTGGTGCTTTACGTGATGAACTCGACCAACCCCATCAAGGAAAGCCACAAGGATGACCTGACCTGGTTGTTCCGCACCTTGGACCTTCTGCCCCGTACCGTTTTCGTCCTCAGTCGTTTCGATGAAGTTGCCGATGTAGAGGACGAGCAGGACTACCAGTCCAACCTGCAGGTAAAACGCAACAACGTGGCAGGTCGCCTTCGCGAACAGATCGGACTGACCGATCAGGAAGCAGCCGAACTGTCCATCGTCGCAGTCGCCGCCAACCCCTTCGACATGGGCGTGGAGCACTGGCTGGCCAACCTTGAGCAGTTCAAGGAGCTGTCGCATATCGCTACCTTGCAGACGGCCACCACTGGCAAGATCCAGCAGAACGGTGGCAGCGCCGCACTGGCCAACGAGATGCGCGCCAGCGTAATCCGAGACGTGCTCAACAACCAACTGCCTGTTGCCATCGAGAACGACGAGAAGGTTGCCCAGGAAGTTGGCCGGCTTGACGAACTCAACACGCGCCTGGTCAATCAACTGGCCGTGACCGGGCAGCAGATCGAAGAGGCGCGCATCAGCCTGCGCAACTTCGCCACGCGCTACTTCTCTGACTTGATCCTTCAAGCCAAAGGTTCCAGCCTGGAAACCTTCGGCGACTTTTTCGAGCGTGAGGTCGGTGCTGAAGGCATCATCGTGTCCACCCGCCTGCAAAACGAATTCAGCCGCCAGACCCAGTCGATCACGCTCGAAGTTGAAAAGATGCAAGTTGGCTTCGACAGCGAGGTCAACCACTTCAATACCACGGTCAAGGCGCTGGGCAAACAAGGCATCAACCATGTGCTCAAAGGCAACCTTATCAGCAACACCACGGTATTGGCCGCGCGCGATGGCATCACGACAATCGCCAAGACGGTAGGCATGGATATCGGCAAATACCTGAAGTTCAAGCCGTGGGGTGCTGTGAAATTCGCCAAAGGTGCCAACGGGGCCCTGGCCTTCGTAGGCGTAGCGCTCGAAGCCTGGGATAGCTGGGAGCAATACAAGCGCGAAGAGGCATTCAAGAAGTCTGTTGCGGACATCGTCAGCAACTTCGAACAACAGCGTCAGGACTTCCTTGACCTGGTGAACTCCGAAAGCTTCAAAGAAAAGTTCTTCCCCGACTACCTGCAGCTCAATTCACGCCGCCAGGAACTTCAGGCCAACGTAGATGAAAGCCGTGTCCGTCAGCAGCGGTTCCTGGCATGGCGCAATGAGGCAGAAGCCATCGACGCCGAATTCAAAAGGTTGAGCTAACCCACCTCAGGTGCCCGCTGCATGCAGCGGGCACACTACAAGCACGGCTGGTCACCAAGCGGACGCACACCGCCGTTCACAACGTCTTCCTTGCCCGCTGTTCAGCTAGCCCCTCGCCGCGCCAAAAGCTCCGCTACAGCAGCCTCCAGCCACCCTGCCGCTCGCATCTTCAAATGAGTGCTACCGCACCGCGGGCACACCATAAACCATTCACTCGGCCTCAATGCATCACTACGCGGGGCGACGGTCTTCTTCCAGTTGCAGTCCTCACACACCAGCGTGAAGGGCTTTGGTTTTATCGGCATGAATGCCTACTCCTATAGAACGTCACCAAGCATCACTGCCCAACCGGCACCACCCCCTGCAACAACTCCACCTTGCGCCGCAACTGCGCCACATGCTCCCGCTCCGCCCGCACCGCCGCCCTCAGCTCTCGGTTCTCCATCTCCCAAATCTGCAACCAGCGCAAATCCTTCTGGCAATGCTCCACCTTCTTCCCAAGCTCCCCCAGCCTCAACCCCTGCTGAATCAGCACCAGCAGAATGATCCCCATCGCCACCAGGGCACCCGTCGCAACCACTTCCGGCATTGTCATGCTCATATCCTGTGCAGCCCCCGATGTATTCCGAAGACGAGCCAAAGATATGTAATGCAAAACTACACGTCTAGAATGTAGACTTATACAGGTAAAGTAATCGCGCACATGGAGAGGGTATGAAACGCAAGCAATCCATCGAGCAGGTACGCTGGGACCTGGCACTTCGCTATCGCCTGATCGAAACCGTTGCCTGGTGGGAAGGCCGGCTGACCACGGGCCACCTGATGCAGAGCTTTGGCATCAGCCGCCAGCAGGCGTCGAAAGACATCAATACCTACATCACCGAACATGCGCCCGAAAACTTGACGTATGACAAGCAGATCAAGGGCTATGTACCGAGCGAACAGTTCGAGCCGCTGTTCATCGACAACAGCGCCAGCGCCTATCTGCACCTGCTGTACCAGAACAATGAGCGCGCCCCGCACATCGACGGGCTGGCGCTGGCTTATGCGCACACCCGGGTGCTGGAGGTGCCTGACCGCCCCATTCGGCCAGAGGTGCTGCGCCCCTTGCTCAAGGCCTGCCGTGAAGGCCGGCGGCTGGAAACCGAATACGTGTCCTTCAACACCCCCAACGTCGAGGTGCGCCTGATCGCCCCGCACACGCTGGTGTACACCGGCATGCGCTGGCATGTGCGGGCCTACTGCGAAAAGAACGGTCAGTACCGCGACTTCGTGCTCAGCCGCCTGCGTGGGCAGCCCGATTTGCTCGACGCCTCGCCGAACACGCGCGAGCAGGATGAAGACTGGAATGTCGAAGTGCCAATCATCTTCGAGCCTGATTGGCGCTTGAACGCGGCGCAGAAGGCAATCATCGAAACCGACTACGGCATGACGGATGGGCAATTGGTAGTGCCCAGCCGCAGGGCGTTGGTGAAGTACGTATTGCAGCGGTATCAGATCGACCACCGCAACATGGCGATACTGCCCGAGGCCCAGCAACTGGTGGTCAGCAACCTCCAGGAACTGCAGCCATGGTTGATGAAGTACTGACACTCGGGCCTTGGCCTGGAAGGGTTCAACTGCGGCTGTAGCTGCTCAGCGTGGCGCACAGTTGCTGCCAGGTGCGGGCGGCCCCCAGGTAGTCGTCGATTTCCCGGTTCAGCAACTGCGCCGCCAGGTCGTAATGCCCCGCCAGGGTGGCGACGTTCCGGGCCGTATGCCCTTGGTTGTTCTTCGCGTCCAGATCAAGGCAGAACTTTCTATAGTGCCTGGCAAAGTGGTTTACCGCCTTGTGGTGACCGTTCGCAACCAGCCAATGGAGTGGCGTATTTCCCGCCACGTCACGGTCATTCAGGCTGTGGCCTTGCTGGTAGCGCCCGACAAGCGCTTTTATGATGCCCTGCTTGCCAGGCAAACGGGAAAAGTTGTCATGGCCGCGAAAGCTGCCAAGGCCTTTCCAGTCCCTAAGTGCCTTGTCCCCTTCTGCACCCAACGCCTCCAGCGCGTCGATCCATGCGGCTCGGCCAAACCGGTAGGCGACATCCAGCGGCGTGCTCTCGGCGCAGTCACGGTCGTTCATCGCCGCAGGCGCAAGTGACTGAAGGTGTGCCATGTCGTCGAGCAGAACGGCAGCATGCCAGGCGCCGACTTCAAGCGCCGGCAGGTCGTCGACGCTGAAGCGCGTTGTCCGCAATGCGTTTTCCAGCACGGCAAGCAAAGTGGGTGGATAGGTCATCACTCGGCTCCTCAGGGCCGCTATGCACGCATAGCGGGCAGGCGTTGCTGCTGTCCGTACCGGGCTGCCATGCACAAGCCGTTGACCAGGCTCATGTCTTGCGGCGTCTGGCAACGAATGGCTGTCAGCGCCGGGCTGGCAACGATGCAAGCCAGCGACTTGGCCCGACTGACCGCCACATTCAATCGGTTTTTCGAGTACAGAAAGCCAATATCCCGGGGCAGGTAGTCTTCATTCGACGTGGCCATCGAGACGATGACAATTTCGGCCTCCTGCCCCTGAAACTTGTCCACAGTACCGACGCGCGCGCCAGCAGGCAGAACCTGTTTCAACAGCTGCACCTGCAAGTTGTAGGGCGCCACGACCAGGATGTTTTCCGGGGTAATGGTATGTTCCTCGCCAGTGGTGTTCACGTAACGCTGGCATAAGAAATACGCGTACAGCGCTTTGATGTACGCGGCCTCTTCGTCGGAGCTCTGCCCGTTGCCGTCATGCTCGACAGCGCAGAACATCAACCCGGTGGCTGGTACCTCCGGCCGAGCGCCATCAAGCAGCAACTGCTGCAGCTCGGTGCCTGGCGCCGATGACAGTTGACCGTTATACATCGCCTGGGAAATGAACGCACAAACCTGCGGATGCATCCGCCAGGTTTGTCCCAGGAACACGCCGCGGCCTGCTGCAATGGTGGGTGTACCGTTCAGCAGGTAGTCAAGGATCGAATCACCAGAGCGGCCCGGATGCACGCCTTGCACAGGTTGCGACAGCTGCATCTGGTCACCCATCAGGACAATGTTGCGTGCCGCCATGCCCATGGTGACCAGGTTCGCCACACTCACTTGGCCGGCCTCATCAATGAACAGGTAATCCAGCTGTTCAGTGAAGGCCTCATCGGCAAACAGCCAAGCCGTACCGGCGGTCAGGTTGATACCCGGCCCCCAAGCGTCGAGGAACTCCTTCTTGTTCTCGATGGAGCGAATGCAGCGCCCAGCGAATTCCGTGCCCTCTCCTTCCGATGATTTTTTCAGCCCCGTGAATGCAACACCCTCTGCTTGTGCACGCACCTCGACAGCAGCCAGCAGGTTGTTGATGGCATGGTGCGAATTGGAGGTTACACCGATGCGCTTGCCCGCCTTGAGCAAGTCGACAATCACGTGCGAGCCGGTATAGGTCTTCCCGGCACCCGGCGGCCCCTGGATGAACAGCACACTGTTCTCGAGGTTGCGTACCACTTGCTTGATGGCATCGGTCGTCGCCAGGCGTGGATCTAGCAGCGGTGCGCCCGGCTCAATACCTTTCACCCTTGGCGCGCGACGATGGAGGAAGTCCGCCACTGCCTGGAAGCGCGGCTCAGCCGCCAAGACGCTGTCTGCATAGCGAAACAGTGCCTCGCGCAGCAAAGTCGACGGGATTGGCCTTCCGGGAATCATGTCGAAGGCAACCGGCGGCGCATTCCTCACGGTCGCTTTGAAAACCGCCAGACACGCGTCGTTGTCCAGGCTGACCAGTTGCGCAGTGGCCAGGGACTCTGTGATGACGCCTTGAGAGCCCGAGCGCATCTTGCTTTCCTGGGGATCGAAACTGTATTCAAACAGAAACGACTGTTTGATCGGCTCAGGCGGTGTTTTCGTGCGCCGTAAACCGGCAAGGCTTTCAATGTCTTCCAGTAGCTCCTCAGTAGTCATGTCCTGACGGCTAAACAGCTGCCACCACACAGGCTTCTCTGCCCTGCGGTGGAAGTCGAGCAGCTGGAAGGTGAGCAACCTGACCTGGTCTGCTTCGCTCAAGGCGCTGTCGTCGGCAGACAAGCCAGCGAGCAATCTATCGCGATAGACCTCCAGTCGAACCTCGATCTCCTGCAGCTCCGCTACCGCTTTCTCGCCTTCAGCTTCCGGCACAAGAGCGGTGCCTGCATCCTGCGGCTTGATGCTCAAAAGCCAATTGCGCAGCAGATAGGTGGATAGCACGTCGTCTTCGTTGTAGCGCTCGATCTGCTCGAGCAAGGCCTGCTCGCCAGTCTCTTTCCAACGTTCATAAAACACGATGCTCGCACCGGCATTGGTAACATCGCCGTCGCGCTTGGCCATGTAGAAGTGCTCGATGTTCTTGATCGAGTAGCTGGGCTCGGACACTCGGATCGCTTCGCGCACCACCTTGTAAAGGTCAACGAGCTTGCCGTTGCGCAGCAGCCAGTCCACTTGCGCCTCGCGCGTGCCATGCTGGCTCATCAGGCGCTTGATGGCCGTCTCTTCATAGCTGGCATAGTGGTAAACATGTGCGTTGGGGTAGCGCTTGAGGTGCGCGATGACCCAATCGATGAACTGCTCGAACGCGAGCTTTTCCTCGTCCCGGCTGTGCGCCCAGAAAGGTTTGAAGAATTGTTGACCGCCTTCGTCGATATACAGGCCGAAGAGGTACTCCAAGCCGCCCTCCTCCAGCGGATTGCCCTCCATGTCGAAGAACAGATCGCCCTCGACCGCAGCGGGCATTCGGCCGAAGCCACGCCGTTGCCCCGTGGCCGGCAGCAGCTCGAACAGCGGGGTATCGCTGGAGCGCCCCTGAAACTGCAAACGTGCCTGATGGCGCAACTTGTTCAGTGACTCCACTTGCAACCTGGGGATGCGCAAGTCGTCGGCACTACCCGCCAACTGCTGCAATGTGCTCACCCCACCGGCCTGCAGTTTCTTGACTTGCGAGCGGCTGATGCCGGCGACTGCCGAAAGGTGGTCATCCTGCAAGCGCTGTTCGCTGCAGTGTTCGCGCCAGCCGCAAAAGCCACAATGTCCACAGGGCTCAGGGTACGTCACACGCTGCCCGTCACTGTTCACGAACGCATTGAAACGCTGCAGTACGTTCTCCAGATAATCGGCGTAATCAGCCACCCGAAAAGCCTGTTCGGTACGTGCAGCATCACCCAGCACGATGTACATGAACTGCGGCTGTACCCCCTGAATGGCAACCAGCATTCGCGAGTAAAGCGCAACCTGCACCAAAAACTTTGCCTTGGCCGACTTGGCCAGTTTGGTATCGATGACTTCATAGCAGTGATTGCCCAGCGCCGATACACCCGGCACTTTACGCAGGAAGTCGGCGTGCCCGATAAAGGCACCTTCCTGAAGCGAGGCCTGAAAGATGATGTCGGCGCCAGCCTTCATGGCCTCGATGGTCAGCTCCACCCGCCGTGCAAAACTCGGGTTGCCTTCGGCAATGTCTACGACATCGGCATAACTGCTTTTCAAGCGTTCGAGAAACGCCGCTTCATGAGCGAGCCCCTTATCCTGAATCAAACGGTTCTGTTCACTTGCAGGCGTTTTTTCCATAGGCGTGACAAGGTGCTGCAGCTCCAGCGCTGTCAGGTGCTGACATTCCAGAAAGCCGCAGATATCCGAGGCGGAATACAGCTGAATCCCGTTTCGAGTTTGCATGGTTGTATCCCACCTGATGTATGCCCGGAGGCACATGACACTTCACTGTTGCTTGCATGGCTCAGGTGTCGAGCGAGCAATCCTGGTAGAACTGCTTGAACAGGGCCGTCGGCAAATGGTTCTCGTCCAACAGACCGAAGTGCTTACCTACTTTGCGTCCAACGTCCATGAGCGTCTTGGCAGCGTGTTCGGTACCGGCATGTCCGGCGCTCATGATGTAGTCGACACGCGCCTTGCCAGTCCCTGCGTGCGCATAGGCATTACCCGTGATCAATACATCCACCAGGCAGACACTGACTCGCTCGTCGCCCAGCACGAACGGCTCCAGCGTTTCGGTTGCCAAGGCGGCGCGCAATCCGTCCTCGCCACCGGCGACGATGCGCTCCAGTTCAGCCAGTGGGCGCTCGAACAGATCGAACTCCTGCATGGAGAACGGGAAACAGTAGTCCAGCGCAGTGCTGCGGGTAATCGGCTTCTTGTCACGCGGCTTCGCCACCAGCCAGTCGACGAAGGCTGCTTTTTCGTCGGACGCACCGCTGCGGCGGAAGGCCAGATAATCTCTGAGCACTTGGCCAAACACATGCCCTGTGGGCACCCAACCAGTCTTGCCACGCGTGCGAGACGAGCCCCCGCCTTCCTCTGCAGCAGCGTTGGGATCAGTTGCCAGCGTCAGGCCAAAACAGCGCAGGTCGTAACCCAGCATGAACAGGCTGGCCTCGAATGCATGGCAACGCGCAGGCATTGCACCTTGCTCAGAAAACCAGCTGGTGCGCTGGAGCAGTGCGCGGATAATCCAGCCCAACCTTACCTGCCAACGTGCCCACTCGGCATAGTCGATGGCCGAAAACTGCGGCGCAGCCAGGCTGTTCAGGAACGCGCCCGGGTTGCGGACCTGATCGCCACGCGCACCACCGGACGGAAACCGTAGCAGGGGTTTGCCACGCCCTGCCCATTGCTGGCGAAACAGCGAATACAACATGGCAATCGCTGCACCCACACGGCTGTCATAGATGGGCGACCCCGTCACATCGAGCAAGGCGTGAATCTTGGTCAGGCCCGAGTCAAAGCGCGCGACACTATCGTCGAGTTCATCAAGGTCATTGTCACCGTCGAGCGACATGAGCCCTGCCATCTTTTGCAGGTAACTCGACAGCTCACCCCGAGCCGCCAGCCGATGCAAGAACGGAATGGCACCCACTACGCCGCCCCACCGCAGAATCTGCAAGCACGCCAGCAGCGCTTGTTGTTCGTCACCTGCATTGACTGCACTGGCCAACCACTCGCGCAATTGCCCCAGCGAGCGCTGGGTCTGGGCCCAGGTCATGGACTCAACTGCACTGCGATTGGCGTCGTACCAGCTTGCCTTCCAGCGATAGTGCCCGATTACCTGCTCGATTCCCTGTACATCAACCGTCAATCCGCCGGGTACACAGTTGCTGGCCTTGAAGCGCAGCTTGAACGTGAGTACCGGCAAGTTGGCTGCGAGCCACGCAATGAAAGACTCTACTTCGGGTTGTGCCAGGAACTCTTCACGCTTCATGCAGGCTGCCTTGCGAGATAATGTCGAATGGCCATACCCTAAGCAAAATGACCGGCAACGTCCACGTTGGCTGTTCATACAGGTAAACAATTGGAGCAGGTTGGAGCGCCCGGATCAGACAGGTTTCCCCACCGGCTACCAGCAGCTTCAATACCTGTAAAGTTTTCAGACACACGCTACCACTTTACGGATCGTTCACCACCTCAAGGATCAGCCCTTCATGGACCATCAAGCACTCAAGGCCCGTCACCGCCAGGAACGTGAAGGCCATCACCCCAACCTCGCCTTGCGCGTTCATCGCGCACTGAGTTGGCTGAACCGTGCAGAGCAGGCAGATGATGTCGATGGGCGCTTCGTGTTTCTGTGGATTGCATTCAACTCTGCTTATGCGACAGACATCGATGAAGCGTTCCGCCTTTCCGAGCAGTCCACATTCAAGGCTTTTCTCGACAAACTCTGTGCATTGGACAAACAGAACCTGATCGAGAACCTGGTGTGGTCCGAGTTCTCGGGCAGTATTCGGGTGTTGCTGAACAACCCCTACGTGTTCCAGAGTTTCTGGGACCACCAGAACGGCAAGATCACCGAGCAGCAGTGGACCGAACGCCTTGCCAGCGGCCAGCGCACGGCACAACAAGCACTGGCCAACCGCAACACCGCTGGCGTGCTGGGCGTGCTGTTCAATCGAATCTATACCCTGCGCAACCAGATCATGCATGGCGGCGCCACCTGGAACAGTAGCGTCAACCGGGACCAACTGCGGGACTGTGCCAACCTGCTCGGCAAGTTAGTGCCGGTGATTATTCTACTGATGCTGGATAACCCAGATACCTTGTGGGGGGATGCTTGCTATCCGGTTGTGGCTTAGGTTGACGGGGGATCTACCGCGCCTACGCCCTCCAGGCAGGCTCAAATCCCCCTCCAGATTCAGAGAGCCCAGCCTTACCAGCTATAACTCACCTTGGCCGTAACCTCCCGCCCCGGGTTGTAGTAGTTCGCCGTCCCCGACCCCACCACATGCTGCTCGTCAAACAGGTTGCTCACATTCAGCGCAAGGTCTGTCCCCTTGGCAATCTTGTAGTTCAGCGCCGCGTCAAACAGCGTGGTGCCGTCGCTTTTCTTGGTGTTGGCAGCATCCATGTAATAGCCACCTACGTACCGAGCACCCAGACCAACGCTCACATCCGTGTTGGCAATGTCGTAGTAGCTCCACAGCGAAGCCGTATGCTTCGGCGCCACGGTGAATTCCTTGCCCTTGAGCGAAGTACCGTCATACAGCGCACCGCGCAGCACCTCCGTTTCCATGTAGGAATAGGCACCGATCAGGCTGAGGTTTTGCGTAACTTGTGCCTTGGCTTCCAGGTCCAGGCCACGTGCACGTGACTCTCCCACCGTCTGCTGCTCGATGATGCCGCTCGGCAGCACGACGGCGATGGTGACGTTTTCCTGGGTCAGGTCATAAACGGCAGCAGAGAACAACGCATCCATACCCAGTGGCGAGTACTTCACACCCACTTCGTACTGCCTGCCGGTCTGCGGCGTTACGCCAACCTGCGGAGGCGAAACCGATTCCACCATGCTCACGTAAGTGGAAACTTCATCGTTGACGATGTACGTCAGCGCGCCACGGTAGGACGTTTCAGAGAAGTTGTCGCTTTGCTTGTTCACCCCGCCGACGTACTCGGTGCTGGACAGGTCCATGGAGTCATTACGCACACCCGCTGTTGCGATCAGGCGGTCATAGAAGGACAGGTTCTGCTGCAGGAACACGGCCTTGGTGGTGGCGTCGTTCTTCTTGCGGGTATAGGGCGTAACGCCGCCCGGCACGCCGGTGAATACCGGGTTGGCGATATCGATGGAGGGCGCCAGGCTGTAGACAGAGCTCTGTTTGGTGGTCGAGTCGAGGTATTCCACACCCACCAGGGTGCTGCTGTCGATGTGCTCGAACTGGGCATCGTATTGCAGCATCAGGTTGCCGTTGAGCTGGTCGGCATCGCTGTCAGTTCCGAATACATAGCGCGGTATGGTGGTACCCACCCGCGACGCGCTGTCGCTCAGGTAGACATAGCCAAAGTCATCGCTCAACTCGCTGTAGCGCAGGTTACTGCGCAGCGTAAAGCCGTTGTCGAAGTCGTGGGTGATGTTGCCGCTGAGGCTGGTGCGCTCGACATCGTGGAAGTTGTAGCCGGGCTCGCCGTAGAAGTCGCTGCGGTCGTATTCCTTGTCCAGTGGGTAGCCACCGCTGTTTGGCGAGCTGTTGGTCTTCAGGTAGTCGAGGATCACCGTGGCCGAGGTGAAGTCGGTAGGTGCCCAGGTCAGGCCACCCATCACGAAGCGGTTGTCGTCCTGCGAATGGTCGTACTCGCGGTCGCTGTTCTGCATCTTGGCAGTGAAGCGGCCCGCCAGCGTTTGTTCGTCGTTCAGCGCATCGCCTACATCGATACCGGTCTCGGCATGGTCATAGGAGCCATAGGTCACGTAACCCTGGCCAAACTTTTCGAAGCGCGGCTGCTTGGTCACGAAGTTCAACGAGCCACCCGGGTCTGCCGGGCCGAACAGGGTGGAGTTGGCGCCTCGTAGAATTTCGATGCGCTCGTAGGCGTAAGGGTCTTCGCGCACACCCCGCATCGAGCTCAAGGTCAGGCCGTCACGGTACGTGGTGGCCTGAAAGCCGCGGATCTGGAAGTAGTCGTTGCGGTCGTCCGAGCCGTAGAAGTCGCTGACCACGCCAGGGGTGTATTGCAGCGCCTCTTCCGTGGTGCTGACACTGCGCTGCTGCATTTCCTTGTTGGTTACCACAGACACGGAAGCTGGTGTGTTGAGGATGCTGGTCGCTACCTTGCCACCTACCCAAAGCTCCTTGGCAACCACCGAGTTGATGTCGTCATCGGCACTGGCCTTGACCTTGGAGTTGATGATGATGGGCGCCAGGCGGTAGTCCTCGGTCGCACCCAGCTCCAGCGGGCCGGCAGGTTTTGGCTGCGGCACCACCAGATAGGCACCCGGGCCTTGCTGCTCAGCCTGAAGCTCGGTCCCCTGCAACAACGACGAGAGTGCAGCCGAGGTGCCCAGCGTCCCCTGAACGCCCGCCGTGTTGCGGTTGGCGATGCTCTGTGCGTCGTAGGACAGGCTGATACCAGCCTGGCGCGCAAAGTGGTCAAGCGCCGGCGCCAGTGGGCCGCCAGGAATGTTCCATTGCTGGACTTGGTTGTTGTGCTCAGCGTTTGCAGCTTGCGCAAGCGCAGGCAACGCAGCGCTGCTGACAACCAGGCCCAGGAAAGCAGCGTGCACGGCACGGCTCAAAGGATGGCGCTGTGAAACCGGGGTAGAACTCATTCTCTCGCTCCGTAGGGGGTCGGCGGGGCGGCCTGTAATCCGGCCTTATCTACAGGCCGGACGAGAATGAGAAATCACCTCATTTATTTTACGACGCTATCAGCACGTCCTGCCGGGTGGGCAGCGGGCGGTTCAGCAGCACGCCAACCAACACCGCAAACAACAGCGCGGCAACACCCGCAACCTGCAACACGGCCTGAAAACCACCCATGAAGGCCTGCCGCGCAACGGGAGCTACTGCGTCACGTAAACCCGGGTCGAGCAACGCCAGCGCCGCCTGCAAGTCCCCTGCGGCAACCCGCGCGGCCATCGCAGCAACCTGGCCCGATTGCGCGGGCGCTACAACAGCCATGGATGCGTGCAGCAACTGCCCGCTGCGCGTAGCCAGCACACCGCCGAGCACGCCAATGGCCAGCACGATCGCGCCAAACCGAATGGTGGTACTCAACCCCGAGGCCATGCCGGTTCGCTCACGCGGCACACACGCCATGATGTTCTTCTGTGTATCGCCATTCAGCAGGCCGGCACCCGCGCCCAGCACCAGGCTGGCCAGGGCGAATGCGCCATAGCCGCCGTGGCGCGTGGCCCAGGCACACAGCAGGTTACCCGTGCCCACCAGCACCAGGCCCAGTGAAAATATTTGCGCCGGGCTCATGTGGGCAGCCAGGCGCATACCCAAGCGCGGCGTCAGCAGCATGGCGATGGCGAATGGCAACATGCCTGCGCCAGCCGCCAAGGGTGACAGTTGCAAGCCGCTCTGCAAGTAAAGCGGCAGCAGGGTCATCATTACCTGGGCGCAGGCTGCGTAGGCGAACATGCCCAGCAAGGCGCCAACGAAACGCCCGCTACGCATCAGCTGCAGGTCGATCATCGGCCGCGTCTGGCTGCGCTCCACCATGATGAACAGGCCGAACAGGAAGGCACTGATCACCAGTCGACCGAGGGTTTGCGCGCTGCTCCAGCCCACCTGGTTGGCATCGATCATCGCCCAGATCAGGTAGCCCAGGCTGCCGGCGAAGGTCAGGCTGCCCCAAGGGTCGAGCCGCGCGGCGGCGCTGTCGCGAGACTCCTCGACACTGCGCAAGACCATCACCGCCAGCAATGCCACCAACGGCAGGTTGATGTAGAAGATCCAGCGCCAGCCCAAGGTGCTGGCAATCACGCCACCCAGCAGCGGCGCCAGGGTGATGGTGGCGCCCATGCAGGCCCCCCAGAAGGCCCAGGCACGCATGCGTTCCTGGGGTTCATGAAAGCGGTTGCCGATCGCCGCCAGGGCCGAGGTAAGCAGCAACGCGGCACCAATCCCCTTGGCGGCCCTGGCCAGGTCGAGGAACAGCAGGTTGGGCGCCGCACCGCAGGCCAGCGAAGCGATGCCGAACAGGGCCAGGCCAAGCAGCAGCATGCGCCGCCGGCCGAAGCGGTCGGCCAGGCTGCCGGCGGGCAGCAGGCAGGCGGCGAAGGCCAGCAAATAGGCACTGACCACCCACTCGATATCGGCGAACGAGCCGGACAGGTCACGGGCGATACTGGGCAGGCTGACGGCGACAATGTTGGTGTCGAGGATGATCAACGCACAGACCAGGGAGGCAGTGAGCAGGGTAAAGCGTGCAGAGGGGGCAGGCATGGCAGGCTCCAGATGCGGGCTGGTCGCCGCAGCGCCAGCCTTGTAGTGTTGGCCTCACCATAACGCCGCCAACCCCAGGCCTTGTTAGCCCAGGCGGCCTGCGTCATTACCCTGTAGGTAACACCCATGGAAATCCGCCATTTCCGCTATTTTCTCTGCGTTGCCCGCCACGGCCATTTCACCCGGGCCGCCGAGCAACTGGGCATCGCCCCGCCTACCCTCAGCCGGCAGATCCAGGACATGGAGCGCGAGCTGGGCGTGCGCCTGTTCGAACGCAACCAGCGCGAGGTCAACCTGACCGCTGCCGGCCAGGCCTTGTTGATCGAGGCCGAGCACGCCGTGCGCCAGTTCGACGCCGCACAACTGGGCGCACAACGGGCCGCCCGTGGTGAAAGCGGGCGCATCGAACTGGGCTATGTGGCTTCAGCCGCCTACTCTGGCATGCTCCAGCAGCAAGTCGCCCGCTACAGCGAAACCTGCCCCGGCGTGCGCCTGAACATCCGCGAACTGCCCATGGCCGAATTGCCCGGCATGGTTCGCGATGGCCTGCTCGACCTGGCCTATGTGCGCTCGCCAATGGAGCTGCCGGAAGAGCTTGATGCCATCGCGTTGCATCAGGAAGGCTTTGTTCTCGCCCTGCCCGCCAGCTCACGCATCAACGAAGTGCCGCAAGTTCCGGCCGCGCGCCTGGCCAATGAAACCTTCATCTTGCCGGAGCAGATTTCCGGCACGCTGGAGGTGGCGGCACAGGGTGGGTTTGTTCCCCGGCTTGGTCCGCAGCCCGGCAGCCTGGTGGCGGTGATTACGCTGGTATCGCTCGGGCAAGGTATCGCAGTGGTCCCGGAGTCGGTGGTGCAGCGTATCAACCTGCCACAGGTGAACTACCGGCGTATCGTCGATTGCCAAGCCAGCTCTTGGCTCAGCCTGCTTCACAGGCGTTTCGAAAAAGCACCGGCGGTGAAGCGCTACGTGGAAGGCGTGAAATGCGGTGCATGACCGATGCTCAGGCGTCCTCTTGCGCGGTAGCGCCCAAGGCATAGAACTCATGCAGTTTGGCTTGCAGCAGCGCCTTGTCCGGCAGGCGCGTTTGATACTCTGCAATCAATGCAGGAGACAAACTGCGATTCAGCGCGTACTCGACCACCTCGTCGTCCCTGCTGGCGCATAGCAACACGCCGATGGCGGGGTTTTCATGAGGCTTGCGCTCGTTGCGATCCAGTGCCTCCAGATAGAAATCGAGCTTGCCAAGGTACTCAGGTTCGAAGCGGCCAACTTTCAGCTCGATCGCTACCAGGCAGTTGAGGCCGCGATGGAAGAACAGCAAATCCAGCGCGAAGTCCCGGCCGCCGACCTGAAGCGGGTATTGAGACCCAACGAAGCAGAAATCCCGGCCCAGCTCGATCAGGAACTGTTTCAGTCGGTCCATCAATGCGCAATGCAGATCTGACTCGGCATGCGTTGCTGGAAGTGCAAGGAACTCCACAACGTAAGCATCACGAAAAACGTCCATGGCCGCCGGGTAGTTCTGCTTCAGCTGAGTGGAGACTTTGGCCGGCTGCGTAACGCTACGCTCAAACAAGGACGTTTTCAGCTGACGCTCCAGTTCGCGCTTTGACCACCTCTCCTGAATCGCCATCCGCACATAGAAATCACGCTCATCTGCGCGTTTGCATTGGCTGAGAATGATGTGATTGAGCGTCCAGGGCAATTGTCTCACCAGTGGTGAGACTTTTTGATCGTCGCGGTAAACCTCATAAAATCGACGCATCCTGAACAGATTGGGACGGGTAAACCCTCGCAGTCCCGGCTGAGTCAGCGCCAGATATGCCGCCAGCTGGTTGACCACCGAATCCCCCCACTCGGCGCGCTCCAGCTTGCGACTGATGTGAGCCCCTACCTGCCAGTACAATTCGATCAACTGCGTGTTGACCGCCTGCACCGCACGTTGCCTCGCGTCCCTGATTAACCCGAGCACTTCCTCGAACCGGTCATCCTTGACCGAAGGAAGGGCCGTCGACGCTTGGGATTGTTGTTCTGCGCTCATGCCTCGACTCCCTTTATGAATTCGACAGGAAGTCTACGCCTGGTAAGCCGCCTCCCAACCGCTGGCGGCACCAAACAAGTGTTTCAAAAAAACAAAGGGCACCCATCCACAGGTGCCCTTTGCCCTACCGCCAGGTGAACTCAATCACCCCATCGAACGCGCCCCCACCGGTTGCGCATGGCCGCGCGAAGTCACGATCCCCAGGAAGGAAATCACGATCGCCAGGCCCAATGTGGAACTCACTTCCGCCCGGTGCTCGGGCGTGTACATCATCACCGCCAGCGCCCCGGCGATGAAGATGATCACCGCCCAGGTCAGGTACGGGAACAGCCACATACGGAACTTCAGCTCGGTGTTCTCCCGCTCCAGGCGGCGGCGCATGCGCAGCTGCGAGATGGCGATGACCATGTACACCAGCAGGGCGATGGCGCCAGAGCTGGCCAGCAGGAACTCGAACACGCCCTTCGGCGCGAAGTAGTTGAGGATGGCGATGGCCGCGCCGATCAGGGTACTGCCAAACACTGCAGCACGCGGCACGCCAACCCTGGAGGTCTTGTTGAGGAAGGCCGGGGCATCACCGCGCTTGGCCAGCGAGTACATCATCCGCGAAGCAATGTAGATTGACGAGTTCATGCAGCTGGTCACGGCCACCAGCACCACCAGGTCGACCATGAACGCCGCATTGGGGATGTTCATGATTTCCAGCGCACGCTGGTACGAGCCCACCACGGCCAGTTGCGGGTCGTTCCATGGCACCACCGAGATGATCACGAAGATCGACAGGATGTAGAACGTGCTGATACGCCAGATCACCGAGCGGGTGGCCTTGGCGATGTTGCGCGACGGGTCGCTGGACTCGGACGCGGCGATGGTCACCGCCTCGGTGCCGATGAAGCTGAACATCACGGTAATGAACGCGCCCACCACGGCCGACCAGCCCTTCGGCGTAAAGCCGCCGTGCTCGGCCATCAGGCTGCTCAGGCCGCTGACCTCGCGGTTAGGCAGCCAGCCCATCAGCGCGGCAAAGCCCAGGCCGATGAAACCCAGAATCGCCGTTACCTTGAGAATGGCGAACCAGAACTCGAACTCACCGTACTTGGCCACGCTGAACAGGTTGGTGCCGGCCAGCAGCAGTACCGAGGCCAGGGCGAAGATCCAGCTGTCCACCTGGGGGAACCAGGCGTTCAACACATGCCCGGCGGCCAGCGCTTCGATAGGGATCACCAACACCCAGAACCACCAGTACAACCAGCCGATGGTGTAGCCGGCCCAACGGCCGATGGCCTGGTCGGCATAGGTGGAAAACGACCCGGTGTCAGGGTGTGCCACGGCCATTTCGCCGAGCATGCGCATAACCAGAACCACCAGGGTCCCGGCCACGAAATAGGAAATTATGGTAGCTGGCCCGGCCGCCGCGATGGCATGGCCAGAGCCTACGAAAAGTCCGGCGCCGATGATGCCGGCGATGGACAGCATCGTTACATGACGTGGCTTGAAACCTTGTGCAAGGTTGCCATCAGATCCCACGGTGTTCATTGATGTTGTTCTCTTTTTGCTGACACAAGGATGGACGGGCAGGCGTAGGCGAAAATATCTCCTTTCAAATCAATAAGTCGACAGGTTGCTCGCGCGCTGTTGTTGATCTTTGGCACGCATCACAGAGCAAGGTGTCATTGCGGTTCGGGCTTCATTTAAGCCCCGTAAGGCTGTGGGAAATTACACGAGAACGCCCCGGAACTGTTCGATCACGACAGGGCAATTCCATTCACGCCAGATGTCGCGAATGGCATGCCCGATCGCGCCATCGGGCAGTCTGAAGCTTTTGTTTTTCATTTGAATGTGCCACTTGGTCTGGCCACGCTTGAGCACCCACAAAAAAGCCCCGGTCTCCCGGGGCCTCTGTTGCCAAGGCGTCTGCCTACGCCTGCCCGGTGCGCTCGAAGCGTCGGGCCAGCAACAGGTAAGCGAGGATCCCCAGCACGCCATGGGCGGCCACGAACCAGAGTGCGTTATGGAACGAGCCGGTGCTGGCCACCACATAACCGATCACCAGCGGGGTGACGATACCGGCAACGTTGCCGATGCCATTGAACACACCGCCGCACAGGCCAACCATCTTCTTCGGCGCCACATCCGACAGCACCGCCCAACCTACCGCTGCCAGGCCCTTGCCGAAGAAGGCCAAGGTCATCATGGCAATCACCGCCGCGTTGCTATCCATGTAGTTGGCCAGCACCAGGCTGGTGGACAGTGCCATGCCGATGATGAACGGGGTCTTGCGCGCCCTGGAGGGATGCACGCCACGGCGGATCAGCCAATCGGAAACGAACCCGCCAAGGATGCCACCCGTGAAGCCACAGATGGCCGGCAACGCAGCCACCCAGCCTGCCTCCATGATGGTCATGCCACGGCCCTTGATCAGGTAGATCGGGAACCAGGTGATGAAGAAGTAGGTCAGCGCCGTGATGCAGTACTGGCCCAGGTACACCGCCCACAGGTTGCGGCTGGTGAACAGTTGCATCACTTCGGAACGGGTCGGTTTGCTTTGGGTCGCCTTGCGTTCCTTTTCCAGGTCGACCAGGGCGCCGCCTTCACGCATGTAATCCAGCTCTTCGCGGCTCAAACCTGGCGCGCTGTGCGGTTCGTGGTACAGGCGGAACCACACCACGCTCAGTACCAGCCCCAACACCCCCATCCAGATGAACACCTGCTCCCAACTCAGCGTATGGGTCATCCACGCCATCAGCGGGGCAAACACCACCACAGCCATGTACTGCGCCGAGTTGAACAGCGCCGAGGCGGTTCCACGCTCACGGGTGGGAAACCAGCAACTGACGATGCGCGAGTTGGCCGGGAACGCCGGCGACTCCACCAGGCCCAGCATGAAGCGCATGGAAAACAGCGCGACCGCAGCGGACACACCGGCCAACCCCATCCAGCCGACAGTCCCTTGCAGCAGCGTGAACAGCGACCAGAGGATCAGGCTGATGCCATACACGCGGCGGGCACCGAAGCGGTCGAGCAACCAGCCCCCGGGCACCTGGCCCAGGGCGTAGGCCCAGGCGAACGCGGAAAAGATCATGCCTAGCATGACCGGGTCCAGGCCGAGGTCCTTGAGCACCTCGGTGCCGGTGATCGACAAGGTGGCGCGGTCGGCGTAGTTGATGACGGTGATGACGAAGATCAGCGCCAGGACCAGGAAGCGATGGCGACCGACCCCGGCCACGGCCTGCGGTGCGGCGACGGCGGATTTGCTGTTCATGTGGACCCTCTTGCTTCTCGATGGAAGCGATTGTTCTTGTGAAGAGAAGGTGTGGCCCTTGGGCCTTTTGTTGCTTGTACTGGCCTCTTCGCGGGCATGCCCGCTCCCACAAGGGACCTCACAGGTCTCAAGGCATGCGCTGTACCTGTGGGAGCGGGCGTGCCCGCGAAGAGGCCCTTGAGCTAAACCACCCGATTCGGCGGTAACTCACCCCGGAAGCAGGCCTCCAGATTGCTTAAAACCATGCCCCCCATCTCCAACCGGGTCTGCAACGTGGCACTGCCCCGATGCGGCTGAAGGCTGACCTGGTTGAGGTCCCGCAAGGCCGGCGGCACTTGCGGCTCATCGACGAACACGTCCAGCCCGGCGCCGGCGATACGCTGCTCGCGCAATGCCTCGACCAGCGCGTCTTCATCCACCAACTTGCCGCGCGCCACGTTGATCAGGTAACCATTCGGCCCCAGTGCCTCCAGCACCTCGGCCGTTACCAACACCTGCCCACCATCGGCAGCAGCGGCGACCACCAGCACGTCCACCGAACGCGCCAGCTCGACCAGGTCAGCCTCATAGCGGTAACCCGCATCCGGCTGTTCACGCCGCCCGTTGTAGGCAATGCGCATGTCGAATGCCGCCGCACGCCGGGCAATCGCCTTGCCCACCTGGCCAAGCCCGACAATGCCCAGGTCGATACCACTGGCCCGCCGCGCCAGCGGCAGCTCGACCGTGCCCCACAAGCCATCGCGCACCAGCCGTTCGCCCTCGCCCATACGGCGCAAGGTGTTGATGATCAGGCCCATCGCCAGGTCAGCCACGTCGGCGGTGAGTACACCCGGTGTTGTGGTGACATGGATGCCGCGGCTGGCAGCATGGCGAAGGTCCACAGCGTCGGTACCGATGCCGCTGATGGCGATGATCTCCAGCGCGGGCAGCTGATCCATCAGCGCATTGGACAGCCCTTTGGCACCGCCAGTGACCACACCTCGAATGCGTGGGCCAACGTCGTTGATCAGCTGTTGCGGGTCACGGTGTTGATACAGGCGATGCACCTGATAAGCGCTGACCAGTTGGGCATCGATGGCCTCGGGGACTGGCTGGGTCAGCAGCACTTCGATGGCGTTTTCGTTCATGTTGAGCATCCGGCAGTTCGAAGACATGACTCGATGCTAGGCCTGCAATTGATACAGGTCTAATATAGATACTGGATCGAATAATTCAGGAATTGAATCATGGAGCTGCACCAGTTGCGCTGCTTCGTGGCCGTTGCCGAAGAGCTGCATTTCGGCCGTGCCGCCACCCGCCTGCACATGACCCAGCCACCCTTGAGCCGGCAGATACAACTGCTGGAACATTCCCTGGGTGTACTGCTGCTTGAGCGTAACAACCGCCAGGCGCGGCTGACCCTGGCGGGCCAGAGCTTTCTTGAAGACGCCCGGCGCATCCTGCAAATCGCCGACTCGGCCAGCCACTCGGCACGGCGCATCGCCCATGGCGAGGCAGGCCGGCTGACCCTGGGCTTCACGGCGGTGGGGGCCTACAGCATGATCCCGCGCTTGCTGGTGCATGCCGGGCAGACGTTGCCGGATATCGAACTGGTGCTCAGCGAACGGGTTTCCAGTACCCAGGTGCACGACCTGGAAGCCGGCCTGATCGATGTCGGCCTGGTGCGCCAGGTGCTGCCCAGTGCGCGCGTGGAGTACCTGCCGATTCACCGCGAACCCTTCGTCGCCGCCCTGCCCGCCGGGCATGCGCTGGCACCGCGCGAGCGGATCAGGCCAAGCGATTTCGATGAGCAGCCTTTCGTGATGTACAGCGCCAACGAAGGGCGCTACTTCCATGACCGCATCGCCAACCTGTTTGCCCGGCATGAAGTGCAGCCGAAGTACCTGCACCAGCTGGGGCAGACGCATTCGATTCTGGGCCTGGTCAATGTGGGGTTGGGGTGTGCGGTGGTACCGGCCTCGGCGCAGGCGCTGCGCCTGGAACAGGTGGTGTTCAGGCCGCTGGTGGGGATGGAGCAGCAGGCGGAGATTTTTTTGGCGTACTGCCGGGATAACCCCAACCCGGTGCTAGGGGCATTTGTAGAGATGGCACGGGCTTTCTTTGAAGCAGGATAAAAGGTGATGGCCTCTTCGCGGGCAAGCCCGCGAAGAGGCCGGCAGCTTTAACGCACCAGGCAAGGCCGCTTGTTATCGAAGCTCCACCCCGGAATCAGGAACTGCATCGCCACGCTGTCATCCCGCGCGCCCAGGCCCATGTTGCGGTAGCACTCATGCGCCTTGGCCAGCTGATCCTCATCCAGCTCCACCCCCAGCCCCGGCCGTGCCGGTACCCGCACATGCCCGTCAACAATGCGCAGCGGCTCACGGGTCAGGCGTTGGCCATCCTGCCAGATCCAGTGGGTGTCGATCGCGGTGATCTCACCCGGCGCCGCAGCCGCCACCTGAGTGAACATCGCCAGCGAAATGTCGAAGTGGTTGTTCGAATGCGAACCCCAGGTCAGCCCCCAGTCATTGCACATCTGCGCCACCCGTACCGAACCCTGCAAGGTCCAGAAGTGCGGGTCGGCCAGCGGGATGTCCACCGACTGCAACTGGATTGCATGGCCCATCTGCCGCCAGTCGGTGGCGATCATGTTGGTGGCGGTCGGCAAGCCGGTGGCGCGGCGGAACTCGGCCATCACCTCGCGGCCCGAGTAACCGTTCTCGGCACCGCACGGGTCTTCGGCGTAGGCCAGCACATCGTGCTTGTCGCGGCACAGGGCAATGGCTTCCTTCAACGACCAGGCACCGTTCGGGTCAAGGGTGATACGGGCTTCGGGGAAGCGCTCGGCCAGGGCCGTTACCGCCTCCATCTCTTCCTCTCCCCGCAGTACACCGCCCTTGAGCTTGAAGTCACTGAAGCCATAACGCGCCTTGGCGGCCTCGGCCAGGCGCACCACTGCTTCCGGGGTCAGGGCCTTTTCGTGGCGCACGCGGAACCAGTCATCCTCGGCATCGGCCTCGTTGCGGTAGGCCAAGTCGGTCTGCTGGCGGTCGCCGATGTAGAACAGGTAACCCAGCATCTTCACGGCATCGCGTTGCTGCCCTTCACCCAGCAATGCCGCCATCGGCACGTTGAGGTGCTGACCGAGCAGGTCGAGCAGCGCCGATTCGATGGCCGTTACCGCATGCACGGTAATGCGCAGGTCGAAGGTTTGCAGGCCGCGCCCCGCCGAGTCGCGGTTGGCGAAGGTCTGGCGCATGGCATTGAGCACGCGCTGGAAATGGCCGATCGGCTGGCCGACCACCAGGGTGCGGGCGTCTTCCAGGGTTTGCCGAATTTTTTCCCCACCCGGCACTTCACCCAGCCCGGTGTTGCCAGCGCTGTCGCGCAGCACCACTACGTTGCGGGTAAAGAACGGGCCATGGGCGCCACTGAGGTTGAGCAGCATGCTGTCGTGGCCAGCCACGGGGATCACGCGCAGGTCGGTGACCACCGGGGTGCTGGAGTGAACGGCGGGATTGGTCTGCATATTCATGGTTGTTGTCTCGCAGTCATCAGTGGGTCTGGCCCAGGGCCGAACGGGCCTTGAGGTCATCGGAAGGGGCGCCCTTCGGGCGAGTGCGTACAAAGAAGATGGCTATGGCCGCCAGCACCGAGGTCACCGCCAGGCCATACAGGCCGCCCTGGATCGAGCCGGTCTGCTGCTCCAGAAAACCGAAGGTGGTAGGGGCGACGAAGCCACCAAGGTTGCCGACCGAGTTGATCAGGGCGATCACGGCCGCCGCGATGCGGGCGTCCAGGTAACCCTGTGGAATCGGCCAGAACAGTGACGACGCCGACTTGAAACCGATGGCGGCGAAGCACACGGCCACGAAGGCAAACACCGGCCCGCCGGTGGTGGACATGAACATGCCAATGGCAGCGACCACCAGCGCCCCGGCCACCCACGCCTGCTGGAACTTCCAACGCGCAGAGCCGGCCGCGAAGGCATACATGGCCAAGATCGAGATCAGCCACGGGATCGAGTTGAAGAAGCCGACCTGCAAGTCGCTGAGGTCACCCATGCGCTTGATGATGCTCGGCAACCAGAAGGTGGCAGCGTAGATGGTCAGCTGGATGCAGAAGTAGATGAGGCAGAACAGGACAATCTGGCGGTCCTTCAGCAGGCTCCAGGCCGAGGGTTTGACCGCCCCCACCGCTTCGCGCTCTTGCTGCTCGCGGTCGATGGTAGCTACGAGCGCGTCTTGCTCGGCCGGGCTCAACCACTTGGCATCCTGTGGTTTGGAATCCAGCCAGAAGAACACGAAGAAGCACAGCACCACCGAGGCCATGCCTTCGATGAACAGCATCCACTGCCAACCGTGCATGCCCAGGCCCTGAATCTGCATCAGCGCACCGGCCAGCGGCCCGGAAATCAGCGAGGCCAGCGCAGAGCCGCTGAGGAAGATGGCAATCGCCTTGCCGCGCTCTGCACCTGGCAGCCAGCGGGTGAAGTAGTAGATCACACCGGGGAAGAAGCCCGCTTCGGCAACACCCAGCAAAAAGCGCAGCACGTAGAACTGGGTTTCGTTCTGCACAAAGGCCATGGCCGTGGCCACCAGCCCCCAGGTGAACATGATGCGGGTCAGCCAGAGCCGCGCCCCCACCTTCTGCAGCAACATGTTCGAAGGCACTTCGAACAAGGCGTAGCCAATGAAGAACAGGCCGGCACCAAAACCATAAGCTGCGGCACTGATGCCGAGGTCGCTTTCCAGGTGCGGGCGGATGAAACCGATATTGACGCGGTCGAGGTAGTTGACGATGAACATGATGACGAACAGCGGCAGGACGTGGCGCTTGACCTTGGCCACGGCACTGGCCAACGCGTCGCCTTCAGTCCGGGCAGACGGAGCGAGGGTGTCGTTCACTTGTGAATCTCCCACTAATTGTTTTTGTGCGGGTCGGGGTTGTCTGACATGGCAGTGGGGATGAGCATATGCCCAGCGAAGTTGTACGACAAGATCAACAAAATCGACAAATACGCAAAATACAAGCTGTCACAATGCCAATTTGCTGCGATCTTGCAAAAACTGATTGGCTACGCGTGGGATTGGCAACAGGAAAAAACGGCAAAAAATATTTTTATGGTTTAACTTGTCGTACAAGCACAACAAGAAGTGGCTCACACCATGGAACCCGAACACTCGCACAAACGCGGCCATAGCCGCGCCCATGACCTGGTCTCCAGCCTGACCCAACAGATTTTGTTGGGCACCTTCAGGCCTGGGGACAAATTGCCCTCGGAGAACACCCTGGTGCGCGAGCATGGCGTCAGCCGAACGGTGGTGCGTGAAGCCTTGTCGAAATTGCAGGCCTCGGGGCTGGTGGAGCCGCGCCACGGTATCGGTACCTTCGTGATGGAGCGCCAGCCACAAGCGGGGCTGCGCATCGGCGCGGAGAGCGCAGCCAATGTGCGCGACCTGCTGGAACTGCGCATTGGCCTGGAAGGCCAGGCCGCTGCTCTGGCCGCACTGCGTCGTGACGAGGGGCACCTGGCTCGCATGCGCCAGGCACTGGATGACTACCAGGACCTGGCGGCGGCCGGCGACAGCTGCATCGAGGCGGACCGGCGCTTCCACCTGCTGATTGCCGAGGCCACCGGTAACCTGTACTTCACCGAGATGCTGCTGCAACTGGGCAACAGCCTGATCCCGCGCAACCGCATGGCGCTGGCCGAACGCGGCGGGGCGAAGCTGGCGCGGCAGGCTTACCTGGCGAACCTGGAGCATGAAGCCGTGCTCAATGCCATCCGCCGGCAAGACCCGGATGCAGCGCGGGCGGCGATCTGCCTGCACCTGTCCAACAGCCGTGACCGGTTGCTGCCGGACTGACAAACAGCGCAATGTTCTCAGACCTGATGCGATCGTTGTGGGAGCGGCCTTGCGTCGCGAAAGGGGCGCGCAGCGGCCCCAGAATTTCAGCCATCCTGCAAGATCGCCGGGGCTGCTGCGCAGCCCTTTCGCGACGCAAGGCCGCTCCCACAATGTGGACTGCCCCCCAAAAGTTGGACAGTTTTAGCCAGTGGTCTGAGTCCTGTAGCTCACAGGGCTCAGGCCATTGAGTTTCAGCCTGATGCGGTCATGGTTGTAGTAGTGAATGTACTCATCCAGTCCCGCTTTTAGTTCCTCGACACTCTCAAAGCGATTCAGGTAGAAAAACTCCGACTTGAGCGTGCCGAAGAAGCTTTCCATCGCCGCATTATCCAGGCAATTGCCTTTGCGGGACATGCTCTGCTTCACACCTCGTGCGGCAAGTTTGTGACGGTATTGAGCCTGCTGATAATGCCACCCTTGATCTGAGTGGATGACTAGCTTGGG
>NZ_QKMQ01000023.1:0-112449 GCF_003208145.1 Pseudomonas sp. RV120224-01b | reverse complement strand
TCTTCAGCCGTACCCTCCACCCACACCGTCACGCTGATCATGGTGTGGGTAAACCGTGGGTCGAGCACGGCCAGGCTCATCAGCCCGTGCTGCATGATCGGCCGCACCTTGTTCCAGGCCTTGGTTGAATGGAGGTCGAAGTCATCGATATTGCGATGCATCCGGTCCCTGGCCTCGGCAATCGAGGCATTGGCCTTGTGCTGCAACTCGCGCAAGTGGGCACTTTGCAGGGCGTAGTACTCGCCCAGCTTCATCTTCACTTCCAGCTCTATCAGGTGCACGCCGTTATAGAGAAACTGCGTCGCGCTGTTCAGGTGCCGCACAGCGTTCTGAATGCCTGGCGGCATTCGGGGTGCCAGGCGTTGGCTGGCGGCGTTGAGGGCACCCTGGGTTTCGGCAATGGCCTGCTTGAGGGTGTTGCGCATGCGCAGACCGGCGTCATCGCTGCCGATGACCTTGCTCAGCATGCCGTAGAATTTGTCGCTGTCATTCCAGTTGATCACGTCGGTGGCGGAAAAGCTGGGCAGCAGCCCGGCCAACAACGCACGGTCGCGCATCAGCAACGCGCGGTAAGGTGGACTGTCAGGGTCCTGTAGCCATTTCAGCCAGAGCGTTTCGCTGGTGCCGACCGCAGGCGCCGCATCGGGTGTCACCGTTTCGGTGATACCGCCACCCAGACACAGCGCCATGGTCTTGGCATACGCCACGCCTGACTCACGATGATCGCCGTCGTAGTCGTACTGCTCGGCCACCTTGAACATGGGCGTGTCGAACAGCGCAACATAAGCACGCGCGTTCTTGTCGATGTAACCCTGAAACTCGATTTCCTGCTGGTCATACTCGGCCTGGAACGCTGCCCGTTTCGCTTCGTCGTAGCGTTCCTCAAGCCGCTCGTCACTCTCCAGCTGTGCCCGCTCCACCAACCGTTGGCGCTCCACCGTCGGGTCGGTGAACACCGGTGGTCCGTCGCCGGTCACGGGCTCCAGCGACGGCACCTTCTGCGCCGCCCACTCCCGGTGTGTGGCGCGAATGACTTGCAGGATTTGCGAGGTCTGCAGCTGGTAGGCCCGCATGGGGTCTTCGCGCCAGACCTGACGCTTCACCACCCAGCTCAGCCGCTGATGGTTGAACTCCTGAATCAAACCCACGGTATCGTCCAGCACCACCGCCAGCACGCCCTTGTTCAGCGTGTGCCGGTTCATCGCGTTGACCAGATACCCCTTCAGGGCAAACCTTCGCAGCCAGCGCGTGTGAAAGCCATGCGCACTGTCGAATGGCGAACACCCATGCTGCGCGTATTCGAGCACTTCCTTGTCGACCTGCAAGTTGTCGGGCGTCATGGCGATGCCCAGCAACTCGGGGTTGTTACGCGCCTGGGTCAGGTCTACCCCTTCGAAGCGATGGGCAGGCGCCTGGCCCTGCTTGTAGGCATTCAGCACACTCACCGGCCAAGGGTCGCTGGAGAAGGCCAGCCAGGCGCTGCCATAGCGGTCGGTGTCGATGTTCAGGAAGGACGAGGGAATGTCGTGGTTTTCATTCACGCATTTTTCGGGCAGCGATGCAGGCAGGCCCTCTGACGGTTCGTAGGGGTTGAAGCGGCGCAGATGGCCCTGCTCGCTCACTTCGTAGGCATGCCAGACCTGCTGGTCGAGCAGCACGTACAGGTAGCCCATGCGCAAGGTGCGCACGCCCAGCTTCGCCGAGACATGCAGGTTGCCGGCCACAGTGGTGAGGCCCTGCGGGCGGGTATCCGGCACCAGGGCGCGGCGCAGGGGCAGGATCGGCAGACCTTGCCGTTCGCAGGCCATGCACTGGTCAGAAGGGAGCCCGGCTTCGGCTGTCGCAATGGCGATACGTTGACTGAGGGTCATAAGCGCCTCCCGATTTTTCGAAGGGAATCGATCAGGCAGCACCAGTGCGCTTCGAAATAGCGAGCAAGCAACAGAGGGGTATCAGTTGGGCCGGGCATGAAGGGGTCCTTGTCTTCCAGCGGGCTGAAGACACGAACACTATCGGGGAATCAATTCTTCAAGGAGTCTGGGGCTTCCTAAACAGCTGTAGGATCTGTCTCTTCGAAAAATTACCAGACATTTCCTGGGCAACATCTTGATAAATGCTGGCCTCATGCAGTGGTCGTCAGCAAGTTACATCCCCTTTGAGAGCAACTGTATTGCACAAAACCTGAAAGCTGGCGCGATCGCTGTGGGAGGGTCGTACCCGCTTCCACAGCGATCGCGCCAGCTTCCCTTCAGCCGACCAGACCGCGTACGCAGAAGTACAGAATCGACGGCCCCATCAAGCACCCCAACCCGGTATGGAAGGTAGCCGTCAACGCCCCATACGGCACCAACCGCCGGTCCGTCGCCGCCAGCCCCGCCGTCACCCCCGACACGGTCCCCGCCAAACCACCAAACACCATTGCCGAACGCGGGTTGTCCAGCGCCAACAGGCGCGCCGACACCGGTGTGAACACCATCACCAGAATCGCCTTGATCAGCCCGGTAGCAATCGAAAGCGCCATCACATCCGAGCTCGCCCCCAGCGCCGCCCCGGTCACCGGCCCGACGATGTAGGTCACCGCGCCCGCGCCGATGGTGGTCATGCTCACGGCATCGCGGTAGCCGAAGGCATAGGCCACCGCCGCACCGACAATGAACGGCAGCACTGTGCCCAACAGCAGCGCGACTGCGCCAATCATGCCGGCTTTGCGCGCTTCGGTGGCCTGCACTTCGAAGGCCGTGGCAACGATGGCGAAGTCGCGCAGCATGGCTCCGCCCATCAGGCCGATACCGGAGAACAGCGCCATGTCGGCCAGGCCCTTCTGCCCCCCGGTGACGGTGCCGCCTACCCAGGCCAGCACCAGGCCGATGACGATGGCGATGGCCGAGCCGTGCACCCGGCCGAAGGTGAGGTACTTCGACAGCACGACCGACAACCACATGATGGCGCCCACCGCTGCAAAGGCAGTGATCAGGCCGTTGTGTTCCAGGGCATTTTCAATGATTGGCCACATGTTCAACGACCTCCTGCCGGGGCAACTTGCGTGCTGGTTTCGGGGGTGGGGTCAAGTGCAGGCAAAGGCTCGCCGCGATGGCTGCGGCTGATCAGGGCAATGGTCGCGCCGCACACCAGCACCGCACCTACCGCTGCCAGCAGTGCCGCAGGCCCGCCGTGCAGGGCGGTGACCACGTTCTGCTGGGCCGCCATGGCGACCACGACCGGGATGTACATGGCTCCCCAGAAGCCCACCCCGAATTCACATTCCTTGCTCATGCCGCCGTTGCGGTGCATGTACAGCCGTGCACAGATCAGCAGGATCATGGCAATGCCGACCCCGCCCACATTGGATTTGACGCCCAGCAGCACGCCCAGGAAATCGCCGACGATAACGCCGGCCAGCGTGCAGACCGCCAGCAGTGCCACACCATAGATGATCATTGTTGTTGTCCTCAGGTAGTGTCGAAGTTGCTTGTTGTTGTTCTTCGCCATCCGCAAACCCGCCATCATCGGTCGCCGGCCACCTCCTGGCGCAGCAGCGCATCCAGGGTGTCCCAACGGGTACCTTCCACCGCCACCACCCTGCCCTGCTCAAACACGGGCCGGGCAAGCCCGCTGAGTACGCTGCCAGGCGGTATTTCAAGGTGCAGGCGCACGCCGCGTTCATAGGCGTTGCGCAACGTAGCACGCCAGTCGACCACCCGCGCCATGTTGCAGGCCAGGTCGTCGCGCAGGCGCTGTGGGTCGGACACCGGCCGTGCGCTGCTGCCGCTGAGGTAGGTAATGCGTGGCCGCTGGAGCTCGACCGTCGCGAATGCACGGGCCAATTCCGCAGCCGGGCCGTCGAGCAACCGGCAATGCGACGGCACGCTGACCGCCAAGCGCCTTGCCACACCTTGGCCCAGGCGACGAGCCCTGGTCGCCACCTCAGCCATCGCCGTATCGCTACCGGCAATCACAATCTGGTTATCACTGTTGAGGTTGGCGACGTATACCTCACCGCCCACCTCAATCAGCAGGCGCTCGACACTGGCCAGGTCCAGGCCACTGAGCGCGGTCATGCCGTAACCTTGCGGATAGGCACCTTGCATCAGCTCGCCACGCAAGGCGACCAGGCGCACGGCATCGGCAAAGCCCAAGGCACCCGCCACGACCGCTGCCGGATAAGCACCAATCGACAAGCCCGCCACATAATCCGGTGCCGGGCTGCGTTGTATCAGCCAACGCGCCCAGGCCACGCCGCTCAGCAGCAGGCACAGCTGCACGGCGCGGGTATTGTGCAAGGCTTGCTGGCTATCCATGCCCAGCACCTGCTGGCCGAGGACATCGCTGGCCTCTTCCAGCAGTTGCCCACAACCTTCAGGCAGGCGTTGCAGCATGCCCACCTGCTGGGCACCCTGGCCGGGGAAGGCGAACAGGCTGCTCATGCGACATGCTCCATCAAGGCCCAAGGGTCGCTGACCAGGCGCGGGCCATGGGGCGACTTGAGCAGCACGCGGGGGGCAAAGCTGGCCCACTCGCGCAGGGCGACCGCACCCGCCGGGGTTTCCAGTTGCACATCGATACTGCACGGCGCGCAGTCGAGGATATCCAGCAGCTCCCGCGCCTGGGCGCGGGCCAGCGGTCGTGGCGTGCGCAACAGCAGGTCCAGGTCACTGTCGGCGTGTACCACTTCAATGCCGGTCGCAAGCTGGTACCCCACCCCACCCGTCGGCCCCCAGGCCAAGCCACGGGCCTGCAATACCGGTGTGACCGAAGCCAGTGCCTGCAATGCAGGCCATGGGCTTTGCTCATGCACGCGCAGCGCTTCAGGGCCTTGCTGACGCTGGATATCGGTCAGGCGCATCAAGGCACCCAACCGCTGCGCCCGGCCGTGACCGCGAAGCCCCACCGCCACCCAGCCCGCTTCACAGGTGGCACGGCGCACCACCACCGGCTGACCGCTTGCCAACACCTCCAGCGCCCACTGCGGCGCGTCCGTGGGCAAGCCCGACACGGGCATCCCCCACAGCAGGTCGTGCGGCCTTGGCGCGTTCATCTCAAGCGCCCTGCCACTGGCGGCGCAGCTGTTCGCGCACCTGGCGCGAGGCACTGCGGTTTTCCCCCGCCAGCCGCGACGACAGGTCAGTCGAGCTACCAATATCGCGTACCGCTTCGGCCAGGCAGGCACGCACCTGCACAATGTCGGCGCTGCTCGGCGCCTCGGCGTTGTCCACGGTCAGGCGACGCCACAGCAGGCCCAGCGAGGCGTAACTATCCAGGTCGTAGGCCATGGGCGGCACTTCGGCGGCCAGGGCCTCCAGTTGCTCGACGCTGCGCAGGGTAATCCGCGCCGCCGCCGCCTTGCCCATTGCATGCACCATCACGCCTTCATCGTCCAGGGCGATCAGGCGCTGGGCCTGATAGCCGTGGGCCAGGAAGGCACCCGACATGGCCTTGCCAACCAGCAAGCCGATCACCGGATGCCCGGCCAGCCGCGCCTGGGCATAGGCCTGCACGGCACCGGCCAAGGCCTGATGGATACCCAAGGCCTCCTCACGGCGGCCATAGGCCTGGCTGGGTACATCGATCACCGCGACAATGGCCCGCTTCTGCCCGTTGCGGTCAGCCGCCACCGCCTCGCTCACGGCCTTGGCCAGGCCCCAGCCTTCCAGCAGGCCGACCTCGCCCGAGCGTGCGCGGGGGAACGGGTTTTCAGCATCAGGCACCACGGCGATGAAGCGCGCCAGGCGGTTGTCCAGTTCGCCATCGATCACCCGCAACGATGCGGGGTAACCGGGCAACGCTTGCCCGCCGGCCAGGCCCGGCAGCCAGTTCAGGGCACGGTTCATTGGGCTTCTCCTTGATAAAGAGCGCGTACGGCAGCGGCATCCAGTTGCGGGCAGTCATCGCCCAGCCGGGCCAGCCTGTCCAGGAACCAGACATGCTGGCGGGCGCGATCTCTGGAAGGTGCGTCCAGCAATTGCAGCAAGCGTTCGCGCAGTGCATCGATGTCGTCGGCCACATAGCCGTCCACCAATCCGCTGGCATGGCGCTGCTCGCCACCGGTCAGGCTCCAGATGAAGGGGCGGTCCTTGGCGTCGTACTCGCCAATGCCGGCTTCCTGCTCGATCACTTGCGGGCCGTTGAGGCCCAGGCGGGCTTCGCGGGTGACCAGCAAATGGCTGCACAGGCCTGCCGCGATGGACATGCCGCCAAAGCAGCCGACCGAACCTGCGATCAAGCCGATCACAGGTTGCCAGGCCCGCAGTTCGACAATGGCGGCCTGAATCTCGGCAATGGCTGCCAGGCCCAGGTTGGCCTCTTGCAGGCGCACCCCGCCCGTTTCCAGCAGCAGCACGGCGCACGTGGGGATGCCGTTGCGGTTGTCTTCGATGGCCAGCTCCAATGCGCCGGCGATCTTGGCACCGCCCACCTCACCCATGCTGCCGCCCTGGAAGCCGCCTTCGATGGCGGCTACCACCGTTTGGCGCCCGTTCAGCCGGCCCTTGGCGATCACCACGCCATCATCGGCCTGGGGCACGATGCCCTGGCGCGGCAACCAGGGTGACATCAGCCGATCGAACGGCCCCAGCAATTCACGGAAGCTGCCCGGGTCGAGCACGGCACGCGCCCGTTGGCGGGCACCCAGTTCGACAAAGCTACGGCTTTGCAGCAAGCGTTCAGTGTCAGTCATGGGCAATCTCCTCGAAGCCTTGCTCAAGGCGCAGGCGCACCACGCCAGGGGTGGCGCCGAAGTCATGGATGTCGATGTTCACGGCCGGCCAGGCGCGGCCCTCGAACAGGCGCTGGAACAGTTGCGCCCAGCGGGCAGCGCTGCCGTTGACCGAGGTGACTACCTGGATGTTCAGGCTGCCGGCAGTGCCAGGCTCGATCAGTACTTCCAGGTCGCCGGAGCTGACGCAGCCCACCAGCGTGCGACCACGCCCCGGTTCGGCGGCGGGAAATTGAAAATTCAGGGTTTCCATGTCACAGGCTCCCGGCTTTGTCGAGGAACAGGCAGGCGGCCAGCAAGTCGGCGGCGCCGCCCGGTGAGGCGTTCAGGTGCAGCAGGTGCTGGTCCAGCTGGCGCAGTTGCCGGCGCCCGGCCAGGGTGGCGCTGCCGCCTTCGGCCAGTACGGCCAGCGCGCCTTGCTGCACGGTGGCCAGGCCGGCTGGGCCGCTGCGCCAGAGCACGCAGGTGTCGCTGAGCACGGCCATGATCGCCAGCAGCGCGTCAAGCCGGGCATGTTGCTCGCTGGCACCGGCGGCGCGGCTGCGTTGCAGTTGTGGCAGGCCGTGGCCGATGACGGCGGGGAAGCCTTGTTGCGCCTGCTCGCGGGCGCCGCCGGTGCCGTAGCGGCGGCGGACCTGCTGGCCGTGGCTGTCTTGCGGGACCAAGGCCGGGTCGTCCAGCAAAGCGATGCGCCCGGCGCGGGCGGCCAGGGTGCTGGCGTCGGCCTGGGTATCAAGGGCTGTGGCCGCTACCAGCAGGCCCAGTGCCCAGATGGCGCCGCGGTGGGTGTTTACTCCGCCAGTGGTGGCGAGCATGGCGGCCTCGCCTTCGCGGCCTAGCTGGCCGAGTGAGGCGCGCAGGGGTTGGCTGATTTCGCCGAAGGTTTGGGCAGCTTCGGCCATTTGCCGCAGGCAGGGCCACAGTGACAGCGCCGAGGCGTGCATCAGGGGCAGCGACATGTCGGGGTGGGTGCCGTTGCTGCGGCGGTCGACCAGGCCGGGTTTGGGGGACAGGTCGGCTTCGTCGATCAAGGCTTCTACGGCAAGGTCGGCCAGGTGGTCATGCAGCGGGATTTGGGTTGCCTGGGCTGGCCTCTTCGCGGGCATGCCCGCTCCCACAGGGATCGCACCAGTATCAAGTTCAGCAGTGACCCTGTGGGAGCGAGCGTGCTCGCGAAGCTGCACATGCGGTTGCAAGTCGTGTGCGTTCATCACCAACTCCTGAACCGTGCAGGCGGGTTGTAGAGGCCGCCGGACCACTCGACCAGGTCGGCGATGCTGCGCGCGGCCAGCAGTTCGCGGCTGGCGTCGGTGCGGCGGATGCCGAGGTCTTCGGGCAAGGCGATCAGGCCCTGCTGGCGCATGCGCAAGGTGTCTTTCGGGTCATGCCGCAGGCCGATGGCGGTGACCCCGGCCACGGCGGCAATCATCTGCTGGCGTTCTTCCAGGCTGCGGGCCTTGTACAGGTAGGCAATGCCCTCCTCGGTCAGCAAGTGGGTGACGTCGTCGCCATAGATCATTACCGGTGCCAACGGCATCCCGGCCTTCTTGGCCACTTCCACGGCATCGAGGGTTTCCACGAAGGTGGGCTTGCCGCCTTCCTGATAGGTCTCGACCATTTGCACCACCAGCTTGCGGCCGCGTTCGAGCATTGTGTCCGGCACCGTCATGTCGAGCCAGGCCGGGGTGGCGTGGCGTCGGCCGCGCGGGTCGTGGCCCATGTTCGGTGCACCGCCAAAACCGGCCAGGCGGCCGCGGGTGACGGTGGAGGAATGGCCATCGCCATCCACCTGCAACGTGGCGCCGATGAACAGGTCGACCGCGTACTGCCCCGCCAGCTGGCACATCATGCGGTTGGAGCGCATCGAGCCATCCCGCCCGGTGAAGAACACATCCGGGCGCTGGGCGATGTAGTCCTCCATGCCCAGCTCGGTGCCGAAGCAATGCACGCTTTGCACCCAGCCGGTCTCGATAGCCGGAATCAAGGTTGGGTGCGGGTTGAGCGTCCAGTTGCGGCAGATCTTGCCCTTCAGGCCCAGCGACTCGCCGTAGGTGGGCAGGATCAGTTCGATGGCGGCGGTGTTGAAGCCAATGCCATGGTTCAGCGACTGCACCTGGTGTTTTTCGTAGATGCCACGAATGGCCATCATCGCCATCAGCACATGCACCGGTTTGATATGGCGCGGGTCGCGGGTGAACAGCGGTTCTATGTAGAAGGGCTGGTCGGCGACCACCACGAAATCGACCCAGGAGGCCGGGATATCCACCCGTGGCAGGTCGTCCACCCGGTCCACCAGCTGGTTGACCTGGGCAATGACGATGCCGTCGCTGAAGGCGGCCGGCTCTACCAGTGCCGGCGTGTCTTCGGTGCTGGGGCCGGTGTACAGGTTACCGTCGCGGTCGGCCATGAAGCCGGCCACCAGGGTGACGTTGGGGATCAGGTCGACCAGCAGCCGCGAGTAAAGCTCGATGTAGGTGTGGATGGCGCCGACTTCGAGCAGGCCATCTTCCAGCAGTTGGCCGATGCGCAGGCTCTGCGGGCCGGCAAAGGAAAAGTCGAGCTTGCGGGCGATACCGCGTTCGAACAGGTCCAGGTGCTCGGCGCGGCTAACGCTGGGCATGATCATGTGCAGGTCGTGCAGGCGCCCGGGGTCGACCTTGGCCAGCGAGCGTGAGAGGAAGTCTGCCTGCTTCTGGTTGTTGCCTTCCAGCACCACCCGGTCGCCGGGGGCCAGCAACAGCTCCAGGGCTTCGACCATACGTTCGGTGGGCAGCACCACGCCGTCGGCGAGGTGGCGTACCCGATCAAGGCGGCGCTGCTTTTCGGCACGCCGCCGCGACCATTGCGGCGGTGGATTCTGCGTTATTGTCATGGTGACTCCACGGGTTCGCTGTCGTGGGGTCACCTTAGGGCTGTGTTGCCTGACGGATCAATCAAGCTACCGGTGGGTTCGTTACGCTCAGATTAATGATTTGCCGGGCTGGGCGACTGGCCAACAGCAAAAATGCACGATGCCCCTGCATAATTGTCGATTGTGCAAGGCAAATTCGCATGACAGGATCCTGCGATCCTCCAGCGAACTCCAGACTTCACTTGGAAAATCAATAACAAAGCAGGGAGAACGCAATGACTGCGCACGCTCAAGCCTCGGTAACCGAGCATGTACTGGCCGAGGTCCGCAACCAGATCGGCCACCTGACCCTGAACCGCCCCGCCGGCCTCAATGCCCTGACCCTGGATATGGTCCGTAGCCTGCGCCAGCATCTGGACCAGTGGGCCGAAGACCCGCACGTGCGCGCGGTGGTGCTGCGCGGCGAAGGCCCAAAGGGCTTCTGTGCCGGTGGTGACATCCGCTCGCTGCACGACAGCTTCAAAGCTGGCGACACGCTGCATGAAACCTTCTTCGTCGAAGAATACGCCCTCGACCTGCTCATCCACCGCTACCGCAAGCCGGTGCTGGTGCTGATGGACGGCTTTACCCTGGGTGGCGGCATGGGCCTGGCCCAGGGCTGCGACCTGCGCGTGGTTACAGAGCGCAGCCGCCTCGGCATGCCCGAAGTCGGCATCGGTTATTTCCCGGATGTGGGTGGCAGCTACTTCCTGTCGCGTATCCCTGGCGAGCTGGGCACCTACCTGGGCGTCAGCGGCGCACAAATCCAGGCGGCCGACGCGTTGTACTGCGGCCTGGCCGACTGGTACCTGGCCAGCGACCAACTCGCCGCCCTTGACCAAGGCCTGGACCAGTTGAGCTTTGGCGACAACCCGCTCAAAGACCTGCAGAACCTGCTGGCCAGGCTGGGCACGCAGGCGCTGGGCGATGCGCCACTGGAAAAACTGCGCCCGGCCATCGACCACTTCTTCGCCCTGCCGACCGTGCAGGCCATCGTCGAGCAGCTGCGTGCGGTGAGCATCGGCGACAGCCATGCCTGGGCCGTCGCCACTGCCGACCAGCTGGAAAGCCGCTCGCCGCTGGCCATGGCGGTTACGCTGGAGATGTTGCGCCGTGGCCGCCACCTGGGCCTGGACGACTGCTTCGCCATGGAACTGCACCTGGACCGCCAGTGGTTCCGGCACGGCGACATCATCGAAGGCGTGCGCGCGCTGATCATCGACAAAGACAAGCAGCCCCGCTGGAACCCGCCGACCCTGGCCGCGCTGCAGCAACAGCGGGTCGACCAATTCTTCGAAGGCCTGTGAGCCCGGGAGTACACAGATGCAAGACCTGGAACTGAGCGAAGAACAAATCATGATCCGCGACATGGCCCGGGACTTTGCCCGTGGCGAAATCGCCCCGCATGCCCAGGCCTGGGAAAAAGCCGGCTGGATCGATGATGGCGTGGTGCGCAAAATGGGCGAACTGGGCCTGCTGGGCATGGTGGTGCCAGAGGACTTCGGCGGCAGTTACACCGACTACGTGGCCTACGCCCTGGCCGTGGAAGAAATTGCCGCGGGCTGCGGCGCCACCGGGGCGATGATGAGCATTCACAACTCGGTAGGCTGCGGCCCGTTGCTGGCTTACGGTACTGCCGACCAGCAACAGCAATGGCTGCCGCGCCTGGCCAGTGGTGAAGTGATCGGCTGCTTCTGCCTGACCGAGCCGCAAGCAGGTTCCGAGGCACACAACCTGCGCACCCGCGCCGAGCGGGTCGACGGCGAGTGGGTCATCAATGGCGCCAAACAGTTCGTCAGCAATGCCCGCCGCGCCGGCCTGGCCATCGTCTTCGCGGTCACCGACCCGGAGCTGGGCAAGAAGGGTTTGTCGGCGTTCCTGGTGCCCACCGACAACCCGGGGTTCAAGGTTGACCGCAGCGAGCACAAGATGGGCATCCGTGCCTCGGATACCTGCGCAGTTACCTTCGACAACTGCCGCATTCCTGCCGCCAATATCCTCGGCGAGCGTGGCAAGGGCCTGGCCATCGCCCTGTCCAACCTGGAAGGTGGCCGTATCGGTATCGCCGCCCAGGCCTTGGGCATCGCCCGCGCCGCGTTCGAGGCGGCACTGGTGTACTCACGTGACCGCGTGCAGTTCGGCAAGCCGATCAACGAGCACCAGAGCATCGCCAACCTGCTGGCCGACATGCAGGTGCAGGTGAATGCCGCACGGTTGCTGATCCTGCATGCCGCCCGCCTGCGCAGCGCCGGCAAGCCGTGCCTGTCGGAGGCGTCACAGGCCAAGCTGTTCGCTTCGGAAATGGCCGAGCGGGTCTGCTCGATGGCGATCCAGGTGCATGGCGGGTATGGCTACCTGGAGGACTACCCGGTGGAGCGGTACTACCGGGATGCGCGGATTACGCAGATTTATGAAGGGTCGAGCGAGATCCAGCGCATGCTGATTGCGCGGGAGTTGAAGCACTATCCCCTGTAACTGGCTGGAACACTGGGGCCGCTGCGCGGCCCATCGCCGGCAAGCCAGCGCCCACAGGAATTGCACTTCCTTTAAGACCAGTGGAGACCTTGTGGGAGCTGGCTTGCCGGCGATAGGGCCAGTGCAGGCGGTACAAGAAATCGACTCAGACCAGCAAATCAGTGTTTCAACGCCAATACCGCGCATCATCCACCACCTTCGCATGCCCCTCGAACAGCGCCGGCAGTTGCTCCTTGAGGTAGTCGATCCAGGTCCGCACCTTGGCATCCAGGTAATGCCGTGACGGGTACATCGCGTACAGCGCACTTTCGCGCAGGCGGTACGGCGCCAGCAGCCGGCACAAGCGCCCTTGCTCGATGGCCTGGCTGGCGGTATAGAACGGCAGCAGGCCGATCCCCATGCCCAGCTCACTGGCTACCAGCATGGCATCGGCCACGTTGGTGGAAAAATTGTCACGCGGTGCGATCACGCACTGATCCACACCGTGGGGGAATACCCAGTCGCCTTCATACATGGGATAAGCCATGCGCAGGCAGCGATGCGCATGCAGGTCTTCTGGGCGTTCAGGCACGCCATGCCGCTCCAGATAGCTGGGTGCTGCGCAGGGGATACTGAAAATATCGCCAAGCGGCACAGCGATCAGCTGTGAGTCCGGCAGCGCACCGTCCACGGTAATCACCACATCGTGCCCTTCGGCCAACGGGTCGGGGTTGCGCTGGGACAGCGTCAGCTCGATCACCACTTCCGGGCACAACGCGTTGTAGCCCGCCACCAGCGGCATCAACAGCAGGCCCAGCCCGTGTGGGCAATGCAAACGCAGGTGGCCGCGAGGCGTGAGGTGCGCGCCACGCGCCTCACCCACCGCTTCTTCGGTCAACAGCATGATCTGCCGCGCCCGCTCCAGAAACCGCTCACCGGCCTCGCTCATGCGCAGGCGCCGGGTGGTGCGGTGCAGCAGGCGGGTCTGCAGCTGGTTTTCCAGCTCGGCGACAATGCGCGAAACCTGCGCCGCAGAGATGTCCAGGGCATTGGCGGCTGCAGCGAAGCTGCCGCATTCCACCACACGGGCGAAGGTACGCATGGCATGCAGCATGTCCATGACAGTGTGCTCCTTGTTCAGTCTTATTCTTGCGTTACAGGCAGGAATCTATCACGGCTTAGCCCATTTATTGTGGATCACCAATGAATACATCATTAGCCATACATTGAACACAAGGAGCCTGCCATGAAACGTTCGATCGCTGTAATTGCCGTTGCCGCTGCCCTCAGCACGTTCGGTGCCTTCGCCGATACCGCCAAAAACCAGCCTGTGAGCAGCAATTACGAGTACGGCATGCCGCTGGATGTGGCCAAAGTGATCTCCATTACCCCGGCCAGCAATGCCGCCGACTGCCAGGTTGGCACGGCGCACATGGTGTACGTCGACCATCAAGGCCAGAAACGCGAAGTGGACTACCGCGAAATGGGCAACTGCTCACAGCAGTAAGTCAGGCCAGCACCTGGGTGATCCAGCCCACCTGCCGATTGAAGTCGTCAATCTTTACCTGAGGCACCGCATCACGGGCACGTTCGAAGTTGGCCAGGGTTTGCTGCTTCTGTTTCAGCATGCGCCGCCATTTCACCCGAAACGCCTCGCTTTTTTCCTGCAACAGCACCGGGCCGAAGTACAGCTGTTCAGCGGTGTACGCAGCCTCGCCGGGCTCGGCAACGATGATTTCGTAGTCGAAGCGGTTTTCCCGCAGCAGTTCTTCGTTGACGATGCGGTAACCGTTACCCGCCAGCCACTCGCGCAGCTCGCGCTCAGCGCCATTGGGCTGCAACACCAGGCGCATGACGCCAGCAAGGCGCTGCTTGCCGGCCTGCAGAATGTCGCACATGGTGTCGCCCCCCATGCCGCAGATGCTGATCACCGAAATGCGGTCGTCTGCCTCCACTGCAGCCAGGCCATCGGCCAGGCGCACGGTGATACGGCCTTCCAGGCCATTCCTGCGGACATTACGCTGGGCCGAGGCGAATGGCGTCTGCGCCACCTCCCCCGCTACCCCGGCCTCGATCACACCCCGCAGCATCAAGGCCACCGGCAGGTAGCCGTGGTCCGAGCCAATGTCGGCCAGGCGCGCGCCCTGTGGTACATGGGCGGCCACGCGCTCCAGGCGCCTGGACAAAGTCTGTTCGTTCACCGTAAACCCCCGGTTTTGCAATGGGGCGCGATTCTGACGGTGAACGCCGCGCATTTCAAACACCGGGGCACCCTCGACCCGCCCGCCCCGCTCGCGTAGGCTTGCCGCTTTCCTTCCGTTGCAAGGCAAGACACACCATGGCAAACGCAGACATCATCTACACCCCGGACCCGGACGCCGAGTCGATTTCGTCCGACGTCGCCGAATACAACGGCGTGCTGGTCACCACCCAGATCCCGACCCACGCCGATGGCAGCCTGGAACTGGGCGGCATCGTCGAACAAAGCGAATGCACCCTGCAGGCGCTGAAAGTGGCGCTGGAGAAAGCCGGCAGCGGCATGGACCGCGTGCTGCACCTGACCATCTACCTGACCGACATGGCCGACCGTGCCGCGTTCAACGAGGTGTATCAGCGCTTCTTCAGCAAGCCCTGGCCGGTGCGTGCCGCCGTGGGTGTCGCCTCCCTGGCGTTCGAAGGTATGCGCGTTGAAGTGACCGCAATGGCCGCCAAGCGCTGACCTGCTCTTTGTGGGAGCCGCCTGCGCTCCCACCTTGCACCTCCCGGCACCCCGATGATGCCGCCAGCCCGTTTCGCCGCTACAATGCCCGCCTACCGTGACAGCCCGAAAATATAACGACATGTCCCTTCCAAAGAATCACCTGGAACTGCTCAGCCCTGCCCGTGACGTGGCCATCGCCCGTGAAGCGATCCTGCACGGCGCTGATGCCATCTACATTGGCGGCCCGAGCTTTGGCGCGCGCCATAACGCCTGCAACGAAGTCAGCGATATCGCCGAACTAGTCGAGTTCGCCCGTCGCTACCACGCACGCGTGTTCACCACCATCAACACCATCCTCCACGACAACGAGCTGGAGCCGGCGCGCAAGCTGATCCACCAGCTGTACGACGCCGGTGTCGACGCACTGATCGTGCAGGACCTGGGGGTGATGGAGCTGGACATCCCGCCGATCGAGCTGCACGCCAGTACGCAGACCGACATCCGTACCCTGGAACGGGCCAAGTTCCTCGACCAGGCCGGTTTCTCGCAACTGGTACTGGCCCGTGAGCTGAACCTGCAGCAAATCCGCGCCATTGCCGCCGAAACCGACGCCGCCATCGAATTCTTCATCCACGGTGCGCTGTGTGTGGCCTTCTCCGGCCAGTGCAACATTTCCCACGCGCAAACCGGCCGCAGTGCCAACCGTGGCGATTGCTCGCAGGCCTGCCGCCTGCCCTACACCCTGAAAGATGACCAAGGCCGCGTGGTGGCGTTCGAGAAGCACCTGCTGTCGATGAAGGACAACAACCAGACCGCCAACCTGGCCGACCTGGTCGATGCCGGCGTGCGCTCGTTCAAGATCGAGGGCCGCTACAAGGACATGGGCTATGTGAAGAACATCACGGCCCACTACCGCAAAGAGCTCGACGCCATCCTCGAAGGCCGCCCGGCTTATGCCCGTGCATCCAGCGGCCGCACCGAGCACTTCTTCCTGCCCGACCCGGACAAGACCTTCCACCGTGGCAGTACCGACTACTTCGTCACCGACCGCAAAGTCGATATCGGCGCCTTCGACTCGCCAACCTTCACCGGCCTGCCGGTGGGCGTGGTGGAAAAGGTGGGCAAGCGTGACATGCAAGTGGTTACCGACGTACCGCTGACCAACGGCGACGGCCTCAACGTGCTGGTCAAGCGCGAAGTGGTGGGCTTCCGTGCCAACATCGCCGAGCCGCGCGGCGAATTCGTGGAAGACGGCCACACGCGCTACCGCTACCGTGTCGAGCCCAACGAAATGCCCGAGGGCCTCTACAAGCTGCGGCCCAACCACCCGCTGTCGCGCAACCTCGACCACAACTGGCAGCAGGCCTTGCAACGCACCTCGTCCGAGCGCCGGGTCGGCGTGGAGTGGCACGCGGTACTGCGCGAGCAGCGCCTGATGCTGACCCTGAGCAGCGAAGAAGGCGTGAGCGTGCAGGTGGCCCTGGATGGCCCGTTCGGCGCGGCCAACAAACCGCAGCAGGCGCTGGACCAGTTGCATGACCTGCTCGGCCAGCTGGGTACCACCCTGTACCACGCCGACAGCATCCAGCTGGACGCCCCGCAGGCGTACTTCATCCCCAACTCGCAGCTCAAGGCCCTGCGCCGTGAAGCCATCGAGGCACTGACCGAAGCGCGTATCAAGGCGCATCCGCGTGGCGGGCGCAAGGCCGAGACCACGCCGCCACCGGTGTACCCCGAGTCGCACCTGTCGTTCCTGGCCAACGTGTACAACCAGAAGGCCCGCAACTTCTACCACCGCCACGGCGTGCAACTGATCGACGCGGCCTACGAGGCCCACGAAGAGCACGGCGAAGTGCCGGTGATGATCACCAAGCATTGCCTGCGTTTCTCCTTCAACCTGTGCCCCAAGCAGGCCAAAGGCGTGACCGGCGTGCGCACCAAGGTGGCGCCGATGCAACTGATTCAGGGTGACGAAGTGCTGACCCTGAAGTTCGACTGCAAACCGTGCGAAATGCATGTGATCGGCAAGATGAAGAGCCACATCATCGACCTGCCTACCCCAGGCAGCGCGGTGGCCCAGGTGGTGGGGCACATCAGCCCGGAAGACCTGCTGAAAACCATCCCGCGCGGGCCGCATTGATCTTCGATCTGTACGGGCCTCTTCGCGGCTAAAGCCGCTCCCACAGGGAAATCACAGCATTCGAAGCGGTGAAAATCCCTGTAGGAGCGGCTTTAGCCGCGAAAGGGCCCGGAAAGATACAAAAAGGTCTCATATGAGACCTTTCCACTTGATCCCCCACCTGATTTCTGCACAATAATTGCCATGCGACCCACGCGAGGCATAGCGATGCATCCCACACCCCACGACGAGCGCCTGCTCAAGGCCCTCGCCCACGCCATCGTGGTTCACCCCCGCGCCACCCTGAAGGAGCTGGCCGAAACCGCCGGTGTCAGTAAAGCCACCCTGCACCGCTTCTGCGGCACCCGCGACAACCTGGTGACCATGCTCGAAAACCACGGCGAACAGGTGCTCAACCAAGTGATCGACAATGCCGCCCTGCACACCGCCGAGCCCTTGGCTGCCGTGCGGCACCTGATTGCCGAACACCTCAAGCACCGCGAAATGCTGGTGTTCCTGATGTTCCAGTACCGCCCCGACACCTTGCTGGGCGACAGCGAAGACCGCCGCTGGCTGGCCTACACCCAGGCGATGGATGCGTTTTTCCTGCGCGCGCAGCAGATGGGCGTGTTGCGTATCGACATCAGCGCGGCCGTGTTTACCGAGATGTTTATCACCCAGATCTACGGCATGGTCGATGCCGAGCGGCGTGGGCGCGCCGCCAGTGCCAATTCGGCACAGGCGTTGGAGCAGCTGTTTCTGCAAGGCGCGCTGGCCAGGCCCTGAAAGCCAAGGTGGCAAGGGCCCTGAGTGGCCTCAAGCAAAAAAAAAGGCCCCTGAGCACAAGTCCCAGGGGCCAAAGCGGTTGGATCATCCAACCAAAGGAGCCGTTGTCAGCCGCGCTCAGGCCACCCGCCGCCCAGGGCACGGAACAGGTCCACCAGCGCCAGCTGCCGCTGCGTACTTACCTCGATAAACGCCGCCTCGTTCACAAAATCACTCCGCTGCGCATCCAGGTAGCGCAGGTGGCTATCGATCCCGCCCTCGTAACGCGCCTTGGCCAGGGCCAGGGTGGCACGGCTGGTGTCGGCCAGGGTTCGCCGCGCCACTTCCTCGCGGCGCAGGGTATCGGTGGCCGCCAGGGCATCTGCCACTTCACGAAACGCCTGCTGAATTGTTCCTTCGTACGCGGCTACCGCTGAATCCTTGCGCGCTTCGGCCAGGCTCAACCCCGCCCGGTTGCGCCCGGCATCGAAGATGGGCAGCGACACCTGGGGCATGAAGCTCCAACTGCGCGAGCCGCCGTCAAACAGCCCAGACACCTGGGTACTCGATGTACCCAGGCTGCCGGTAAGACTGATACGCGGGAAGAACGCCGCCCGCGCCGCGCCAATGTCGGCATTGCGCGCCCGCAGGCGGTGCTCGGCGGCGAGGATGTCCGGACGCCTCTCAAGCAGCGCCGAGGGCGCACCGGGGACGATGTCCTGCAGCACGCTCGGCGCGGTTTGGCGCTCGGTCGGCAAAGCCTTGGTCACCTCACTGTTGCCCACCAGCAGCACGAGCGCGTTATAGGCCTGGCGTTGCTGGCGCAGGTTGCTCTCCTGCTCGGCGCGGGATTGCTCGACCAGGCCAAGCGCCTCCTGATGGTCCAGGGCCGTGGCGGTGCCTGCGGTACGACGCTGGCCAATCAGCGCGAGCGAGTCTTCGCGGCTGGCCAGGGTCTGCCGGGTCAGCGCCAGGCGCCGCTCGCTGCCGTCGAGGCTCAGGTAGGCCTGACTTACCTCGGCAATCAATGCGATACGCGCCGCCCGGCCCGCTTCTTCGGTAGCCAGGTATTGCGCCAACGCCGCATCACTCAGGCTCTTCACCCGGCCAAACAGGTCTACTTCGTATTCGGGCAGCGACAGGCCGACCTGATACGTACTGGCAACCCCTTCGCGGCCCTCGCTGGCCAGCGTGGCAGGCTGGTGCTGGCGGTTACCTGACGCCACGCCGCTCAACCCCGGCATGCGCTCAGCACGCTGGATGCGGTATTGCGCCCGCGCCTGGTCAATGTCCAGCAGGGACTGGCGCAGCGAGCGGTTGTTGTCCAGCGCCGCGCTCACCAGTTGGCGCAACGTCGGGTCAACGATAAACGCCTGCCAGTCCAGCTGGCCCACCTGCTGCCCCGGAAAGTGGGCCTCATCGCGCCACTGGCTGGCCACCGGCGCTTCGGGCCTCTGGTAGGTGGGGGCCAGGGAACAGCCGCTGGCCAGCACCGCCAGGGTAAAGGGTACCAACAGATTACGCAGGGTCATCATTCCAGCACCTCGGCAGGTTGGGCCTGCTGCGCCGGTTTGCGCTTGAGCCGCGACAGCACCCAGACAAAACAGATCGGCACGAACACCACCCCCAGCAACGTCGCGCTAAGCATGCCGCCGATCACCCCGGTGCCAATCGCCCGCTGGCTGGCGGCACCGGCACCACTGGCGATGGCCAGGGGCACCACGCCGAGAATGAACGCCATCGACGTCATCACGATTGGCCGGAAACGCAGGCGTGCAGCCTCGATGGCAGCGTCACGCAGGCTGTAGCCCTTCTCCCAAAGCTCTTTGGCGAACTCGACGATCAGGATGGCGTTCTTCGCTGCCAGGCCGATGATGGTGATCAAGCCGACCTTGAAATACACGTCGTTGGGCATGCCGGTGACCATCACTGCCAGCACCGCCCCCAGCGCACCGATCGGCACGATGAGCATCACCGTCAGCGGGATCGCCCAGCTTTCGTACAGTGCCACCAGCAGCAGAAACACCACCAGGATGGCCAAGGCGAACAGGCTGCTGGCCTGGCCACTGGAAACCTTTTCCTGGTACGACAGGCCCGTCCAGGCGTAGCCGATCCCCGGCGGCAGCTCGCTGACCAGACGCTCCATCTCGGCCATGGCCTGGCCGGTGCTGTAGCCCGGTGCGGCATCGCCGGAAATACGGATGGACGGGTAGCCGTTGTACCGCACGATCTGTACCGGCCCTTCTTCCCAGTGGGTGCTGACAAAGCTGCTGAACGGCACCTGCTGGCCATCGGCGTTGGGGGCGTACAGCCGCAGCACGCTTTCTGGCGTCATGCGCTCGCCCTGCTCGGCCTGCACCACCACCCGCTGTTGCCGGCCGGCGTTGGTGAAGTCGTTGATCACCGCCGAGCCAAAGGCAGTGGCCAGGGTGTTGTTGATGGTTTCGAAGGTGACGCCCAAGGCGCGGGCCTTTTCCCGATCAATGTCAACCCGCAGCTGCGGGGCCTCGGCCAGGCCTTCCATCATCGCGTAGAGGATGACCGGGTTGCCGTTGGCCTCACCAAGCACTTTGTCACGTGCCGCCAGCAAGGCGTCACGGCCCAGGCCGCCTCGGTCGAGCAGGCGCAAGGCAAAACCACCCGCGTTACCCAGGCCATCGATGGGTGGCGGGTTGACCGCCATGATCGCGCCATCACCGTAACCGGCGAACTGCGCATTGATCGCCTGGGTTTCGGCATCCACCGATTGCGCGGCGCTGCGCACAGACCAGTCCTTGTAGGTAGGGAACGCCAGCGCGGCATTTTCACCCATGCCCGAGAAACTGAAACCACTGACCATGAACGCCGACGCCAGCGCCTCACGCGACATCAGGAACTGCTCCAGGGCTTGCCCGGTCGCGTCGGTGCGCACACGGCTGGCCCCCGGCGGCAATTGCACGTCAACAATCGCATAGCCCTGGTCTTCCACCGGCACGAAGGATTCCGGCAGGCGCAGGTAGAAGTAACCGAGCACTGCCAATAGGCCGGCGTACACCAGCATGTAGCGGCCGGCACGGCGCACCAGCGCATTGTTCATCACCGAGTAGCGCTCGGTCAGCCGCGCAAAGCCACGGTTGAAGGCACCGAAGAAGCCACCCTTTTCATGGTGCCCGGGTGCCACCGGCTTGAGCAACGTAGCGCACAAGGCTGGTGTGAAGGTAAGCGCGAGAAAGCCCGAGAACAGGATCGACACCGCCAGCGACAGAGAAAACTGCTGGTAGATCACCCCCACCGAGCCGGACATGAACGCCAGCGGCATGAACACCGCCGACAGCACCAGGGTGATGCCGATGATCGCGCCAGACACCTGCCCCATGGCCTTGACGGTGGCGTCGGCCGGCGACAGCCCCTCCTCGGCCATGATCCGCTCAACGTTCTCCACCACCACGATGGCGTCATCGACCAGGATGCCAATGGCCAGCACCATGCCGAACATGGTCATCATGTTCACCGAGAAGCCCAGCAGCTTCATCACCATCAGCGTACCCAGCAGGCACACCGGCACCACGATCGACGGGATCAGCGTGTAACGGATGTTCTGCAGGAACAGGAACATCACCAGGAACACCAGCACCATGGCTTCGAGCAAGGTGTGGATGACCTTTTCAATCGCCACGTCGACAAACCGCGAGGTGTCGTAGGGCACCGAATACTCGACCCCTTCGGGGAAGAACGCGCTTAGCTCGGCCAGGCGCTCCTTGACCCGCTCGGCGGTTTTCAGGGCATTGGCACCCGGTGCCAGCTGCACGGCGCCAGCCACCGCCGGTTTGCCATTCAGGCGCGAGGAAAAGTTGTAGCTTTCCATGCCCACTTCCAGGCGGGCGACGTCGGCCAGGCGCACCAGCGAACCGTCCGGGTTGGCGCGCAGCACCACGCGGCCGAATGCCTGCGGGTCGTCCAGCGTGCCCTGCACCGCCAGGGTGGCGGTCAGTTCCTGCTGGCTGCTGCCCGGCGCGCTGCCAAAGCTGCCGGCCGGCACCTGCACGTTCTGGCCGCGGATGGCATTGCTCACGTCGTCGATAGACAGCCCGTAACCCACCAGTTTCTGTGGGTCGACCCACACGCGCATGGCCGCTTCTGACGAGAAGAACTGCAACTTGCCCACGCCCGGTACCCGGCGCAGCTCGTTGTTGATATTGCGCGCAGCGTAGTCACCCAGCGCCGTGGTGTCGGCCTGGCCTGCGCCATCCTTGTAGCTGAGGGCATAGATCAGCAAAAAGCCGGCGCTGGTCTGCTCCACCTGGATGCCTTGGGTGATCACCGCCTGCGGCATGCGCGCTTCGGCCTTTTTCAGACGGTTCTGCACATCGACCTGAGCCAGCTCCGGGTCGGTACCCGGCTCAAAAGTGACCACCACTTCGGCCATGCCGTTGGAGTTGTTGGTGGACTCGAAATACAGCAGGTTCCTGGCGCCGTTCAGCGACTCTTCGATGATGCTGGTGACCGAATCCACCAGCACCTTGGCCGAGGCCCCCGGGTAGGTGGCGGTAATGGTAATTTGTGGCGGCGCCACGTTGGGGTACTGGGCCACCGGCAGCGTAGGGATAACCAACAGCCCGGCCAGCGAAATGAACAGCGCCACGACCCAGGCGAAGTTCGGCCGTTTGATGAAGAACTTGGACATCGCGTTACCCTCGCCTCAACGCACTGCGGCTTGTTGCGCCGGGGCCGGTGTTACCGGCATGCCCGGGGCCAGGCCGGCAGGGCTGCCTACGATCACCTGGTCACCTGGGCGCAGGCCCTCGGTAACCTGCCAGCGGGCGCCGTGCATGGCGCCGGTGCGCACACTGCGTGCTTCGGCAACCCCACCAATGCCCACCAGCATTACCCGCGCCTCGCCGTCGTTACCGCGCTGGATGGCGCGCTGCGGCACCAGAATGGCCTGGTTGTCGGTGCCTTGGGGGGTGCGCACGCGCACATACATGCCCGGCAGCAGGATGCCGTCGGCATTGTCGAAGCGACCGCGCAGGGTGACCTGGCCAGTGCCGCGGTCCACGGCGATGTCGGTGAACATCAGCGCGCCCTGGCGCTCGTAGTCGGTGCCTTCCACCCGGGCCGTCAGGGCCTGCCGGTCACCGGCGGCCAGCGCACCGTCCTTCAGCGCCTGGCGCAGGCGCAGGGCATCGGCAGCGGACTGGGTGAAATCGACGTAGATCGGGTGCAGTTGCTGTACGCGCGCCATCAGCGTGGCGTCGCCCTGCCCGACCAGTGCCCCTTCGGTGACCAGCGCCCGGCCGATACGGCCAGAGATCGGCGCCTTGACCGTGGCGTAGCCCAGGTTCAGGCGCGCAGTCTCGACATCGGCCTGGGCCGAACGCACGGCGGCCTGGCCACTGCGCAGGTCGGCGCTGGCGGTGTCGAAGTCCTGCTGGCTGACGGCCTCGATCTTTACCAGCGGCTCATAGCGGTGCACCCGTGCCTGGGCTTCGAGCATCACCGACCGGGCCCGTGCCAGATCGGCTTCGGCGCGGGCCAGTGCGGCCTTGAATGGCGCAGGATCGATCTGGAACAGCACGTCGCCAGCCTTGACGTCGGCGCCCTCCTCGAAGCGCTTGTGCAGAACGATGCCGGCTACCCGGGCGCGCACCTCGGCCACCCGCATGGGTTCGACCCGGCCCGGCAGGGTTGCCGCCAGGGTCAATGGTTCGCTGGCGACCGTAACGGTCTGCACCGGAAAGGCCGTTTGGGCCGCAGACGGCGGCGCTTCTGCATCGCCGCAGCCGGCCAGGACGACTGCCGCCGCCAGGCAGCTGGCCATTCCTATTGCACGCAAGTTGCTCATGATTCACCCGAGCTTGAGATGGAAAAACGGCCCGGATGATAGGAGGGATAATCAAATGAGTCAATTTTGTCTCATTTGATACTTTGTTAATAATTGTGAAGCTTGGAATCCACGCGAAACGCACTGAAGATCCTGGCTTCAGTCAGCGAATCTGATGCTTGTGCAGCAGCCGGTAAAACGTCGGCCGTGAAATTCCCAGCACCTTGGCCGCCACACTCAGGTTGTCACTGTGCCGGTTCAGCACATCGCACAGTGCCTGGCGTTCGGCCCGGTGCTTGTACTCTTCCAGCGTACCCAGCGGCTGTTGCTCCTGGTCGAGCAGCTGCAGCCCCAGGTCTTGCGCCTCGATCTGCCGCCCTTCGGCCAGCACCAGGCCACGGCGCACGCGGTTGGCCAGCTCGCGCACATTGCCCGGCCAGTCATGCCGGCCCATCGCCGCCAGGGCGTGGTCGCTGAACGAGCGCGGCCGGCGCCCGGTTTCCAGGCTGTAGAAATGAGCAAAGTGGCTGGCCAGCATCGAGAGGTCGCCATGCCGGTCGCGCAACGGCGCGGTCACCACCTGCAACACGTTCAGGCGGTAATACAGGTCTTCGCGAAAGCGCCCTTGCTCGATGGCCCGTTCCAGATCCACATGGGTGGCGGCCAGCACGCGCACATCCACCGGAATCGGCTGGCTACCCCCCACCCGCTCGATGTGCTTTTCCTGCAGAAAGCGCAGCAGGTTGGCCTGCAACTCCAGCGGCAAGTCACCGATTTCATCAAGAAACAACGTGCCCCCATGGGCCGCTTCGATGCGCCCGGCCTTGCGCTGGTGCGCACCGGTGAAGGCGCCCTTCTCATGGCCGAACAGTTCAGACTGGATCAGGTGCTCGGGAATAGCCCCGCAGTTGATGGCAACGAAGGGCTGCTCGCTGCGTTGCGACTGGCGGTGCAGGGTGCGCGCCACCAGTTCCTTGCCGGTACCGCTTTCACCTCGGATCAGCACCGGCGACTCGGTGGGCGCCAGTTTGCCCAGCAATTTGCGTAGCTCGCGGATCGGCCGGCTTTCGCCGAGCAGTTCGTGGGTGGCTTCATCCACCTTCACCGCCCCTTTGCCACGCAGGCGTGCCATGCCGAACGCCCGGCCAAGGGTGACCTGCACGCGGGAGACGTCGAATGGCAGGGTGTGGAAGTCAAAGAACCATTCGCAGACAAAATCGCCGACGGCCGGCATGCGCAGTTGTTCGGCACTGAGCACGGCAATCCATTCGGTATTGCTGCGTTTGATCATGTCCTTGACCGCATCAGGGTGCCTGAGGTGCGAAGCCTGCAAGCGCAACAGGCCTACATCACAAGGATGGTCCAGCGCCCCGCCGAGCACGCAGCTGTCCACATCCCAGCCTGCGCTGCGCAGGCCAGGTAACAATCGGTGGCAGTCGTCGCAGGGGTCGACGATAAGCAAACGGCGTTGAGCGACAAGCTGTTGCATGACCGATCCTTGGCGCCAGTTTTTGGTTTTATGAAGTAAAACAGCAAGTTGTGGCGCCCGTTTAACAGTAGCAACGAAGTTGACGGTTCCCAGTACCGTCTGTCTGCCGACGCATTTTTTTACAAAGCGTCACGGGAATTTTCGCGTTTTATCGACATCACATGGCGGCGCAGGCAAGAACGGATTCGACCCTGACAAAAAATTTTACATCCATTGTGTGACTTGCCCCCGGACAACGAGCATCAGTACACATAACCCCGCGCTGCACTTCGCGATGATTGAGGCGACTTTGAAGCAACGCGGACTTAACTTCGCTGTTTGGGACCATAGAGAGACCGAACCATGAATGCCCCGCTCCGTGTCAACGAAGCACTGCTGATTGCCGACCACGCCTTCGAACCTTTCCAGTGCGTAGCCTGGGATGCACCCAACGGTACTGGTGAACTGAGCCTGGCAGTGATCGACCGGACCAGCACCCGCATCGGCAGCAAACAAGTGTCTTCGCGTATCTATTCAGACCCGGCCCAGTGGGCCAGCCTGATCGAGGAAGTGCGCGCCGAACTGTGCGAAAAAGGGTACGACCTGCAACCGTGGTCGATGCCGAAGTAATAACGCCCGGCAATTCAAGTGCGTGCAAGGTCACGCACTTGTTTGCATGCAAAGTTGCTGTTCTGGCAACTTTTTCTATTGCGACATAGTGTCGCGCCAATACGGTTCAGTCCAAGACTTTGAAGTGCTGCAAGTGCTGGTAATCGGCCTGCAATTGCTCAGCCAGACGCTGTGCGCGCCCGAGACGAACGGGGGCAAGTTCCATATCCACCAACAATGTTGCACAGGGCATGGGCTGCACGGCATTCCAATGTTGCAGGCGACCGTCGGTAAACACCAGGCAGCGCATGGCTTCAGCCGGATGGGCGCGCTGACGCGCCAGAAGCCAGTGCCGAGCCTGTTCCAACGCGGCGATCAGCGGCGTACCGCCACCGGCACCCAAGGCCTGCAGCCAGGGCTGCAAGGCCGCCGAAGCCTTCAGGCCGTGGCGTTGCCATTGTGGCGTTTGCCCGCTGGCGGTGAGCAGGGCCAACCGGGCGCGCTGGCGGTAAGCCTGGTCGAACAGGGCTGCCAGCAGCCCTTTGGTTTGCGCCAGCGCCTGATGGCGACGGGTGGAGGCCGAGGCATCGACAATCACCAACCACAGTTCTGCGGGCCTGGCCTGGCGCTGTTGCCAGCACAGGTCCCGGGGTAACCGTGGCCGCCCCTTGAGCAAGGTCGGCAGCCAGGCCACCCGACCGGTCGCCGCACTGCGTGCCCGGCCACGGCTGGCCCCACCCTGCTTGCCCGAGCCAGGTCTGGCATCCGCCCCTTTGGCAGGTGGCTGGCGAATGCTCAGGGCTTTTTTGCCCAGTTCGGCACCTCGCGGCGGGCACCGCTGGCCACCGGCTGCGCCGGCAACGCCCCCCAGTCACCCTGCCCGCCCTGTTCGCCAGGGTGACTGGCACCCTGCTGATCGGGCTGCGGCGGCGCCGACGGCGAAGGGGCCTGGGGCGCCACTTGGCGACGATGGCGCAAGGCAAACTCGGCCACCGCGTCGACATCCGCTTCTTCAATAGCCGCCCCCCCGCGCCAGGCGCAGTGGGCGCGCGCAGCGCGCAGCCACACCAGGTCGGCGCGCAGGCCATCGACGCCAGCGGCATAACAGCGCTCGGTGATCCACGACAGCGCCTGGTCGTCCAGCGCTATGCCGGTCAAGGCCCGGCGCGCCGCCTGGCAGCGTTCGCGCAACTGCGCCTGGGCCTCAGCCCAGTGGGCACAGAAGGCGTGCGGATCGCTGTCGAAGGCTAGACGACGCCGAATGATCTGCTGACGCGCCTCAGGCTCAGGCGAGCCTTCCAGGGCCACGTTCAGGCCAAAACGGTCGAGCAGCTGCGGGCGCAGCTCGCCCTCCTCCGGGTTCATGGTGCCGATCAGTACGAAACGGGCACTGTGCCGGTGCGAGATGCCATCACGCTCGATGCGGTTGGTGCCGCTGGCCGCCACGTCGAGCAACAGGTCGACCAGGGTGTCGGGCAGCAGGTTGACTTCATCGACATACAGCACGCCACCGTCAGCCTGGGCCAGCACGCCCGGGGAGAACTGCGCCTTGCCCTGCCCCAGCGCGGCGCCCAGGTCCAGGGTGCCGACCAGCCGTTCCTCGCTGGCACCCAGCGGCAGGGTGACGAATGGCCCCTCGCCCAGCAGGTCGGCCAGGCCACGGGCCAGCGTACTCTTGGCCATGCCGCGCGGCCCTTCGATCAGCACACCGCCGATTTTCGGGTCGATGGCCGTCAGGCACAGCGCCAGCTTCAGGTCGTCGGCACCGACCACCGCGGCCAGCGGGAATTGTACGGGTTCACTCATTTCAAGCCTGTTCCTCGCCGTCGAGCAATTGCGCCTCAAGGGCCTCGCGGTAGTCGCCTGGCGCCTGCCACAGCCCGCGCTGCTGGGCCTCCAGCAGGCGCTCGGTCAGGTCGCGCAGGGCCTCGGGGTTGTGCTCGCGCATGAAGTCGCGGGTCGCCGGGTCGAGCACATAGGCATCGGCGAGCCCCTGGTAATGATGGTCGTCGATCAGGTGCGTGGTGGCGTCGAAGGCGAACAGGTTGTCGACCGTCGCCGCCATCTCGAAGGCGCCTTTGTAACCGTGGCGCTTCACCCCGTCGATCCACTTGGGGTTCAGCGCACGGGCGCGGATAACCCGGTTCAACTCTTCCTTGAGGGTACGGATGCGCGGCCGGTCGGCCTGGCTGTGGTCGCCGTGGTAGCTGGCCACGGTAGCACCGGACAGGGTTTCCGATGCGGCCAGCATGCCGCCCTGAAACTGGTAGTAATCGTTGGAGTCGAGCAGGTCGTGCTCGTGGTTGTCCTGGTTCTGCAGCACCGCCTGCACCTTGGCCAGGCGCTGGGCAAACTGGGCGCGGGCCGGGGTACCGTCGTCGCTCGCACCATAGGCGTAGCCGCCGTGGTTGAGGTAGACCTCGGCCAGGTCGTCGCGGCTGTGCCACAAGCGCCCGTCGATGGCGTTCTGTACGCCAGCGCCATAGGCCCCAGGTTTGGCCCCGAACACCCGCCAGCCGGCCTGGCGCGCGGCCTGCTCGGCGTCCACGCCTTGCCCTTGCAGCGCGGCACGCTCGCTGCGTACACGGGCGGCCAAAGGGTTGAGGTCGTCAGGTTCATCCAGCGCAGCGACGGCCTGCACCGCCGCATCGAACAGGCGGATAAGGTTACCGAAGGCATCGCGGAAAAAGCCCGAAACGCGCAGAGTCACATCCACCCGTGGGCGGTCGAGCAGGCTCAACGGCAGGATTTCGAAGTCGTCGACACGCTGGCTGCCAGTGGCCCACACCGGCCGCACGCCCATCAATGCCATGGCCTGGGCGATGTCGTCGCCGCCCGTACGCATGGTCGCCGTGCCCCACACCGACAGGCCGAGCTGGCGCAGGTTGTCGCCGTGGTCCTGCAGGTGCCGCTCTAGGATCAGGTTGGCCGAGGCGAAGCCCAGGCGCCAGGCTGTGGTGGTGGGCAGGTTGCGCACGTCCACGGTGTAGAAGTTGCGGCCGGTGGGCAGCACGTCGAGGCGCCCACGGCTCGGCGCACCGCTAGGGCCGGCGGGCACGAAGCGCCCGGCCAGCGCTGCCAGCAGGCCATTCATTTCGGCTGCGCCGCAAGCGTCCAGGCTAGGGGCTACCGCTTCGCGCAAGGCCTGCACCACGTCGTGCACAGGCTGCCATTCGTTCTGCTCGGGTAGCGGTAGCGTGCCGGCCAAGGCCTGACCGATCACCTGAAGTGCCAACAGCTCAAGGCGCTCGCGGGTATCTCCGCAGGTGCGCCACGGTTCGCTGCTCATGGCCTGCAATTGCGCCGGGCGTGCGCCCTGCCACGGCTGCCCAAGCTCACAATCGAGCGGATCGAAGCCCGGCACCAGGGCCTTGGCCAGGGCACGCAACAGGCTGGCATTGCCGCCGCGCCCGTCGCCCCGCTCAACCCGCAACAGCGCCAGCAAGGTATCCAGCCGCAAGCGGCCTTCGGGCGACTGGCCGAACACGTGCAGGCCGTCGCGAATCTGCGATTCCTTCAGGTCGCACAGGTAGGTGTCCAGGCGCGGCAGCCATATGGCGGCATCGTCCAGCTGCCCTTCCAGCTGCAGCTCGCGGTCGATGTGGTTGGCCTTGACCAACTCCAGGATGTCGCGCTGCAACTCGCGGGCACGCCGTGGGTCGAGCATCTGCGCTTCATAGAACTCATCGGCCAGCTGTTCCAGGTGGCGCAACGGGCCATAGGTTTCGGCGCGGGTCAGCGGCGGCATCAGGTGGTCGATGATCACCGCCTGGGTACGGCGCTTGGCCTGGGCGCCCTCGCCGGGGTCGTTGACGATGAACGGGTAGATGTTCGGCAACGGGCCGAGCAAGGCGTCTGGCCAGCAATGCGCCGACAAACCGACGCCCTTGCCGGGCAGCCATTCGAGGTTGCCGTGCTTGCCGACGTGGATCACTGCATCGGCGGCGAAGGCATGGCGTAGCCAGAAGTGAAACGCCAGGTAGCCATGCGGCGGCACCAGGTCGGGGTCGTGGTAGACCGCGCTCGGGTCTACCTGGTAGCCCCGGGCCGGCTGAATGCCGACAAACGTCAGGCCATAACGCAGGCCGGCCACCATCAGCCGCCCACTGCGGTACATCGGGTCCTGCTCGGGCGGCCCCCAGCGCTCCAACACAGCCTGGCGGTTGGCCTCGGGCAGGCGCTCGAAGGCGGCCTGGTAGTCGGCCAGGCTCAGGCTTTGGGCGCAGGGGCGCAGGTCCAGGTGGTCGAGGTCGTTGGTTACGCCGCCAAGCAGTTGGTGGATCAGTTGTGTGCCGCTGCCCGGCAATTCGGCCAGCGGATAGCCCTCGGCCTGCAGTGCCTTGAGAATGTTCAAGGCGGCGGCAGGTGTGTCCAGGCCGACGCCATTGCCAATGCGGCCATCGCGGGTTGGGTAGTTGGCCAGCACCAGGGCCACGCGCTTCTGCGCATTGGGCAGGCGCGCCAGCTCAACCCAGCGGCGGGCCAGCTCGGCAACGAAGTCCATGCGTTCGGGGTGGGCGCGGTAGCACACCACATCGGACTGGCTGCGCTCGCTGCGCCAGGCCATGTCCTTGAAACTGACCGGCCGGGTGATAATGCGCCCGTCCAGCTCAGGCAAGGCAATGTGCATGGCCAGATCGCGCGCGCCCAGCCCCTGTTCGCTGGCTTCCCAGCCGGGCTGGTTGTCCTGTGCGCAGATGGCCTGCAATACCGGGATGTCGCGGCGGAACGGGCGCAGGTTGGGGCGTTCGGGGCTGGACAGGGCAAAGCCTGTGGTATTGACCAGCACTTCGGCGCCGACCTCGTCCAGCCAGGCTTCGACCTGCTCCAGGCAGGCGCTTTCCTTGAGGCTGGCCACCGCGATCGGCAACGGGTTCAGCCCGGCAGCCTGCAGGCGCTGGCAGAACACGTCGACAAATGCGGTGTTGGCGGCCTGCAGGTGCGAGCGATAAAACAGCAGCGGCGCTACCGGGTGCTCGGGGTGCCAATGCGGGTACCAGTCTTCCAGCGTGGTGCTGCCCTTGGCCGGGTGATACACCGCCGTGCGCGGCAAGGGCTGCGGCTCCTCCCAGGCATAGTCACGGCCCAGCCACTGGCTGGCCAGGCAGTTGAACAGGTTGATGGCGTTGGCCTTGCCGCCCTGGCGCAAGTAGTGCCAGAGGCGCTCGGCCTGCTCGCCAGCGACAGTGCCCAGGGAGGTCAGCTCCGGGTCCGGGCGGTCATCGCCCGGCACCAGAATCAGCTGCACGCCACGGGCGGCCAGCTCGACCAGTTGCTCGACGCCATAGCGCCAGTAACCGACACCACCGTGCAGCGACACCAGGATGACTTTGGCATGGCGCAGCACCTGGTCGATATACAGGTCGACCGAAGCATGGTTTTGCACCTGCATCGGGTTAGCCAGACGCAGGCTGGGGAAATCGTCTGGCAATTGCTCGGCGGTATCGGCGAGCAATGCCAGGTGTGAATCGCCGCTGCAGAGAATCACCAGCTCGGCGGGGGTCTGGCCGAGGTCGGCAATGCTGTCATCCGGCACGAAGCCGCCGGGCTGGGTCCGCAGCAGGTGCATGGGTCAGGCGCCCAGGGCCTGGCGCAGGCGCGCTTCCAGCTGGGCTGCGTCAAGGTCCTGGCCAATCAGCACCAGGCGGGTGATGCGCGGCTCGTCAGCACGCCAGGCGCGGTCGAAGTGTTTGTCGAAACGGGTACCCACGCCTTGCACCAGCAGGCGCATCGGCTTGCCCGGGATGGCGGCGAAGCCTTTGGCGCGCAGGATGCCGAACTCCACCACCAGCTGGGTCAGGGCGTCGAGCAGCAGGCTTTCGTCGGCTTCTGGCAGGTCGATGGAGATGGAGTCGAAGGCATCGTGGTCATGATCATCATGGTCGTCACCGTCATGGTGCGAGTCATGGTGGGTACGGCGGCCATCGATGTGCGCCTCGGACTCGGCGCCCACGCCCAGCAGCACCTCCAGCGGCAGCTTGCCGCTGCTGGCTTCGATCACCTTGACGGCTGGCGGCAGCTCTTCGGCCACTTCGGCACGGACCTTGGCCAGGCCTTCGGCATCGATCAGGTCAGCCTTGTTCAGTACCACCAGGTCGGCGCTGGCCAACTGGTCGGCGAACAGTTCGTGCAGCGGCGATTCGTGGTCCAGGTTAGGGTCGAGCTTGCGCTGGGCATCGACCTGGTCCGGGTAGGCAGCGAACGTGCCGGCGGCCACGGCCGGGCTGTCGACTACGGTGATGACCGCATCGACGGTGCAGGCATTGCGGATTTCTGGCCACTGGAAGGCTTGCACCAGCGGTTTGGGCAGGGCCAGGCCGCTGGTTTCGATCAGGATGTGGTCCAGGTCGCCACGGCGTGCCACCAGCTCGCGCATCACCGGGAAGAACTCTTCCTGCACGGTGCAGCACAGGCAGCCGTTGGCCAGCTCGTAGACGCGGCCACTGGCTTCTTCTTCGGTGCAGCCAATGCTGCACTGCTTGAGGATTTCGCCGTCGATGCCCAGTTCGCCAAATTCGTTGACGATGACCGCAATGCGACGACCCTGGGCGTTGTCGAGCATGTGGCGCAGCAAGGTGGTCTTGCCCGAGCCGAGGAAGCCGGTGACGATGGTGACGGGGAGCTTGGCCAGTGTTTTCATGTCGCAGTGCCCTTGGCAGTGTGGCGCGGGCATGCAGGACGACAGCCACGGGCCAGCACGGCCGGGCTTGTTCGCCACCGGATCACCCCGCCCGGTTTAAAGTCGAAAACGTGACGAGGCAGGTCTCCTGGCTCGCACCGTTCCATAGGCCTGACAAACAGCAGGCGGTGGCGGGATGACGCCTTCCCGCGCGCGGGCGCAGTGGCTGTGTCGATCCGTTATCGGTGCTTACAGTTGCGGGGGCAGCCGCGGCTTGTACCGCGTTCCCGTCTTAGCTTCGGCCTGGCCGAAGAACCTCGAAGTGGCAAGGCTACGCAGTGGCTGGCGGGTGGTCAACCGTTGCGCAGCGCTGGCTGACCACAAGGCACCCAACTGCGTTACAGTGGCGCCTTCAACTACGGTCAAGGACGCCCCATGCACCTCGCCCCCGCCATACCGGTACTGCGCATCTTCTCGGTCGACAAGGCCAAGGAGTTCTACCTTGATTTCCTCGGTTTCAGCGTGGACTGGGAGCACCGCTTCAGCCCGGACCTGCCCCTGTATGTGCAAATTCACCGCGACGGGCTGGTTTTGCACCTTTCCGAGCACCACGGTGACGCCTGCCCAGGCTCCACCGTGTTCGCCCGCATCGACGACCTGCGCGCGCTGGAGCGTGAACTGCAGGATAAACAATACGGCTACGCTCGCCCCGAAGCCGAACGCCTGGACTGGGGCCTGCAGATGCAGGTGTATGACCCGTTTGGCAACCGCCTGCGCTTTTGCCAGCAGATCGATGACGAGGCCAACCCTTGAAAGCGTTGGGCAAGCGCGAAATGGCCCGGCTGGAGCGGGAACTGGTGGCGTACCTGACCGAAGCCTGCGAAACCGCCAAGGCGGAAATTGTCGGTTTCAGCTGGCTTACCCACCGGCTCGACCCCGAGGATTTTCCGGGCAGCCTGCGCGTTACCTGGGTGTTCGAGCAAGAGGCCGAAAAAACCGCTGCCGTGGCAGGCCAGGCGAAGGCGCGCATGCTGGCACTGACCAGCCAGGCGTTGGAGCAGGCCGGCGTCCAGCTAGACCACCCGGCTTGGCATGTGCGTTTCGACAGTGAAGAGGCCTGCGCACACGGCCAAGGTGGCGACTGGGCCAAGCGCTTGCAGAAGCAGCGCTGAGGCCAGCTGGCGGGAAGTGCTTTACCCGCCCTCGCCAGTCCATTAGGCTTTACGTTCCCCTACTACGAGGTGTTCGTCCAATGCGCCACTAATGCCGCCGTCCCCTTCGACGGCCAGTCTTCAGCCTCCGGTTCGCTCCGGAGATGTCGCGGCATTTGTGGAGTTGTGCATGACGAACACGTCAATCCTGACGCTGGACAGCGTCTCCCTGACCTTGCCGGATGGCAGGCAGCTGTTTACCGACCTTAACGAAACCTTTGACCACCGCCGCACTGGCCTGGTCGGGCGCAATGGTGTGGGCAAGAGCTTGCTCGGGCAGATTCTGGCCGGCCAGCGCGAACCGAGCGGCGGCCATTGTCGACGCCTTGGCCGTATTCACTTGCTGAACCAGCAGGTAATCGAGCAGAGCGCCACGGTTGCCGACCTGGCCCAGGCCGGCACGCTGATTGCAGCGCTGACGCGTATCGAGCAAGGCAGCATCGAGCCCCAGGATTTTGACACCGTAGGCGAGCGCTGGGATATCCGCGAACAATTGCAGATACACCTGCAACGCCACGGCCTGGGGCACCTGGACTGGCGCCAGCCCGCCAGCAGCCTGAGCGGCGGCCAGGCCATGCGCGTGGCGCTGATTGGCGCATGGCTGAGCAATGCCGACTACCTGATTCTCGACGAACCCAGCAATCACCTGGACAGCGAAGCCCGCGCCCGGCTGCTGGGCATGATCGAAGCCTGGGACCGGGGCCTGCTGGTGATCAGCCACGACCGCAGCCTGCTGGGCACATGGTGCGTATCGTCGAGCTGTCCAGCCTGGGGTTGCAGGCCTATGGCGGCAATTACAGCTTCTATACAGAACAAAAGGCCAGCCAGACAACCCAGGCCCAGCAGCAACTCGCCCGGTTGAAGCAGGCGCAGCAACGCCAGGCCCGTGAACTGCAACGCCAGCGCGAAGACCTGGAGCGCCATCAGGCCCGGGCCGGGCGCCAGGCCAGGCACGCCAATCAGGCCAAAATTCTGGTCGATCGCCAGCACGAGCGCAGCCAGGCCACGGCGGGCAAGCAGCGCCGCGACCACGGCGAAGCCCGGCAGGCCCTGCATGACCAAGTGCGCGATGCCGCCCGCAAGGTCGAGCAGGAGACCGCCATTACCTTGCATGCCCCCACACCTCTGCGCCATGCAGGCCGCGAAGTGCTGGCCCTCCAGGCGCTTCGCCTGCCCCGTGGCACCCGCAAACCGCTCGACCTGCGCGTATGCCTGGGCCAGCGGGTGGGTTTGGTCGGGGCCAATGGCAGCGGCAAGTCCACCCTGCTCAGGCTGCTGAACGGGGAATTACCGGCATCGCCTGACAACGTGCGCCTCACGGGCGAGACGGCCCTGCTCGACCAGCATTGCAGCACGCTATGCGGCCACAGCAGTGTGCTCGACCACCTGGGCAAGGCCAACCCGGCAATGGCCCAGGGCGAATTACGCAGCCGCCTGGCGCAGCTCGGTCTGGATGTGGCCCGTATCGAACTGCCCAGCAGCCTGCTCAGCGGCGGAGAACGGATGAAGGCGGCACTGGCCGCCGTGCTGTATCGCGAACGGCCGCTCGACCTGTTACTGCTGGACGAACCCGGCAACCACCTGGACCTGCCGTCACTGGCCGCACTGGAGCGCATGCTCGGGCAGTTTGGCGGGGCGCTCATGGTGGCATCCCATGATGCGGTACTGCTGCAAAACCTGGCGCTGGATGAGTACCTGCAGTTGTAGATACCGAAAAAAATGCATCGCAGGCTATCAATTCGTGACTGGCCGTTCCCGATCCGCCACGGATGTATTATGGTGGCGTGGTGCGCATATAACAGCAGCCCGAGCGATCGGGCACTTGCAAGACAATGAGGGTGTCATGAGCAACGAAAGCATTAATTGGGACAAGCTGGGTTTCGACTACATCAAGACCGACAAACGCTACCTGTCCGTATGGCGCAATGGCGAGTGGGACAAAGGCACCCTGACCGAAGACAACGTACTGCACATCAGTGAGGGCTCCACTGCCCTGCACTACGGCCAGCAGTGCTTCGAGGGCCTGAAGGCCTACCGTTGCAAGGACGGCTCGATCAACCTGTTCCGCCCGGACCAGAACGCCGCCCGCATGGCACGCAGCTGCGCCCGCCTGCTGATGCCGCAGGTGCCGACCGATGTGTTCATCGAAGCGTGCAAGCAAGTGGTCAAGGCCAACGAGAAGTTCGTGCCACCGCACGGCAAAGGCGCCCTCTACCTGCGCCCGTTCGTGATCGGCACCGGCGACAACATTGGCGTGCGCACCGCCCCCGAGTTCATCTTCTCGGTATTCGCCATCCCGGTTGGCTCGTACTTCAAGGGCGGCATGAAGCCGCACAACTTCCAGATCTCCAGCTTCGACCGCGCCGCCCCGCAAGGCACCGGTGCGGCCAAGGTCGGTGGCAACTACGCCGCCAGCCTGCAGCCGGGCGCTGAAGCCAAGAAGGCCAACTTCGCCGACGCCATCTACCTCGACCCGCTGACCCACACCAAGATCGAAGAAGTCGGTTCGGCCAACTTCTTCGGCATCACCGCCAACAACGAGTTCGTGACCCCGAAATCGGCCTCGGTGCTGCCAGGCATCACCCGCCTGTCGCTGATGGAACTGGCGCAATCGCGCCTGGGCCTGACCGTGATCGAAGGTGATGTCGAAATCAACAAGCTGGACCGCTTCATTGAAGCCGGCGCTTGCGGCACTGCGGCGGTGATCACCCCGATCGGCGGTATCGAGTACAACGGCAAGCTGCACGTGTTCCACGACCTGGAAAAGGTTGGCCCGGTTACCCAAAAGCTCTACAACGAGCTGACCGGTATCCAGAGCGGTGACGTTGAAGCACCGGCAGGCTGGATCGTCAAAGTCGCCTGAGGCGCTGTAGCGATATAGGAACGGGGCATGCCAGTTGATGGCATGCCCCGTTTTTTCACACTCAACGGCGGCAGGGCCTGGAAAAATGTAAAGCCCCACAACCCACACCGTCAGTCAGTAGTACACGCCCAGTGCAAACAGACACACCAACCCTTGCGGCTGACTTCGTCTGTGTAGCCCACCTTCACCTCTCCTCCTGAACGTACAACGATGGTTTGTACAATCGAGAGCCCAAGGCCAGCGCCCTCTCCTGCGCTGTCCGTGCTGCGATAGAAGGGGTCGAAGACACGCCCCCATTCTTCCGGGGCGACACCTGGACCATCGTCACGCACACACAGCATGACCGTCCCGGCGCCCTGCTCAACAAACAATTCAACACGACCGGTCACTGGAGCGTGACGAATAGCGTTCTCCACAAGGTTCTTGATGACGGCCCTCAATTCAATTTCCCGCATGGGCAAGTAGACATCTTCACCTTCCAGGCCGATGTCGATCTGTTTCTGTTCGGCCAATGGCAGCAGGTCCTCCAGCACCAGCCGGCAGGCTTCATGCACTGACACAGCGCCTGGCGGCATATCGCCAAGCTGAGCACTTGCCAACGCCAACAGTTGCTCGATGAGCTTGCGGCTCCTGCCGATGCCCAGCCGCAATTGGGCCACTTGCGCCTGGGCGCGCGGTGACAGCGTTTCGGGCTCAAGGCCTTCGGCCTGAAGCGAGAGCGCAGTCAGGGGGGTACGCAGTTCGTGGGCCGCATCGGCGACAAAGCGTTTCTGGCTTTCAAGGGTTCGCTCCACTCGCCCCAGCAGCCGGTTTATCGCCTGTACGAATGGGCGTATCTCGTTGGCCAGCATACGCTCATCGATGGGGCGTAAATCCTGATCATCCCGGGTATCCAGCATTGTCGCCAATGCTCCGACAGGCCTGAACAGCTCACGAATCAAGTTGGACACCACGAGCAGCAAGATGGGAAACAGAATGGCAAATGGCAGCAATGCACGCCACGCGCTCTCGCGGGCATCGCGGTTTCGGCTGTCGATCTCCTGCACCACGGCAAAGCGCTTGCCGTGCAAGTCTTTGCGTACCAATACGCGAAAAGGCTCATTGCCTACGGTGACGGTAGACAACCCGTCGGCCACAGCGCCCGGCAAGGGCAACGGCAACTGGCTGTCATCCGTATGGCCGACCGCAAGGCCATCGGACAGATACTGGATCACGATGCGGGTTTCTTCATCGTCGCCCACCACAGGCTGCCCGCCGGCAGGGTAATTGAATGTCAGGCCCTGGCGCATGAACAAGGCCGCTACCTGACGCAAGCTGTTGTCCTGCAGCTCAAGCGCCTCATCGTAGGCCGAGAAGTAGCTGAATGCCCCGCTCAACGTTGCCACCAGCAGGATCGCAACCGACAGCGCCACCGACAGGCGCAGCTGCAGGGACTGACTCACGCGTCTTTTGAAACCCTCCATCCCAGCCCCCTGATATTACGGATCACATCCTTGCCCAGCTTGCGTCGCAATGCATGGATGATGAACTCCACGGCATTGCTTTCCACCTCGTTCCCCCAGCCGTAAAGCCGGTCCTCAAGGTCGCCACGCGACAAAATCGCCCCGGGGCGGATCAGCAAGGCCTGAAGCAAGGCAAACTCCCGGTTCGACAGCTGGACAGGCTGCTCGTCCAACACGCGAGCGCATTTGCTGACCGGGTCCAGGCTAAGCGTACCGTTGCTCAACTGGGGGCCCGCCCGCCCTCCCTTGCGGCGCATGTCCGCGCGCATCCTGGCAAGCAGCTCGGCCATTTCGAAAGGCTTTTGCAGAAAGTCATCTGCCCCGCCATCCAGACCACGCACACGGTCATCCAGCCCCGAGCGCGCGGTAATGATCAACAGCGGCACCGGGTTGTCGGCGGCGCGCAGGTGTTGCAGCAATTGCAGGCCATCCTGCCCAGGCAACCCAAGGTCGAGCAGCACCTGGTCATAGGGATGCGTGCGCAAGGCCGCTTCGGCCGCCTGGCCATCCGCGACCCAATCCACGGCATAACCCGCCGCCGCCAGCGCGTCTTGCAGCGCCTGGGCAATCATGCCGTCATCCTCGACCAGTAAAACGCGCATTGGCTTCCCCGATGTGAGCATGTGAGGGAACAATAGCCAAGCGCAAGGCCATTGCCACCTTTGCACTTCAGCCTTTTTGCTGCCCTTGCAAGCTGTCGAACGCCTTCAGAAGCGCATCCATGGCCGCCTTGCAGTCGCCTTGTCGGGGTTGGGTGGCGCGAAGCGCGTCCAGCGCCCGGTCAATGGCTTTGTCCAGAACATGCCAATCGCTCGCAGCGCGTGGCTTGATGCCGGCTTCGGCGTCATCCCAGCTTTTTTCGAGGTCCTTGATACGTGCCTTGGCCGCTGCCAGGTCCTGCCCATCGACCTTGGCCGCCACATCCTCGGCAATGCGCCGGAAGGTGCTCAGGTCTCCCAACCGGGTCGGTGCATGAACACCAGCGCCAGCCGCTTGCGTTTGCTCAGGCTTGGAGCAGCCTTGGGTCAACAGCACACCCGCCGCACAGGCGATAGCCGCCATGGTTTTGCTGAAACGGTTCGAAATCATGGGTAATTGCCTCATTATCAACGGGCGAGACGCTTGGACTGTTCGGTGCTGAACTGGGCAGCAGCGACCAGAATGAAGATGACGCAAAGGAAAAGCGCACTGGTCCAGGTGGCGCCCATACCGAGCCCACCGTAATCATGGGATTGCGTCAGCAGGTCACCCAGCGATGCGCCGAGCGGTCGCGTCAGGATGTAGGCCACCCAGAACACCAGGACAGTGTTGCCTCCCAGGCGCCAGGCGACCAGGCACACGGCAATGAGTGCGGCAAAGATCACAGTGCCAATACCAAAGCCCAAGCCAAGTGCCTCGGTTGCAAGATCGCCGCCGGCAGTGCCCAGTGCGAAGGTGCAAAGCACGGTGCTCCAATAGAACAGTTCGCGCCTTGCCGTCACGATCTGGCGTATGGAGAGGTTGCGTTCCACCGCGTACCAGACCACGAAGTTGGCAGCCAGCAGCACCGAGAATACCGCCGTGCTGGCGTACAGGCTGACGTCCAGTTCGTCCGTCAGGATGTCGGTAATCTGGGTACCCAGGATGCTCACCAGCACCACGCAAAGCCAGTAGATCCAGGGCTCGCACATGCGTTTGCGCAACTGCAAGGCCAACGCACCCGCCAGCAGCACTGCCATGACGGCGCTGGTAATGACCAGCCCCCAGCCGACGTCAACGGCAAGGAAGTCGGCAAACGTCTCGCCCACCGTGGTGGACATGATCTTGATGACCCAGAAGGACAGCGTCACTTCCGGCACTTTGTTGAGCCAACCTTTGCTTGAATGGTTCATCGGGCGTAACTCCTCAGGTCCCGTCAGGGGCTGAGCTGGAGGTTACGGATGAATACTTAGATGAGCCTGAGCGTCGCAAACGGGGCGCGAGAGCCTGTTGCCTCGCGCCCAGAGCCTTACAGGTCGTAACGCAGAGCCAGGCCGACTGTGCGAGGCGCACCGACGTCGAGAATGTCGCCGCTACGGTTGTTGGTGATGTACTCCTTGTCGAAGGCATTCTTCACAAAGCCGGACACCGAAATGTTGCGGGTGACCTTGTACTCGGTGTTGAAGTTGACCAACCAGTAGTTGTCGCTACGGCGCTCGTCAATGACTTGACCGGCAGCATCGAACTCATACTCCGACGGCGCGGTGCTCTGGTAGACGACATCGGTGTTCAAGGTCAGGCGGTCGTTCCAGCGGTAGGTGCCGCCCACCGACACCTTGTATTTGGGCGAATAGAGGAAGTCTTCACCGCTCATGTCACGACCATCGCCGGTGACGAAGTCCTTGTACTTGCCCGCTGTCACGGCAGCCCCCAGGTTCAGGGTCAGCTGTTCGCTGAAATCCTTTTCGACAAAGACTTCCAGGCCTTTGATATCACTGCTCCCGGCATTGAAGATGTGGGCGAACTGGGTATCCGGGTCAAGCACACTGACCTGCTGGTCCTTCCAGTCGGTGTAATAGAGGTTGGCCCGTGCGCGCAGGCTCTTGTCGAGGAACGCGCCACGGTAAGACAGCTCGTAGTTGGTGGTGTATTCCGGGTCGTAAGCCTCGTGGCCGCCACCGGCCCGCACGTTCACCCCACCACCGCGGTAGCCCTTCTGTACCATCAAGCCCAGGTACTGGTCTGCGGCCAGCTCATAGTCGAGACCGAGTTTGGGAAGCACGGCATCGAACGACTTGCTAACTTTGCCAGCACTGGAGAAGTCGTCCTGGTCAATGTCGGTGTCATTGGTTTCGTGGTCGTAGCGCAGCCCGGTAATCAGCGTCCAGCGCGGGACGAACGTCCAGTTGATTTCACCGAATACGGCCTTGTTCTCGATTTTGGTATCGCCTTTGACGGTACCGAACAGCTCGTCGTCGAACAACAACCGGTCATGGAAGTTGTTGGTGTTATGGCCGTAATAGGCCCCGACGAAGCTCTTCACCGTGTCTGACGTGTAGTTCAGCCGCAGCTCCTGGCTGAACAAATCTCCGTCCTGCTTGCGCAGAATGACCTGGTTATCGACAGCCGTCTGATCGAAGTCCAGCCGCGCACTGTAATCAGAGCTTGTATTGGCTGTCAGGCTGGTCAGCGACCAGTTGTCATCCAGGCGATAATCGACCTTGGCGCTGACGGTGTCCTGCTTGAGGTTGTCGAACGCCTGGGTGTTGGACGACATCTTGTAGTAACGCACCCGGTCGTTCTCGCGTAGCACCGAGTTGTCGCCCTGGCGATGCTCGTTGTGCGCGTAGGTCAGCAGCACTTCAAGGTCTTCGTTGGGCAGGATCAGCAGCTTGCCGCGGCCGTTGGTCGAACGGTTGGGGTTGGCATCGTCATTGCGTGCGACGTTGTCGATGTAACCATCGCCTTCGGTGTAATCCAGGGCGATGCGCCCCGCGATCTTGTCATCGACAATTGCCCCGCCACCGGCCACGGCGGCACCCCGTTCGCCGTAGTTGCCGACACTGGTTTGCGCCGAGAAGCTTGGGGTGAAGGTCGGGTTACGGGTCTGGATCACCACCGCACCGGCCAAGGAGTTGCGACCCTGGGTGGTCGACTGCGGGCCGAGGAACACCTCTACCTGTTCAGCGTCCCAGATTTGCGTCGGGGTGAAGGTCAACGCACGGTTGGGTTGCACGGCACCGTCTACGAATACCGATACCGCGCCATTGAGCGTGGCCGGCCCCTGGTCATCGAAGCCAGAAACCGGCACCCCACGAATACCCCAGTTTTCGTTACCGGCCTGCGTGTACACCCCCGGTGTGCGGGCGAATACATCGGCCAGGTCCTGGTCAGCCTTCTCGCGCAGTTGCTGCTCGGTCACCACAACCACGCTGGACTGCGTCTGCTCAAGGGTGCGGTTGATTTTTTCCCCGGTGACCGTAATCGGTGTCAATTCCACGGCAGCGGTCGGGTCTTGCGCCCAGGCGCTGTTAGCGAAACAGATTGCCGAGCCTACTGCCAACGCGATTGAATTTTTCTTGAATTCCACGCCCCGCTCCCTTGCGACAGATTTTTATGGTTTTTCTTGCGTTCTGCACGCTGCATTTCTGCAATTTGGCGGGAGTCTAATGCAAAAAAATCAACAAATAAATACGAATGATAGAGCATCTCATTAGCGACAAATGCGATGCCACCCAACCGCGAAAATACAGGTAACGAATACAGGCGTTTCGTGCTCACCTGGACAACGCGGCACTGCGGCGCTGCATCACCAGGTGCCGGGCTTTGTCGAAGGCCCAGTTGTACAGCACGGTGTAGGGCAGGATGATCACGAAGAAGCCCAGTTCCACCATGAACGCCTGCAGCAGCGAGATATCCAGCATCCACGCCGCCACCGGCAAGCACCACACCACCAGCCCGGCCTCGAAGCCCAGACCGTGCACAAAACGCGCACTGGCCTTCCAGTGGATACGCTCGGTTTGTACCCAGCGATCGACCAGCGCGTTGTAGACCATGTTCCACAGCATGGCGATCACCGACAGGGTGACCGCCAAGGCCCCCGCCGTCGCCAGCGATTTGCCCATTACCCAGGACAACAGCGGCGCGCACAACAACACCGCGAACACTTCGTAACCCACGGCGTGAACCAGGCGTTCGGTGAAAGACACGTTTTTCATTGCAAAATCCATCCATTGCGTAAGTCGTGCTTTCCATTTTCTTTGGTAAAACTGATACTCGCGACATAGCTACCATCGGTTTTATCAATACCATGCGCTACTCACCCGAAGCTCTGGTTGCCTTTGTCGAAGCCGCATCGCTCGGTTCGTTCTCCGCTGCGGCGCGCAAACTGCGCAAAAGCCAGTCCACCGTCAGCATTGCCATTGCCAATTTCGAGGCGGATATCGGTTGCCCGCTGTTCGACCGGGGTGGCCGCCACCCCACGCTGAATGAGGCAGGCCGACAGGTGCTGAGCCATGTGGAGGCCATTCTTGATGCCAGCGCCCAGCTCGATGCCTTGGCGGTGCGGCTGGCGGAAAACGTGGAGCCGCTGGTGTCGGTGGTGATGTCGGACAGCTACAGTGTCACCTTCCAGGGCGCGGTAATGGCCCGCTTCGCCGAGCACTATCCGCATACCGAATTGCGCTGCGGCCCGGCGGAGGACGCTGATGTGATCGACATGATCCAGCAGGGCCTGGCGCATGTCGGCATCCTTGCCACGCAACCCGGCTACCCCGCCGACGTTGCCGTTGCCCGCTTGCCCGAACAGGCGGAGTTTGGTGTGTACGTGGCCAGCGGGCACCCGCTGGCGGGCCTTGGGCAGGTGCAAACGCACCACCTCGAAAACGCGCGGCAACTGTACATCAAGACCTACGCCCCCAGCCTGCATCACGGCCGTGGTCAGGCTTGGTCGGCACCGGATTACCTCACGTTGCTGGAGTTCGCCGTGCGCGGGTTTGGCTGGGCCGAGCTGCCCAGGGCGCTGGTGGCAAGGTTTGGCACTGAGTTGGTGGAGTTGCAGATAGCGGGTTACCCGCGCCGTGTCGATATGGATGTGGCCTGGTCTAGCCGGCGGGCGTTGGGGCCAGCGGGGCAGTGGCTGGTACGGCAGATGCTGGGGCGGTAGCTCTCTTTCGCGCCCCTTGTGCACCAAAACGCAAGATCCAGTACACCCAACGACAAGCCTTCCCCCCACCCTCCCCCGTAGCCTGTCACCACGCGCCGCCCCGCTGCGGCACGCACCCAAAGCACAAGAACAAACGTTGGTGACCTATGCAGACAGTAGATCCGATCACCCTTGCGGTTGTCCGGGGTGCGCTGGAGACAGCGCAACGCGAAATGACCCTGACCCTGGAAAAGACCGGCCGGTCCAGTGTGTTCAACCTGGCCCACGACTATTCCAACTCGCTGTTCGACCACCTGCCGGAAATGATCCTGCAGGGCCAGGACATCCCCATTCACCTGGGCTCGCTGATCCCGGCCATGAAGTGCGTAGCCGAGTTCTTTGGCGACGACATCGCCGAAGGCGATGTGATCTACCACAACGACCCGGCCTACAAGGGCAGCCATATTCTCGACTGCTGCATGTACAAACCGGTGTACTACCAGGGCGAGCTGGTGTTCTGGACCGTGTGCAAGGGCCACCTGACCGACATCGGCGGCCCGGTGCCTGCCGGCTACAACCCCGACGCCAAGGAGATCTACGCCGAGGGCCTGCGCATTCCACCCGTCAAGCTGTGGGAAAAAGGCAAACGCCGCGAAGACGTGATCAACTTCATGCTCACCAACATGCGCGCACGCCCCTACCAGGAAGGCGACCTCAATGCCCAGTACGGCGCCTGCAAAGTGGGCGAGCGGCACTTGCTGGAGCTGCTCGACAAGTACGGCGTGGCCCAGGTGCGTGCCTGCATCGCCGAGCTGAAGAACATGGCCGACCGGCACATGCGCGCGCTGTTGCGCGACGTGCCGGACGGTGATTACAGCGGCACCGCCGTGCTCGAAGATGCCGGCCACGGCCTGGGCGAGCTGGCCATCACCGCCCATGTGCAGATTCGCGGTGACCAGGCCCATGTGCGCATCGACAGCCCGCCACAAGTGCCCTACTTCATCAACTCCTACGAGGGCAACTCGGTGTCGGGCGTGTACCTGGGGCTGATGATGTTCGCTCAGGTAGCGCCGCCCTACAACGAAGGCCTGTACCGCTGCGTCACGGTCGATGTCGGGCCCAGGGGTACCCTGTGCAACGCCGAAGAACCGGCACCCCACGTCAACTGCACCACCACGCCGATGGAAACACTGGCCGATGCCGTGCGCACTGCGCTGGAGCAAGCCTCGCCACAACGGGTTACGGCCTCCTGGGGGCATACCAGCGGTATCAACATCGCCGGCCATGACCCGCGCAACGGCAACAGCGAGTACGTGACCATGGTGCTGGCTTCGATCATTGCCGGTGCCGGTGCCAACAAGGTGATGGATGGCTGGCACGCGTGCGGCCCGCTGTGCTGCTTCGGCGCGCTGATGAGCGGTGACATCGAGCTGCTGGAACATGCCTACCCGGTGCTCATCCACCGCTACAGCCTGATGGCCGACAGTGGCGGCGCTGGCGAGTTTCGCGGTGGTTCGGGCACCCGGCTGGAGATCGAGCCGCTGGACCACGCCATGACCGTGGTCGGCTTCGGTGAAGGCCGGCAACTGCCCACCGCCGGGGCCGCCGGGGCACGCAATGCGCTGCTGGAGCCCAAGCTGGGCCGGCTGATCCACCGCCATGCCGATGGCAGCGAAGACCACTACACGCAAAACCCGATGCTCACCCTGCAGCCCGGTGAGCGAATCATCAACATCAACCCCGGTGGCGGTGGCTACGGCGACCCGCTGCGCCGGCCGATTGTCGCCGTCCTGCAAGACCTGCGCAACGGCCTGGTCTCGCCCCAGGGCGCAGCCCTGGAATACGGCGTGGTCGTCGATGCCGATGGCCAGCTGGATGAACCCGCAACCCGCCTTGCCCGCGCCCCGCACTGACCGGAGACCCATCATGCGCAACCAATATCGCCTGGGCATCGACGCCGGCGGCACCTTCACCGATTTCATCCTGGCCGACCGCGACGGCGGCGTGCAGCTGTTCAAGGCCCCGTCCACGCCGCAGGACGGCACCCTGGCCATTCGGGCCGGGCTGGCGCAGATCGCCGACGCCACCGGCCGCAGCCCGGCCGAGCTGATTGCCAACTGTGACCTGTGCATCAACGGCACCACCGTAGCCCTCAACGCGCTGATCGAGCGTACCGGGGTCAAGGTGGGCCTGCTGTGCACCGAGGGCCATGAAGACAGCCTGGAAATCCGCCTGGGGCACAAGGAAGAAGGCCACCGCTACGACGCCCATTATCCGCCAGCGCACATGCTCGCCCCCCGCCACCTGCGCCGCCCGATTGGTGGCCGCATCCTCGGCGATGGCCGTGAGCACAGCCCGCTGGACGAACGCGCCATCCACGCCGCCATCGACTACTTCCGTGCCGAAGGCGTAGAGGCCGTGGCCATTTCCTTCCTGTGGTCGGTGCGCAACCCCAGCCATGAGCAGCGTGCCGCCGAGCTGGTGCGGGCAGCCCTGCCCGGGGTATTCGTCTGCACGGGCTGCGAGGTGTTTCCGCAGATTCGCGAGTACACCCGCACCTCCACCACGGTGGTCAACGCCTACCTCAGCCCGGTGATGGCCCGCTATGTGGCGCGCATCGACAGCCTGTTCCACGAGCTTGGCGTGCAACAACCGGTGCGTTACTTCCAGTCCAACGGTGGCCTGGCGCCGGGGCACCTGATGCGTGAGCGCGCGGTCAATGCCATCAACTCCGGCCCAGCCTCGGCGCCACAGGCCGGGCTGGCCGTGGCACGGCCATTCGGTATCGACAACGTCATTACCGTGGACATGGGGGGCACCTCGTTCGACATCACCCTGACCAACGCCGGGCGCACCAACTTCAGCAAGGATGTGGACTTCCTGCGCCAGCGCATTGGCGTGCCGATGATTCAGGTGGAGACGCTGGGTGCCGGCGGCGGCTCCATCGCCCACCTGGACGAGTTCGGCATGCTGCAGGTCGGCCCGCGCAGCGCCGGTGCCATGCCGGGGCCCGTGTGCTACGGCAAAGGCGGCAGTGAGCCCACGGTAACCGACGCCAACCTGGCGCTGGGCTACCTCCCGGATGGTGCACTGTTGGGCGGCAGCATCCGCCTGAACCGCCAGGCCGCACTGGATGCCATACGCAGCAAGATCGCCGAGCCACTGGGCATCAGCGTGGAACGGGCGGCGTTCGGCATCACCACATTGGTGAACCTGAACATGGTCAACGGCATTCGCCGCGTATCCATTGAGCGCGGCCACGACCCACGCGACTTCGCCCTGATTGGCGCAGGCGGTGCGGCGGGCATGCACGTGGTGCGTCTGGCCGAGGAAATCGGCATGCAGACCGTGCTGATCCCCAAGGTGGCCTCGGGCTTGTGTGCGTTCGGCCAGATCCTGTCCGATGTACGTTACGACCAGCTCACCAGCCTGTCGATGCGCCTGGACGCCGGGCACGTGAACCTCGAGCAACTCAACCAGGCCCTTGCCGAATTGCGCCAGCAAGGCCTGGCCAACTTGCGCCAAGACGGCTTTGGCGACCAGGCCAGCAGTTGCCACTACACCCTGGAAATGCGCTACCAGGGGCAGATCCATGAATGCAGCGTGGAGCTGGCGCAGCATGCCCTGGATGAAGCAGGCCTGGCCGCGCTGATCAACCGCTTCCACAGCCGCCACCAGACCCTGTACTCGTACAGCGAACCCGACAGCCCGGTGGAACTGGTGAACCTGGAGTGTTCGGTGATCGGCCACCTGCCACGCCCACCGCAACCTGAGTTGCAAGGCCCGGCCGAACCGCCGGCAGCCACCCCGCAAAGCGTCCGGCCGATGCTGTTCAGCGCCGACGGCGCGTGGCAACCCACGCCCGTGTTCAACGGCAATCGCCTGCTGCCGGGGCAGACCGTGCAGGGCCCCTGCGTGATCGAGGAAGACACCACCAACATCGTCTTGCCGCCGGGCTGGCAGGCGCGCCTGGAGCCTTCGGCCACCTACCGGGTGACACGCGGGGCTTGATCAAACGGTTGGCGTGCGCCGATCATGGGCCTGAAAGCCGCCTGGCAGCCTCGCGCTGCCGGGCGGTTTGCACAATAACAAGAGCTGCTTGAGTAGCTTGCCTGCAGTTCCTTTTTTCAATGCTGCCCTCTTTGAAAAAGGACCCACCATGCCCACAGAACTCTCGACCCACGGCTGGGCTCAGCCGGAGCGCCAGGCGCGCTGGGCCGAAGCCATCAGTGACACCTATTTCCCATTGAGCCTGCAGTTTGCCGCCGAACAGCCGTTCAATGGCCACCTGCAGCGCTGGAGCACGCCCAGCACGCCGCTCAGCCTGTCGCGCCTGCGCTCCAGCCCGTTGGGCTACTCGCGCAGCAAGGCGCACATCGGCCAGGACCATGAAGCGTTCTACCTGGTGACCGTGCCGCACAGCAGCGAGGTGCACTTCGAACAGGACGGCCACCCGATCAGTTGTCGCCCGGGTGGTTTCATCGTCGAGCGCGGCGACGCCCCCTACCGCTTCCATTACGGCACACAAAACGACCTGTGGGTGCTCAAGCTGCCTGAGCAGGCACTCAAGGCCAACTTGCTGGGGCACAAACGCTATACCCGGCATTGCTTCGATGCCAGCCAGGGCCTGGGGCGCATCTTCGTCGAACAGCTGGACCTGTGCGCCCGCCATTTCGATGCCAGCCCTGTGGCTGCCCGGCATCTGCTGCTGGAACAGGCCTCGGCCACCCTGTTGCTGGCCCTGCAACAGGACGACCGCGTACTGGGCAGCGAAGGCAGCAACCTCAGCACCCTGCACCTGACGCGGGTGGAGCAGTACGTGCTGCAACATCTGGGCGACCCCGAACTCACGCCACAAACCATCGCCAGCGCCTGCGGGCTGTCGTTGCGTTACCTGCACAAGCTGTTCGCGATCACGCCCTATACCCTTGGCGAATGGGTGCGCCTGCAACGCCTGGAGGCTGTGCACCGGCAACTGCGCGACCCGTATTGCCACCTGGCCATTGGCGAACTGGCGTTCCGCTGGGGCTTTGCCGATCAGGCGCAGTTCACCCGCGCATTTCGCCAGCAATTTGGGTGCACGGCACGGGAGGTCAGGGCTGCGCGTACGCACTGAACGGTGCAAGCGGCGGTCACTGCGCGACCGGAGTCAGTCTTCGGCCGCCACGTCCACCACCTGCCAACTGTCATCCGGGTCGAAGCGTTTCATCGCCTTGGCCAGCCTGTCGCCCTGTGGCCCGAGGTCTTTCTCGAACACCTGGCCGTCGTGGCTGATCATGAAGCTCATCACCCCAGTGTCGTCGTACCTGGCCGGCCAGGCGACCATGGCGAAACCACGGCTCATCTGGTTGCCTATCAGGTAGCTGTAGGCGCCGCCAGGGGCAGAGGGGCCTTGTGCATCGAGGATGCGGAAGTGGTAGCCGTACCAGTCATCACCAACCACATCCTGGCCGAACAGCGGGCCCAACGGGCTTACCTCGCCGTCGCCATCCTCGTCCCAGTACAGCCCGTCATGTTTGCCGGGCTCGCTGAAGATTTTCTGCGCGTACTCCAGCGCACCGTTGCCGTTGTGGTCCTCGGTGGCGTAGTCCATTTGCGCATCGTGATAAGCCAGCAACGACTGCAACACCCCCAGTTCGTTGCGGCCGATGCGCCGGGCGCGGATTTCGGCGCTGCCGGCCTTGAGGTCGAACCGCCAACCCTGGCTGCTTTTGGTCAAAGGAATAGGCAAGGTCCAGTGATCACTGCCCACCGCCAGAATGGCCTTGCCCTCGCCCGTCCTGTCGATGGTGTGCTGCGCACCGTACTGCGCGAGGAAGGTGTCCACGTCGCTGCGCTGCACACCACCACGCGGTATGTAGGTACGCCAGTCATCGCCCAGCAATTGCGCCAGGCGGGCTTCATCCGGTTTTTCCGCGCCCAGTGCCGTAACGAAGGACGCCACAGCCTTCTCCGGCGTTGGAAAGGTTTCTTGAGCAGCCGCCAGGCAGGACCAGGCCAGGCTCGCAATGAACAGCAACCCTGCAAATGCTGGACGGTTCATCGACGGCCACCTCCGCCGCGACGCATGGGCGCACTGGGTCGGGAGATCGGGTGTCCGGCGGCACGTGAGGTGTTCGGGCGCTGAGCGAAGGACTGGCTGGTGCGACCACGGTTAGCCTGCAGGTTGGTACGTGAAGGCGAGCGTACGCCGTCAAACGCATTGTTACGTGCCCGGCCGGCGGTATTGGCGGGTCGGTTCTGGGCCACTTGCCGGCCTTGGGCTGTGCGGGGTTCCTGCCGACGCTCGGCGACCCTCGGGTTGTCGGCACGCGATTGCATACGGTTACCCACCGCGTTGCCCGTCTGCGCCTCACGCATTTGCTGACGCGCCTGGCGGTTGCTGGTGGCGGGCCGTTCAATACCGGCCCGGTCCATCGAGGCCCTGGCCTTGTCCCGTGCCTGGGCACGCTGTACGTCGTCGCCACGGAAGGCCGTGCGCTGGGTGGCACCGTCCAGCTGGCGGCCATACTGCTGGCGGCTGCGGGCATCACGGTAAGGCACGCCATCGCGGTTGGCTGCGTTGTGCTGCCATTTGTTCTGGTTGTTGGTGATGCGGTTGTTGGCGTTGATGTTGTTGTAACGGTTGACGTCGATATCGATGTCGTTGTTGCCCCAGTCACAGTCGCCCCAGAGCGAAGCCACAATCGCCACGCCGGTCCCGAAGGCCAGGCCGGCCACCAGCGCGGAGCCGGGGTAGTACATCGGCGGTGGCGGGTAGTATACCGGCGGCGAGGCCGGATAGGCCCAGGTGCCATACACCGTGGTCGGGTTGTAGCTGGGCACGTACACCACCTGCGGGTCGGCCGGCTGGATGACGATGGTGGACGGCGCGCTGCTGGCCGCCTGTGTCGACGGGGCAGCCTGCACAGTCACGTTCTGGTACTGGTTGCTTTGCAGGTTGCCGGCAGCCTGTGCCTGATGGCGCAAGCGCTGCACGGCGCCCATGACATCGTCGGGTTGCGCCAGGAAGGCATCACCGAGGCGCTGCACCCACACCGGGTCCTGGCCGAGGGTCGCCAGCAGCTGCGGGAAAGCCACCAGCGCTTGCACGCTTGGGTCCCAGGGCTGCTTCGCCACTTGTTTGACCGCGTCGTCACCCGAGGCTTTGGGGTTGGCCTTGGACCAGGTCACGGCTTCACTCACCTGCCCCGGGTAAGTGGCTGCCATCAGTACCTGGGCCAGCAGCGCATCGGGGTACAAGGCAACCGGCGCCAGCATCTGGTCCAGTTGCTCCTGGGTGAAGACCGGGTCTTTGGTCAATACCGTTTCGCTTTGCGGGGCCGGATCAGGCGCCGGTACGTCTTGCGCCAACGCCAGGCCGGGCGCGGCGTGCAGGCACAGGAGCGCCGACAGGAAAGCAAACAATGGCATGCGCATCGCTTTTCCCCATGAGGTCTGACCGCGTGGGTTAAGCGTAGCCATGCTGGCGGTTTTGGCCAGGTGTCGAAAGCCCGCCCGGTTCATCGATAGTCACTATCGAGCAGGGCAATTTCTACCGGGCGCCTTGGCCTAATAACCTTGCTCCATCGACTCGCCGCCCACGACCCCGGCCCTTGGAGCTACCCCGATGAACACCCTGGCCCGCCTGCTTTTCGCCACCTTCGCCGTTTTTGCCATCGCCATCATGAGCGGCTGTGCCAGCCACCCGGAACTGCGCCCTTACACAGCCGAAGAAACCCGCCAGTTGCAGTTGGAAGCGCTACAGCGTCGCGGTCTTTCCCTTGACGACTACGAGCAGCAACGGCGGATCATCCAGCGCGCAGGCAACCTGCCTGTAGTAACGGAAGCGACCGACGCAGACCGTTCGACCAGAGGCTAAGCGGCCCCTACCCACCCATTCTTCATCTCGCACTAACGTCGCGGTGCCAGAGCAAGCGCAATGCCACCCAGCACCACCACGCACGCAATCAGCAAGCGCAGCGATAGCGGCTCACCAATCAGAGCAACACCGCCCAGAGCGGCAATCACAGGCACACTGAGTTGCAGGGTTGCAGCCTGTTGCGCACTGACCTGCCTGACCACGCCATACCACACGGCGTAACCCGCGCCAGAAGCCAGCACCCCTGAACCCAGCGCATACCACAAGCCAAACGGTGTGAGGTGCGGGCCGGCCCCCACCAACAGCATCGGTAACAGCAGCACCAGGCAAGGCAGGCTGCGGGTAAAATTGCCGGCGGTGTCGGCCAGCGGCCTGGGGGAGCCTTTGCCCAGCAGCGTGTAGACACCCCAGGCCACGCCAGACAACCCCATCAGCAAGGCACTGGCCAACGGCGGCGCAGCGGCGCCGGGCAACAGCAGCACCAGTAGGCCGGCAAACGCGATCAGCATGCCCAGCAGCATACGCGCCGAGATGTGTTCGCCCTTGTACCAGGCAAAGCCGAACATGGTGATTTGCACGGCACCGAACAGCAGCAGCGCACCGGCTCCTGCACCCAGTTGCAGGTAGGCGGCAGAGAACAGGAACGCGTACAGGAACAGCGCCAGGCCGCCACGCCAGCTGCCGCCCATGGCCAACGCAGGTCTGCGCAGGCGGATGAGCAGCAGCAGGAACAATGCACCACTGGCCAGACGCACCACGGTGAAAGAAGCCGGGTCGATAGCCCCATCCTTCAACGCCAGCCGGCAAAACACCGAATTGGCGGCGAAGGCCACCAGGCTGAAGAGGGCAGGCCAGACCCAGGCGCGAGCCTTGCGGTCGGTAAGCGCAGTGCTGCCGGTGCTCATGGTGTGGTCACCTCTGAGGGAAGCTTGTTGTTATAGCGGCAATGTAGTCACGACCAGTGCCGATATACAAGATACTTCCCCAGGCGTTGGCTGGCACCGGCCACGCCAAGGTTCGCTCAGCGACTGTTAACGCGTCATTGCAGTGCTGCCACAGCCTCGATTTCCACCAGCATGCCGTCCAGCGCCAGCCGTGGCACCGGGATCAGGGTGCAGGTCGGTTTCAAATACGGCCCCCACGCCCTGTCCGCCTCCGCTACCCATTGGCGCAGGCGCGCTTCGGAATGCTCGACAATCAGCAAGGTCAGCTTGAACACCTGGGCCAGGCTGGCGCCTTTGGATGCCAACGCCAGCTCCAGGTTGGCCAGCGCCTGGCGGGCCTGTTCGGCAAACAGAGGCGACAGCTGGCCATCGCTGCCCTCCCCGCCTTGGCCGGCGATGAACAACAGCCGACTGTCGGCGCGTACCTCGGCGACGTGGGAATAGGCATTGCCACTGGGATCGTAAAGGCCCTCAGGGTTGCTCAGCTGGAATACGGCTGGATGGGTCACGACATGCCCTCGATCGGATGGAAGAGTGGCGGAGTATCGGACCTTAAGTTAACTCGAGGTCAAGCGCAGCGTAGGACGTTTCGCACAGAAGGCGAACTGATGTGAACCACGCGTCTGTTTGCGCGGCGGCCGTCACGCGCTAGATTGCCAGCCCCGGCATGGAGGCCTGAATCCAACAAGGAAAAGCGCATGAGTAATTTTGATTTCCAGCTGGCCTATACCATCAAGCCGCACACCGCACGCGATGACGCCGATGCCGCCCAGGCACGGGTGCATCTACGGGAAAATCTCGGCCTGGGCACCGTTGAGCACATTGAAACCACCTTGCTTGGGACGGTCGAACTCAAGGGCTCCACTCTTGCAGAGCGCAAGCGCGAGGCTGAGAAACTGATTCACGAATATATTCATAATGCGCTCAAGCAGCTGCGTGTGCTGTCTACCGTGAAATTCTACGGCTGCCTGATGGTGAACGGGCTAGGCCCCGCCATACGCTTCGACATCCTGCCCAAGTGAGCCTCACAGGCATCAGGCGCCCCCGCGCCTGATGCCGGACACCGTCACTTTTCCTGCAGTACCGCCCTGCCCTTCACCGCCCTGGGCCCGCGCCATGCCCAGAACAACAACCCGGGGAATGGCGCATACACCACGAAGACGACCCACAGCATCTTGCGTTCGGCGCGCCGATCACTGCCAATGATGTGCCAGATCGCCCAGACCTCCAGCAGGATGACGAAGGCCGCGATAATGATCCAGATCGTTCCGATTTCCATGAGCGCTCTCCCATTTGGCATGTAATGGGTTGGGTTTCAGCAAGCGCCGAGGGTTCAGATTGTTTTCCCTCCTCCGGCAGGAGCGGAGCTTCGCAATCATCACCGCAAGCGATTGCCTGAACACGACCTGAAATACGACACGCCCACCCGGGTGATTGTCTTTCCCCCAGCCAGCCGCCACACTCTGCGGGCCAACCAGGAAGCGGAGACCAGAGTGCCCACGCCACGTCAGTTCAGCAAGAAGACCAGTACCAGCAACATGCTGCGGCTGAAATCCACCAGCGCCAATGCCCAGGCCCCGTACAGGGTCGACTTCGTCTTGCTCGAACATTTCTCGATGGCCAGCTTTACCGTCGCCATGGATGTGCTGGTCACCGCCAACCTGCTGCGTGCGGACAGCTTCCGGTTCACCCCGCTGTCGATGGATGGCGACCGGGTGCTCAGCGACCTGGGGCTGGAGCTGGTGGCCACCGAGCTGTCCGCCGAGGCGCTGAAGGAGCTGGACTTGCTGGTGATCTGCGGCGGCCTGCGCACGCCCCTGAAATACCCGGAACTCGACCGCCTGCTGGACGACTGCGCGGCCCACGGCATGGCCCTGGGTGGCCTGTGGAACGGCGCCTGGTTCCTTGGCCGCGCCGGGGTGCTGGACGACTACGGTTGCAGCATCCACCCCGAACAGCGCGCCAGCCTGTCCGAACGCAGCCCGCAAACGCGCATCACCCCGGCCAGCTTCACCCTCGACCGCGACCGCCTCAGCGCCGCCAGCCCCAACGGTGCCATGGAGCTGATGCTGGGCCTGGTACGTCGGCTGTATGGTGATGGCCTGGCCGAAGGCGTGGAAGAAATCCTGTCATTCTCCGGAGCGCGTTACCGTCAGGTTGGGCCGGGGGCGAAGAAGTCCATGAGCCTGCACCTGCGCACCATCGTCGAACTGATGGAAAACAACCTGGAGGAAACCCTCAGCCTCGACCAGCTGGCCGCCTACAGCGGGCGCTCGCGACGGCAGATCGACCGGCTGTTCCAGGCCCAGCTGGGCACGTCGCCGCGGCGCTACTACATGGAGCTGCGCATCACCAAAAGCCGCCGCCTGCTGCAGTATTCCGACCTGTCGGTGATGGAAGTGGCAGTGGCCTGCGGGTTTGTTTCGGTGTCGCATTTCAGCAAGTGCTATGCGGCCTACTTCGGCTACCCGCCGTCGCGGGAGCAGCGGCTGGGCGAGTGAGCGCCGTTCAGGCGCGTATGTAACGCAGCACGGCGTCGCAGATCATGGCTTTGTGGCGCAGCTTGATCTCGTCATCCAACAGGTCGATCTGGAAGATCTCGCCAAAAGTATGGCGGTTCGACACCCGGTAGAAGCAGAACGAGCTCATCAGCATGTGCAGGTCGATCACTTCGATGCCGCCACGGAAAACCCCTTCCTGCACACCACGGCGCAGGGTGTTACCCAACGCTTCGAGCACCAGGCTGCTCATTTCACGAATGGCCGGCGACTGCTTGACGTACTCGCCATAGTGGATGTTTTCAGTGCAGATGATTCGCACGAAATCGACGTTGCGGTCGTGGTGATCGAAGGTGAACTCAACCAGACGACGAATCGCCTGCTCGGCCGGCAGCGATTCCAGGTCCAGGCTTTGCTCGGTCTTGCGGATGTCGCCATACAGCTTGATCAGGCACTCGCAGTACAACTGCTCCTTGCTGCCGAAGTAGTAGTAGATCATGCGCTTGGAGGTGGCAGTGCGTTCGGCGATGGCGTCGACGCGGGCGCCGGCCAGCCCTTGCTGGACGAACTCGTTGATGGCCGCCTGGAGGATATCCTCGCGCGTTTTCTCGGGGTTGTTCTTGCGCGTTCTGCGCCCCCCTTCGGTTTCAGGCTGGCCGAGGCCAACTACGGAATCACTCATACCCACTCACAGGCTATTTATTGGAATGAGGGGGATTATCCGTGAGCGCGGCCATGCAGGGAAGCGCGCTGTTGGTCGGGTAGCCATAAAACCTCACGGGTGGCTGGCCGTGAAATCATTCACGGCACGCCGCGGGCATCACTCCCGCTGGGCAGTATTGCGCTCCAGCGGCGGGGTCAGGTGCAGCACGCGGTTACGCCCGCCTTCGGCCAGCAAGTAACCACCTTTGCCATCCGCCACGATCGACTGTGGCGCCTTGAGGAAGGTCAGCACCGTGTGCTGAACGCCACCGGCGTCAACACGCAGCAGCCGGGCACGGTGGGTGTTGTCTTCGCTGATCCACAAGCCGCGCTGGTCACAGTACAGGAACGTCGGGTTGCGCAGGCCTTCGACCACCACCGGGTCGCTGCCATCGTCGGACAAGGCGCGGACCTTGCCATTGGCCTTTTCGGTGTACAGCAAACGGCCCGCGCAGCGGGTGAGCCCTTCGGTTTCGGTCAGGCCGGAACGCAGCACATCGAGCTGGCCGCTGTTCCAGTCGTAACGCATCAAGCGACCATTGCCTTTGCGGTCTTCGATGGCATACAGGTGGTCGCCGTCATTCCACAGGCCTTGCACGCTATCGCCGTCGAACAGGGGGGTCACCTGGCCATCGCGGGCCAGGCTGACAGGTGCCCGGCCGCCTTCCTGACTGAACACCCACCCCCCTTGAGCCGCCACCATGCCGTCGGGCTTGGACAGGTTGTCGATGACCACGACCCGGTCGCCGGTCGCGGTGATCTTGAGGATGCTGCCACGGCCATCATCCAGCTCGCGGCTGACCAGCAGGCTGCCATCGGCTTGCGGCAGCAGCGAGGCGGCTTTGGTCACATCGCGGTGCAGTACCTCGACATCCCAGCCGGAGGCAGCCTGAACCGGGTAGAAGCTCTGCCAGGCGAAAAAGCCCAAGGTGGCGGTCAGCAGGCCGGTAGTGGCAGTCAGGGCGATGCGGGTGCTGCGCTTGCGCAGGATGTGCGGCATGTAGGGGCTCCTCGGGATTGCCGCGATGCTAGCAAGCGAATGTGAAAAAAATGTCGAAAAATGCAGAACATTACAAAAAACAAAAGGATATAAAAATAACTAAACATTCTAACAAACAGGAATATAAAAATTGAAAGCCAAACGCCACCTCCTTAGGCTGGGCACATCGTTTCCCACTCGGTTTCAAGGAGCAAACCCATGCCAACCCGTGCTTTCTCTCCCCTGCGCCGGCTGTTGATCGGCGGCCTGCTGGCCAGTGTCGCCAGCGCCCTGCTGCCTTGGTCCGAAGCCCTGGCCGACGACGCCAAGACCCTGCGCATCGGCTACCAGAAGTTCAACAGCATCAACATCCTCAAAGGCAGCGGCGCCCTGGAAAAAGCGCTGGCACCACAAGGTGTAACCGTAAGCTGGCACGAATTTGCCGCCGGCCCGCAGTTGCTCGAAGCCTTGAGCACGGGTGCCATCGACCTGGGCCATGCCGCCGATGCGCCGTCCGTGTTCGCCCAGGCCGCCGGCAAACCGGTGGTGTACCTGGCCGCCGAACAACCCTACCCACGCGGCATCGGCCTGGTGGTGCGCGAGCAGGACCACCTGGCCAGCGTGCAAGACCTGAAAGGCAAGCGCGTGGCCACCGGCCGCGGCTGGAACGCCCAGTACCTGCTGGCCGTAGCGCTGGAGCAAGCAGGTCTTACCTACAAGGACATCACCCCCGCCTACGTCAACAATGCCGCCGATGCCGTGGCTGCCCTGCAATCCGGCAGTGTCCAGGCCGTCACCCTGTGGGACCCGTTCCTCGCCGCAGCAGAAAGCCAGCCTGGCCTGAAGAACCTGCGTGACGGCAGCGGCCTGTCCAACAACCGGACGTTCTACCTGTCCACCGCCAGCTATGCCGACCAGCACCGTGCGCTGCTGAAAACCTTCTTCAGCGAACTGGGCAAGGTCAGCCAGTGGGCCAACGCCAAGCCTGCCGAGGTTGCCGCGCTATTGGCGCCGCAACTGGGCATCAGCGCCAACGTGCTGGAAGTGGCCAGCGAACGGCGTAACTACAATGCCGTGGCCATCACCCCGCAAATCGTTGCCGAACAACAGAAACTGGCCGATACCTTCCAGGGCCTGGGCCTGATTCCACGCAAGCTGCAGGTGGCCGACGCGGTCTACCCGGCTTCCGTGTTGCCTTGAGCGGAGCGCAGCCACCATGCCCCGCCCGATCCGCTTCAACGCCTTCAGCATGAACGCCGCCAGCCACCAGTCCCCCGGCCTGTGGCGCCACCCGCGCAACACCAGCGTGGCATTCAACCGCCTGAGCTACTGGACCGACCTGGCTCGCCTGCTGGAGCGCGGCCTGTTCGACGCCGTGTTCATCGCCGATGTGCTGGGCATCTACGATGTCTACCAAGGCGGGCCCGAAGCCGCCTTGCGCGGTGGTGTGCAGGTGCCGGTCAACGACCCGCTGCTGCTGGTACCGGCCATGGCCGGGGTCACCGAGCACCTCGGTTTCGGCGTTACCTTTTCGCTGACCTACGAACACCCCTACCCCTTCGCCCGGCGCATGTCCACGCTCGACCACCTGAGCAATGGCCGGGTTGGCTGGAACATCGTCACCGGCTACCTCGACAGCGCCGCACGCAACCTCGGCCTGGCGCGCCAACTGGGCCACGACCAGCGCTACGACCTTGCCGAAGAGTACCTGCAGGTGCTGTACAAGCTATGGGAGAAAAGCTGGGACGACGATGCCGTGCTGCTGGAACGTGACAGTGGGCGCTATATCGAACCTTCGCGGGTGCACCCTATCAACCATGTGGGCGAGCACTTCCAGGTGCCCGGCATGCACTTGTGCCAGCCGTCGCCACAACGCACGCCGGTGCTGTTCCAGGCCGGTGCTTCGGCACGTGGCCAGCAATTTGCCGCGCAGCATGCCGAATGCGTGTTCATCAGCGGCCCGACGCCCACAGTGTTGCGCCGCTACGCCGACGGCATCCGCCAGGCCAGCGAGGCCGCCGGGCGGGGTCGTGATGAGGTGCTGATCTATGCCCAGGCGTTGCTGATCGTCGCCCCCACCCGGGAAGAAGCCAAGGCCCGCTTCGCCGAATACCGTCGCTACGTCGACCTGGACGCTGCCCTGGCACTGCTGTCGGGCTGGACCGGCATCGACTTTGCCGGCCTCGACCCCGACGCGCCGATCGAATATGTCGAAAACGATGCCGGTCGCGCCGCCCTGGCCGCGTTCACCGCCGCCGACCCCAAGCGCCGCTGGACCGTGCGCGAGGCCGCCGAATTCGTTGGCCTGGGTGGTCGCGGACCGGTGCTGGTCGGCTCAGCCAGCGAGGTCGCCGACCAGTTGGAAAACTGGCTGGACCAGACCGGCATCGATGGCTTCAACCTGACCTATGCCGTGCAGCCGGACGACCTGACCCATGTCGTCGATTTGCTGGTGCCCGAACTGCAACGCCGTGGCCGCTACCCTTCGCACTACACCGAGGGCACCTTGCGCCACAAGCTGTTCGGCCAAGGCGACCAGCTGCCGGCACAGCACATTGGGCGTCAGGTTGACATTCAGCGATCAAATACCGGGTATTCCAACATTTAATTTGTGGATGCCACGCGCTCGACCCTATTCTGTCGCCACATCCCCTGCGCCGCACCGGCCGGTGCGGTTCACGGCATGGGGAGAGAACAACAAGTCGAGATCGTCCATGTCGAACCATTCGTACTTCGCCCCCCACGGTGGGCACCCGGCTCAAACCGAGCTGCTGACTGACCGTGCCATGTTCACCGAAGCCTATGCCGTTATCCCTAAAGGCGTGATGCGTGACATCGTCACCAGCCACCTGCCGTTCTGGGACAAGATGCGCATGTGGGTCATTGCCCGCCCACTGACCGGTTTTGCCGAAACCTTCTCCCAGTACATCGTCGAAGTGGCCCCGGAAGGCGGCAGCGAGCGCCCAGAGCTGGACCCGAACGCCGAAGCCGTGGTGTTCATCGTTGAAGGCGAGCTGGACATCACCGTCGAAGGCAAGCATCACACCCTGGTACCGGGCGGCTACGCCTTCCTGGCCCCGGGCGCCGAGTGGAGCCTGCGCAACAACAGCAAGTCCAATGTCACCTTCCACTGGCTGCGCAAGCACTACCAGAAAGTTGAAGGCCTGGACGTACCCGAGTCATTCGTTACCCACCGCGACAACGCCACCGTCATTGAAATGCCGGGCACCGAAGGCCGCTGGGTCACCACCCGCTTCGTCGACATGGCCGACATGCGCCACGACATGCACGTGAACATCGTCACCTTCCAGCCGGGCGGCGTGATCCCGTTCGCGGAAACCCACGTGATGGAACACGGCCTGTACGTGCTGGAAGGCAAGGCGGTGTACCGCCTGAACCAGGACTGGGTCGAAGTGGAAGCCGGCGACTTCATGTGGCTGCGCGCCTTCTGCCCGCAAGCCTGCTACGCCGGCGGCCCAGGCAAGTTCAGCTACCTGCTGTACAAGGACGTGAACCGTCATGTGCATTTGACGCTGAATCCTAAGCGCTAAGCTCAGGCTGATGCCCTAAGCCCGCCAATCTGGCGGGCTTTCCATTTGCCGCGCATACTGAAACACCCATCCCCCGCACGGTACCGGCCATGCCCCGCTGCCTGCTGCTTACCCTCCTGCTGCTGTGCACCCCTGCCCTGGCCGCCGATGCCTGGAACCTCGCCTACGACCGCGAAGGCATCCGCGTGTACCTCAGTGGCGTACCCGACTCGCCCTACCAGCAGTTTCGTGGTGTGAGCACCATGAAAGCCAGCGTGCGCACGCTCACCGACCTGCAGGAGAACCTGCGGGTGGCCTGCAAGTGGCTGTATGCCTGTGACCAGATGCGCCTGCTGGACGTGGACGGTGCCAATACCTGGGTGCACCTGACCACCAACCTGCCCTGGCCGACCATGCCACGGGACATTGTGTTGAAGGTGAGCAGCGAACGCCTGGATGACGGCACGCTGCTGCGGCACCTGAGCGCTGAGCCCGACAGGATTCCCCAGGTTGACGGGTTGATCCGGGTGCAGCACCTGAGTGGTGAGTGGCGAATGAAACCGTTGGGTGAGCGGTTGACCGAAGTGACGTACCAGTTGCAAGCCGACCCGGCCGGAGATGTGCCGGGCTGGCTTGCCAATCGGTTCGTGGTGGATGCGCCGGTGGTAACCCTCAGAACCCTGAGGGCTGTCGCCGAACGTCAGCCTTGAGGGCTATCCACCAGATCGCCTGGGTATCAGTCAAAATCGAAACCTGGCTCGCAAGTGCCGATCGGGGTCAAGAAAGTACCCTCAGGGCACGGTATTTCTGGCACGCCTATACTGTTGACACCCCCACGGTCAGCTTGAGGCTGCTCGCTGAAGACGGCATCGTTGGCATGGGCAACCTGAACCAGGCCTGCGGCGGCCAGCAGTGTAATGAATGCAATTTTTTTCATTTTGGTTTCCTGTAACAACATTAAGGGACTTGCCCGAAAGATCCTATGCGCCACCCAACCCATCGGGCTTTAGGCAATTGCCTCCAGATCACTGGGAAGCCCACTGTTGCCGCGTGGGAAACATCATTGCAGCAGACAGTGCCGTCGAGCGCTGATTGATCGCGTGCAGGCCCTATCGCCCTGAGTCAATTTCTGCCACTGTGCCCGCGCGGTGCGGACCAGCGCGTCGCGCTTGCCAGGACGTCGCATGAACACACAAGAAAACGGCAACACGCACAAAGGCTATCGGCGCATCATTGCGTCAATGACAGCGCTGCTCGAATTCGAGGCGGTAGCCCGCCACAACAGTTTCACCCTGGCCGCCCAGGAACTGGGGGTCACCCAGGCAGCGGTCAGCAAGCAGGTCAGGCAACTGGAAGAAAACCTCGGTAGCCAACTGTTCCAGCGCCTGCACCGCGGCATCCGCCTGACCAGTGAAGGCCAGGCGCTGTATGCGGTGATTTCCGATTCCATGCAAAAGATCGCTTCGGTGTTCGACCGCCTCAGCGAAGGCGACAGCGAGCAGGAGCTGGTGCTCAGCTCCACCGCAACCTTCTCCCAGTTACGCGTGATGCCGCGCCTGGGCAGCTTGCGCAGCGCCCTGCCGCAGGTACGCCTGCGCCTGGCCACGCAGATGTTTACCGGCGATCTGCGCAACCACGATGTCGACCTGCTGGTGCGTTTTGGCAATGGCCGCTGGGAAGACGGCAGCGCCCTGCACCTGTTCGATGAAGAGATTTTCCCGGTGTGCGCCCCGGCCTGGCTGGCGCGCAACCCGCAACCGGAGTCGCTGGAAGCCTTGTACCGTGCCGACCTGCTGGATGCCGATGCCACCACCGAAGGCTGGATGACCTGGCCCACGTGGTTCCGCGCGCTGGGTGGCAACCCGCCGAAGCTGCATTACAACCTGCGCTGCCAGCTGTACACCGACACCATCCAGGGGGCCTTGCACGGGCATGGGGTGGCATTGGGCTGGGGGCGGATGCTCGACCACCTGCTGGCCTCCGGCGAGCTGGTGCGCCTGACCGACCTGGTGGTGCGGCCGCGCGAGGCCTATTACCTGGTCGTGCCTCATGGGCGCACCACGACCCCGACCATCCTGGGGCTGGTGGACTGGCTGCGTGACAATCCGCCAGCCACCTGAACAAGCCCCCCCCCGAAACGCTAACTGGCGCTAACGGTCTGTGGTGCAGCACAGGCCTTGGCCCTGCGCCGGTAAGCCAGCAACAGGCCCGCGTACCACAGCGGCATGATGTACAGCGCAGTACGGGTGTCCGGCTCCAGCGCCAGCAGGCACAACACGAAGATCAGAAACAGCTGCGACAGCGCGGCGGTGACCTTGCCGCCAGGCAGCTTGAACGTCGATTGTGCATGCGCCTGCGGGTTTTGCCGACGGTAGGCGAAGTAGGACAGCAGGATCAGCGACCAGGTAACGATGATCATCACCGCAGAAATGGTCGACACCAGGGTAAACACCGTCATCACTTCCGGAATGACGAACAGCAGCGTCAGTGCAATCGCCATGCACACCCCCGAAAACACCAACGCACGCACCGGTGTGCCCGAGCCGGACAAGCGCCCGAACGCCACGGGCGCCTGCTGCTGATGCGACAGGCCGTAGAGCATGCGCGACCCGGAATACACACCACTGTTGGCCGACGAGGCTGCAGAGGTCAGTACCACGAAGTTGATGATGCCAGCAGCAGCGGGCAGCCCGCCCAGCAGGAACAACTCAACGAACGGGCTGCGGTTGGCCGGAACATTGGCCCAGGAAATGACACTGATGATGCACACCAGCGAACAGATATAGAACAGCAGGATGCGCACAGGGATGGTGTTGATGGCCTTGGGCAAGGTCTTTTCCGGGTCTTTCGCCTCTGCCGCTGCAGTGCCGATCAGTTCAGTGCCGACGAAGGAGAAGATCGCAATCTGGAACCCGGCGAGGAAGCCGAGGATGCCATGCGGCATGACCACGCCCGGCGCCACCAGGTGGCTGAACGAGGCGGTGACCCCGGTCGGCGAAGTGTAGGACGTGGCGACCATGACCAGGCCGGCCACAACCAGCAGCACGATGGCCACAATCTTGATAAGGCCGAACCAGAACTCCACCTCGCCAAACGCCTTCACCGCCAGCATGTTCAACCCCAGCAGCAGGAACATGGTGGCGAACGCCGGTAGCCAGGTGGGCACGTCCGGGTACCAGTACTGCACGAACCCTGCCACGACCACCACATCACCCACCGCCGCCACCACCCAGCTGAGCCAGTACGACCAGCTGAGGATGTAGCCGGCCTTTGGCCCCAGGTAGTTGTGCACCAGGTCGGCGAACGACTCCATCTGCAGGTTGGCCAGCAGCATTTCGCCCATGGCCCGCATGATGCAGAAGACGAAAAAGCCGATGATGGCGTACACCAGAATGATCGAAGTGCCGGACAGCGCAATGATTTTGCCCGACCCCATGAACAACCCGGTACCAATTGCGCCACTGATCGAAATAAGCTGTATGTGCCGGTTTTCCAGCCGTCGTTTGAGCACTCGGCCCTCTTCCGGCGCGGTGCTTTGCGCGTTGCACGTGTGATGCATAGTCAACCTCTTATTCTTTTTTTGTAAAACTTCCACGCCCCGCAGCGCACCAACAAGTTGGTACCAAGGTGCAGGTTTCATGTCATTTAAATGATGAGAGCGCAGGCAATAACAAAAAATTAAACTAATGCCCGATGCAACTTCGCAACGGACTTTCTTATTGTTTAAACGCACCGTCAGAACGTGCGCCTGAAACCGTCCCGCGAAAGCCGTTTCATTCTGCCAGCGGCCCAGGTCAAGCGGAACGCTACAGAATGCACACCGGCAAAGGGATTTTTTGCAGTGTGAAAAGCCCAGGTGACAGTTTGCGCAATGCGTCTGTCAAAAGGCCTGACCCAGCGGTCACATCTTGTAGGTCGAGAGCAGGATGCTGGTCTCGGTATTCTCGATGTGCGGGATCGACCGAATGGTGTTCAGCGCCCGGTCGAAGGCTTCGAGGGTGTCGGCGCGCAGCTCTGCCATCAGGTCCCAGCGGCCATTGGTGGTATGGATGGCCACCACGTTGGGATGCCCGCGCAGCGCGTGCTTGACCTCTGCGGCGTGGTGGCCACTGATGCCGATGCTGGTGATTGCCCGCACGCCCTGCTCCAGCGCGTCGGAGCGCAGGCGTACCGTGTAGCCAATGATCACGCCCTGCTCTTCGAGCCGGGTAATGCGGTTTTGCACGGTTGCCCTGGCCACCTTGAGCTTCTTCGCCAGGGTCAACACAGGGGTACGTGCATTGTCCCGCAACAGCGCAATCAGTTCCCGATCGATCGTATCCATAACGCCTGCCAATAATCAGATTGCTACTTTGGGGTGGCAGATTGTCTAGAAAGTTGATGAAACTGGCAACCTGCATTCTTCCGATTGACGCAACCTTTCATCAAAATGTTCATGCCACTTCAACAATCTTAAGCGTGCCGCCTGCCGTGACCGGGGTGACAGCGCAATAACAAGGTGCAAGAGCATGACGTATTTCATTGATGTTCCAACCATGTCGGACTTGGTACATGACATTGGCGTAGCGCCGTTCATAGGCGAACTGGCTGAGGCCCTGCGTGAAGACTTCAAACGCTGGCAGGAGTTTGACAAGTCTGCGCGTGTTGCCAGCCATTCGGAAGTGGGTGTTATCGAATTGATGCCGGTTGCCGACAACAGCCGCTATGCCTTCAAATACGTTAACGGCCACCCGGCCAATACTGCCCGTGACCTGCATACGGTAATGGCCTTCGGCGTGCTGGCCGATGTCGACACCGGTTACCCGGTATTGCTGTCCGAACTGACCATCGCCACCGCCTTGCGCACCGCCGCCACCTCGTTGATGGCCGCGCAGGCACTGGCCCGGCCGAACGCACGCAAGATGGCGCTGATCGGCAACGGCGCACAAAGCGAATTCCAGGCGCTGGCCTTCCATAAGCACTTGGGTATCGAAGAAATCGTTGCGTTCGACACCGACCCGCTGGCCACCGCCAAGCTGATTGCCAACCTCAAGGAATACAGCGGCCTCACCATCCGCCGGGCCGGCTCGGTAGCCGAAGCCGTGAAAGGCGCGGACATCATCACCACTGTTACTGCCGACAAGGCCTACGCCACCATCATCACCCCCGACATGCTCGAACCCGGCATGCACCTGAATGCCGTGGGCGGCGACTGCCCGGGCAAGACCGAGCTGCACGCTGATGTACTGCGCAAGGCCCGCGTGTTCGTCGAGTACGAACCACAAACCCGTATTGAAGGCGATATCCAGCAACTGCCGGCGGACTTCCCTGTCGTCGACCTGTGGCGTGTACTGCGCGGCGAAACCGAAGGCCGCCAGAGTGACAGCCAGGTCACCGTGTTCGATTCGGTTGGCTTCGCCCTGGAAGACTACACCGTACTACGGTACGTACTACAGCAAGCCGAAAAACGCGGCATGGGTTCGAAGATCGACCTGGTGCCGTGGGTGGAAGACGACCCGAAAGACCTGTTCAGCCACACCCGTGGCCGCGCTGCCAAAAACCGCATCCGACGCGTTGCCTAACCCAGCTCTTACCCGGTATTTCCACATGGCATTTCCAACGCGTTCGATTCAAGCCCCGGCAGCAGTGGTCATGGTCAGGCCACATGCGTTCACCCCCAACCCGGAAACCGCAGCCGACAACTCGTTCCAGCGCAGCAGCCCCGACATCGCGGCGCAGGCCCTGGCCGATGTGGCACGCGATGAAGTCACCCAGGCCGCTGGCAGGCTGGAGGCCGAAGGTGTACGCGTGCACCTGTTCGACGACTTTGGCGAGCACAACACCCCGGACTCGGTATTCCCCAACAACTGGTTCTCCACCCACCCCGGGGGGCATATCGCGATTTACTCGATGTACTCGCGCAACCGCCGCCGCGAACGGCGCGCGGATGTGATCGAGATGCTCAAGCATGAGTACCGGGTGCAGGATGTCATCGACTATTCCGGGCTGGAGCAGGACGAGCTGTTTCTTGAAGGGACCGGCGCCATGGTGTTCGACCACCTGTCACGGGTGGCCTACACCGCGCGCTCCAACCGCGCCGACCCGATTGCCCTTGAGCGCTTCAGCACGCACTTCAACTTCGAGCCGATGGTGTTCGACACCGCCGACGAGCAAGGCACGCCGATTTACCACACCAACGTGCTGATGTGCGTGGCGACCGCGTTCGCACTGGTGGGCTTTGACACCTTCACCAACAAGGCACGGGCCGAGGAAGTGCGGATGCGGCTGATCGAATCCGGTCGCGACGTAATTGACCTGAGCAACCAGCAAATCAGTCAGTTTGCCGGCAACGCCATCGAGCTGTCCGGGCGTGACGGGCGTATTCTGGCGCTATCACGCAAGGCCTTCGACAGCCTGACCGATGAGCAGCGCCAGCGCATCGAGCGTTCGGCGCGGCTGGTGCCGCTGGATGTGCCCACCATCGAGATGGCCGGTGGCTCGGTGCGCTGCATGATTGCGGGCATTCACCTGTCGCCGAGAAGCTAGCGTCGGCGCTGCAATATTGGGGCTGCTTTGCAGCCCCAATAGTGTCAGATACCACCGCCCGCCAGCAGCTGCGTCATCACCTCGGCCAACGCCTTGACCATCACATCCGCCGTCGGCCGATGCACGATGACGATTTCATAACTGTCGACCTCCGGCAGCCCCTGCCCCGCCCCCAGCACCCGATGCTCGCCAGTGGCCGCCCTTGGCGGTAGCAGGCTGACACCCATGCCATCGGCCACTGCCGCCTGGATACCACTGAGACTGGAGCTGGTGAAACTGATGCGCCAGCGCCGCCCCATGCCTTCGATGGCGGTGATCATGTCTTCGCGGTACAGCCCCCGCGGCGGGAAGGTCACCAACGGGATCGGGTCCAGCTCGAAGGCGGGGGTGCGCGCACTGTCGATCCATTGCAGGCGCTCGGGCCAGCAGGCCACGCCCTCGCGGGTGTTGCGCCGCTGCTTGAGCAACACCAGGTCTAGCTCACCGTTGTCGTAGGCCTGGCTGAGGTCGCGGCACAGGCCGCTGGTCACTTCCAGCTTCACCTGCGGGTGCAGGCGGCTGAAGGCCGACAGCGCATTGGTGGTGCGCCCGCCAACGAAGTCCTCGGGCACCCCAAGGCGCACGGTGGTGCCCACCATCGCCCCGGCCAGGGCTTCGAGCATCTGGTCGTTCAAGGCCAGCATGTGCCGGGCGTAGCCGAGCAAGGTTTGCCCGGCATCGGTGGGCAGCACATCGCGGTTGCCCCGCACCAGCAAACGGTGGCCGACCATGTCTTCCAGGCGGCGTACCTTCTGGCTGATGGTCGACTGTGTCGAGTGCAGGCGAGCGGCAGCGGTGGTGAAGCTGCCGCAATCGGCCACCACCACAATGGCGCGTAGCAGGTCGAGGTCGAACAGCGCCCTATTCGATTTAACGCTAATGGACATCTGGGTATTCAACTACTGAATGACAAGACTGCGTTCTATCACGGCTAGTCGCCAAGGGCCACACCTTCACGCCGCGGGTCGGCCCCACCCGACCAACCCTCGCCACTGCGCTGGATGATCTGCATGCCGCTGGTCATGGTCATGGGCGTCACCTCATGCCCCCAGGCTGCCAACTGCCGGATCAGCGCCGGGCTGCTCAGCCCCGCTTCCACCTCGGTGCCGGCATTGCGGCTGCCAAAGTTGGGCAAGCCTGCGGCCTGTTGCGGGTCGAGCTGCCAGTCCAGCAAGCCAACCAACGCCTTGTTCACATAGCCGATGATCTGCGAGCCGCCCGGTGAACCCAGGCTGGCCACCAGATCACCCGAGGCTCGCGAGAACACCAGCGTTGGCGCCATGGCCGACAGCGGCCGCTTGCCCGGCTGTACCCGGTTGGCCACGGGTTTGCCGTGCTCCTGCGCAATGAACGAGAAGTCAGTGAGGTGGTTGTTGAGCAGGAAGCCCTTGACCATCATGTGCGAACCGAACGCCGCCTCCACCGACGTGGTCATGGCCAGGGCCTGGCCGCTGTCATCCACCGCGCTGAGGTGCGAGGTGGAAATGCGCAATGGCGAGCGATCCGGCGCCAGGGCCAAGTCGGCGCCCTGGGGTCGGCCCGGGCGAGCGCGCTTCATGCTGTACTCGCCAATCTGCGCTGCACGGCTGGCCAGGTAGTTGGCGTCGGTAAGCGCCTTGACCGGGACCGGCACGTAATCGCTGTCGGCCAGGTACTGTGCGCGGTCGGCATAGGCCAAACGCTCAGCCTCGGCGATCAGGTGCACGGCCAGTGGTGATGCCTCCAGGCCAGCCGGGGATGCGCTCGCAAGCGGGCGCAACGCTGCCAGATCGCGCTGCGGCGTGGCGCGCTGTACGGCTTCGAGAATGCCCAGGGTCTGCAACACCGTCACCCCGCCCGAAGACGGCGGCGGCATGCCGCAGATGCGCCAGGCCTTATAGGGGCCGCACACGGGCTCGCGCTCTTTGGCCTGGTATTGCTGCAAGTCCTGCAACGAGAGGTAACCGGCATTGGCATGGCTGCGCACCTTGGCCACGATGGCTTCGGCGATCTCGCCGGTATAGAACGCGTCAGGGCCTTGCGCGGCAATCTGATCGAAGGCATCCGCAAGCTCGGGGTTGCGCAGGATCGTTCCCACCGACAGCGGCTTGCCCTGCTCATCCAGGAAGTAGCGGGCCATTGCCGGTGACCGGGCAATGAACGGGTCACCGGACACCAAGGTGTGAAGGCGCTCGGACACCGGGAAACCGTTGCGTGCCAGCGCGATGGCCGGCGCGAACAGATCGCGCCAAGGCAGCTTGCCGTGCTGATCGTGGGCCAGTTTCAAAGCACGCAGAACACCCGGCACGCCAACCGAGCGCCCGCCAATCTGCGCCGCCCTGAATGGCATCGGCGTGCCGTCGGCTTGCAGGAACAGCCTTTCCGTCACAGCTGCCGGCGCGGCCTCGCGGCCATCGAACGCCTGCACACGCTCGCCGTCCCAATAAAGGATGAATGCCCCGCCGCCAATACCGCTGGATTGCGGCTCGACCAAGGTCAGCACCATCTGCATCGCAATGGCCGCATCGATGGCGCTGCCTCCGGCACGCAACATTGCCCGCCCTGCTTCGCTGGCCAACGGGTTGGCTGCAGCAACCATATGGCGGCTGGCCTGCACGGGCTGCAAGCCTGTGCGGTAGCCAGAGGCCAGCTCGGGAGGTGCGGGCAGCACCTGATCGGCACAGGCCAGGCCACTGGCGGCTACCAGGCAAAGGGCGCTGATCAGGGGTGGGGAGAAATACATCGGCATGCTTCCTGCGAACTTCAAAAGCCCCGAAGATACCCTGTCGTCCCCCTGAAAAAAACTAAGCCACTTCCTCGAACGGCAAGCCCACGTAGTTCTCGGCAATGTTCACCAACCCGGCTGGCGACGTCAGGAAGTACTCGCGGTCGGCCTCTTGCATCTTCTGGTCCCAGGCGTCCTTGTGGCTGCCGAAGTCATGCAACAACTGGGTCATGAACCAGCTGAAGCGCTCGCCTTTCCACACCCGGCGCAGGGCCAGCGGGGAGTATTGCTGCAGCAGGTCGGTGCGCCCTTCGCGGTAAACCTTGACCAGAATGCGATACAGGTAATTCACGTCCGACGCTGCCAGGTTCAGGCCCTTGGCACCGGTAGGCGGGACGATGTGCGCGGCGTCACCCACCAGGAACAGGTGGCCATACTGCATAGGTTCGACCACCAGGCTGCGCAGCGGGGCGATGCTTTTTTCCAAAGCCGGGCCGGTGACCAGGTCAGCCGCTACGTCGGCGGGCAAGCGGGCTTTCAGTTCATTCCAGAAGCGCTCGTCAGACCATGCCTCGACACGGTCCTGCAAAGGTACCTGCAGGTAGTAGCGGCTGCGTGTTTGCGAGCGTTGGCTACACAGCGCGAAACCACGCTCGTGGTGGGCATAGATCAACTCGTGATTGACCGGCGGCGTGTCCGAAAGCAGGCCCAGCCAGCCAAACGGATAAACCCGCTCGTACTGCTTCAATACACCTTCGGGAATGCTCTGGCGCGACACACCGTGGAAGCCGTCACACCCGGCGATGTAGTCGCAATCCACCCGGTGCAACTGGCCGTCCTTCTCAAACGTGAGGTAGGGTTTCTCGCCCTTCAGCTCATGTGGCTGGACATTGCTGGCGGAATAGATGATCGGCGCGCCACTCGCTTCGCGGGCCTGCATCAGGTCGCGGGTGACTTCGGTCTGGCCGTATACCATGACGGTCTTGCCGCCGGTCAGGGCTTTCAGGTCCAGGCGTTGGCGGCGCCCGCCGACCAGCAACTCGACCCCTTCGTGCACCAGGCCCTCACGGTCCATGCGCTCGGCCACACCGGCTTCGCGCAGCAGGTCGACAGTGCCTTGCTCCAGCACCCCGGCGCGGATGCGGCCAAGTACGTATTCAGGCGTCTGGCGCTCGACGATGACGTTATCGATACCGGCCTTGTGCAGCAGTTGGCCCAGCAGCAGGCCAGACGGACCTGCACCAATAATTGCAACCTGAGTTTTCATTGTTGTTGTCTCTGTTCGGACGATGCCGGCCCTGGACTGGCAGTGGGGCGGCATCTGCTGTTAGGGTTTGCCCTTGCATTTTTACTGGCAAAAAGTGCTACCGAAGTGTGCTATTCCATCTAAAACCTGCACTTTTATAAAAAACGTTCGATTAACGGACATACTACCCCTGATGAAATCCACCCTCCCCGGCGTTCCGTTGTTCAAGCTGTATGGCGAAAACCAGGCCTGGCCCGGCACCGACCTGCTGCATTGCGAATCGATCCCTGCACGCAGCCGCCTGCACCACTGGGAGATCAAGCCACACCAGCATGCCGAGCTGTTCCAGTTGCTGTATGTACAGCGCGGCCAGGCCCAGGTGGAGATCGAAGGGTTGCGCAGCGCCATCGGCGAAGCGGCGATCCAGGTGGTGCCGCCGATGACCGTGCATGGCTTTCGCTTCAGCGCCGATATCCAGGGCTATGTGCTCACCTTCGGCACCGCGCTGGTGGCGAACCTGGAACAGCGCCTGGGCATGCCGCTGGCGGTGCTGGCCCAACCTGCGTGCTACCCGCTTGGGCATGACCGTGTGCACCTGCGCAGCCTGATCGACACCTTGCAGCAGGAGTACCAGGGCAATGCCCCGGCGCGCGCGGCCATGCTCGAAGCGCTGGTGACCGCGCTGATGGTGTGGATCAACCGCCGCCAGCAACTGGGGCAGGCACCGCGTAACCGCGATGAACGCGACCGGCAGTTACTGGGGCAGTACCTGCGGCTGGTCGAGGCGCATTACCGCGAGCATCTGTCAGTAGAGGCTTTTGCCGCACGGCTGAACGTTCCAAGCCTGCAACTGAACCAGCTGTGCAGGGCCTTGAGCGGGCAGACAGCGTTGCAGGTGGTGCACCAGCGGTTGCTGCTGGAGGCGCGGCGTAACCTGATTTATACGCGGATGAGTATCGGGCAGTTGTCGGATAGCCTCGGATTCACAGACCCGACGTACTTTGCCCGGTGGTTCAAGCGGTTGACGGGGGAGACGCCTAACGGGTACCGGCGCGCGGCGCAGCCGGACTGATTGCGGCAGGCTGCTTGACGTATACGTCAACCTGCCTTCAGGATACCCGCATACCCCACGCCGAGCCCCAGCATGAGCACCCAGACCTACAGCATCTCCGACCTGTCCCGCGAGCTGGACATCACCACCCGGGCCATCCGCTTCTATGAAGAGCAGGGCCTGCTGAGCCCCGAACGCCGCGGCCTGGAGCGAATCTATTCGGCCCGCGACAAGGTCAGCCTCAAGCTCATCCTGCGCGGCAAGCGCATCGGCTTTTCACTGGCCGAGTGCCGCGAGCTGATCGAGCTGTACGACCCCACCAGCGGCAACCTTAAACAGCTCAACAGCATGCTGGCGAAAATCGCCGAGCGCCGCGCCCAACTGGAGCAGCAGATGCTCGACATCCACCAGATGCAACTGGAACTGGACACCGCCCAGGAGCGTTGCGAACAAGCCCTGGCCGCCACCCTGAACAACAAAGACAACCGCTGAACGCCACAGGAAACCCGCCATGTCCTTGCCCAAACACGTCCGCCTGGTCGAAGTCGGCCCCCGCGACGGCCTGCAGAACGAAGCCCAGCCCATCAGCGTTGCCGACAAGGTGCGCCTGGTCAACGACCTTACCGAAGCAGGCCTTGCCTATATAGAAGTGGGCAGCTTCGTCTCGCCCAAGTGGGTGCCGCAAATGGCCGGCTCTGCCGAGGTGTTCGCCGGTATCGACCAGCGCCCCGGAGTCACTTATGCAGCACTGGCACCCAACCTGCGCGGTTTCGAGGACGCGCTGGCTGCAGGGGTGAAGGAAGTGGCGGTGTTCGCGGCCGCCTCCGAAGCGTTTTCGCAGCGCAACATCAACTGCTCGATCAGCGACAGCCTCAAGCGCTTCGAGCCGATCATGGAAGCTGCGCGCAACCACGGTATAAGCGTGCGCGGCTACGTATCGTGTGTACTCGGCTGCCCGTATGAAGGCAAGGTCAGCGCCGAACAGGTGGCCCCGGTGGCCCGCGCACTGCACGACATGGGCTGCTACGAAGTATCGCTGGGTGACACCATCGGCACCGGCACTGCCGGCGATACCCGGCGCCTGTTCGAGGTGGTCTCTGCCCAGGTGCCGCGCGAGCAGCTGGCCGGGCACTTCCACGACACCTATGGCCAGGCCCTGGCCAACGTCTATGCCAGCCTGCTCGAAGGCATCAGCGTATTCGACAGCTCGGTGGCCGGGCTGGGTGGCTGCCCTTACGCCAAAGGCGCAACGGGCAACATCGCCACGGAAGACGTGGTGTACCTGCTACAGGGACTGGGTATTCAGACCGGCATCGACCTGGACCGGCTGATCGCCGCCGGCCAGCGTATCAGTAGCGTGCTGGGCCGCGGCAATGGGTCGCGGGTAGCACGGGCGCGTAGCGCGCAGTAAGTCATACGGGTGTCACACAGGTGTGGGCGAAGTGTTACCGCCCCCACATTTCACAGCAAAAAATCGGGTAACAGGGAAACAAATCGGCAGAATTTCAGGCCAAGCACTTTTGAAGAAAATCGCTAAGTAGCTGATTTTAAAGGATTTTCAAAAGTTGGCACGCACCCTGCTATATCTCTGGTACAAGAACAATAAAAATGTGACACCCAATAAAAACAACAGGTAACGGCTCTGACATAACAAGAACAACACGGCAGAGGCGTAGCAAGCAGATTTTTTTGGAGTAGACACGCTTTTCAGGGGTACGCCCCGCGGTCTGGCACAGAACAATAAAACTACCTCAAGGTAGCAGCAGCCAGGTTCGGATCAGCCATGATGAAAGCAGGTCAGCGCTCAAAAAAATACGTTTGCTCTTGACCCCGCATGGGGGTCGCCCGCAACACCAGGACAGGCTGACAAAAACAACAAAAGGCCAGTCCCAATAATAAAAAAAGAGCAAGCAACAACGCTTTGAGGGGAGCTTCGGCTCCCCTCAGTGCTTCCCGCCCTCCTCCTTTCTTCTCCTTTCAGCCCCCTGATGCAGTAACCCGCCTTGCATTGTGGTCCACCCTGTAACCCTGCAAGGAGGACAACACCATGCCCGTTGAAATCGACGAAACCACCCGCCGCTGCACCCTGATCGGCGAAAACCTGCGCATCGAGGGCGATGGCCCTGCTATCGAAATCGTCACCGACGAACACCTGCGCATGTCAGTGGCCCTGCTGGCAGGCCAGCGCGTCCCCATCACCGAAGCCGAGGCCGATGCACTGACCGTAGCGGGTGCGGTGGATAGCCGCAGGCATCTGAAGGCCAGCGTGCCAGGCTCGGTAATTTAAGGCCTGGCGGTCGAAGCCGGGTAATCTGATATGGTTTTTATCGCAAAATCTGAGCCTGTGCTGATAACAGCCTCAGGGCCATAGTGCTCATGCCTGATCGAGGCCTGATGAGCACCGAGCCATGAACAATAGAATCCCTTTCACAGAGATCGCCCCCACCCCAGCCAGCCCCCGACTGCGACACACCGACAGCGGCATTCACACCCGCAGCTTCAGCGGGCTGTACCGCAACCTGCGCATCGGCTTTGCCGGTGCCCTGTTCGTGCTGTTCTTCGGCACCGCGTGGCTGAACTGGAACGGCCGCCAGGCCGTGTTGTGGGACCTGGCCAACAGCAAATTTCACATCTTTGGCGCAACCTTCTGGCCCCAGGACTTCATCCTGTTGTCAGCGCTGCTGATCATTTGCGCCTTCGGCCTGTTCGCCATCACCGTGTACGCCGGCCGCGTGTGGTGTGGCTACAGCTGCCCGCAGAGCACCTGGACGTGGCTGTTCATGTGGTGCGAAAAGGTCACCGAAGGTGACCGCAACCAGCGCATCAAGCTGGCCGCCGCGCCCTGGAGCCTGAACAAACTGGGGCGCCGCACCCTGAAACACAGCCTGTGGCTGGCGATTGGTATCCTCACCGGGCTGACCTTCGTCGGCTATTTCACACCGATTCGCCCACTGGCCGCAGAACTGTTCACCTTGCAACTGGGCGGCGTGGCGCTGTTCTGGGTGCTGTTCTTTACCGCCGCGACTTACATCAATGCCGGCCTGCTGCGTGAAGCGGTGTGCCTGCACATGTGCCCGTATGCGCGCTTCCAGAGTGTGATGTTCGACAAGGACACCCTGGCCGTCGCCTATGACCCACGGCGCGGTGAGGCCCGTGGCCCGCGCAAGAAGGGCAGCGACGTCCAGGCCCAGGGCCTGGGCGACTGCATCGACTGCACGCTGTGTGTGCAGGTGTGCCCCACCGGCATCGATATCCGCGATGGCTTGCAAATGGCCTGCATCGGTTGCGCAGCGTGCATCGACGCCTGCGACGGGGTGATGGACAAGATGGGTTACGCTCGCGGGCTGATTGGCTACAAGTCCGAACACAGCCTGCAGGGCGGTACGACTCACTGGCTGCGCCCGCGCCTGCTCGGCTACGCCGCTGCGCTGGTGGTGATGATCGCGGCGCTGGTGGTGGCCTTGCAACTGCGCCCGATGGTGTCGCTGGATGTGATCAAGGACCGTGGCCTGTTCCGTGAAAATGCCCAGGGCCAGATCGAGAACATCTACCTGCTCAAGGTCATCAACAAGACCGAGCGCACCCAGCACTATGCGTTGCGCCTGCTGGACGCCGACGGCTTCACCTTGCAGGGCAACACGGCGCTGGTCATCCCGGCGGGCGAAATGAGTGAACTGCCGGTGTCGGTGGCGATGCTTGCCGAGCGCCCGACCAGCAGCTCGCAAACACTCAGCTTCGAAATCAGCGAGCGCGACGACCCCGCCATCCGCAGCGTGGCCCACAGCCGCTTCGTCGCCCCCCTGAACCGTTGATCCCTTACACTGACGCCACCTTGCCTGCCAGGCTTCGACAGAAGGCCAGAATGAAACGCTACGAACGCTTTGCCGACGACATTGCCGAACTGATCCGCTCCGGGGTACTGGGCCCCGGCCAGCGCGTGCCCTCGGTGCGCTACGCCAGCCAGACCCACGGGGTCAGCCCTTCTACCGTTTTCCAGGCCTATTACCTGCTGGAGCGGCGCGGGCTGATCCGCGCCCGGCCCCGCTCGGGGTATTTTGTCAACGCCCACGCCCCGCGCCAGTTCAGCGAACCTCAGGCGCTGCAGCCGGTCAGCGAGTCTACCGATGTCGACGTAAGCGCCTTGGTGTTTTCGATCCTCGACTCGATCAAGGACCCCAACACCATACCGTTCGGCTCGGCCTTCCCCAGCCCCGAACTGTTCCCGCTGCAACGCCTGTCGCGCTCGCTGGCCAGCGCCAGCCGCAGCATGGACCCGCGCATGGTGGTCACCGACCTGTCGCCCGGCAACCCGCAACTGCGCCGGCAGATTGCCCTGCGCTACATGGTTGGCGGGCTGATGCTGCCCATGGAAGAACTGCTGATCACCAACGGCGCCCTGGAAGCCCTGAACCTGTGCCTGCAGGCAGTGACCCAGCCCGGCGACCTGGTGGCCATCGAGGCCCCGGCCTTTTATGCCTGCCTGCAGGTGCTGGAGCGGCTCAAGCTCAAGGCGGTGGAAATTCCGGTGCACCCGCGCGAAGGCATGGACCTGGGCGTGCTGGCACAAACCCTGGAGAAGCACCCGGTCAAGGCCGTGTGGTGCATGACCAACTTCCAGAACCCGGTGGGCGCCAGCATGCCGGAAGCCAAGAAACAGGCCCTGGTGGAATTGTTGGCGCGCCATGAGGTGCCGTTGATCGAAGACGACGTGTACGCCGAGCTGTATTACTCGCAACAGGCGCCCAAACCGGCCAAGGCCTTCGACACCCAGGGCCTGGTCATGCACTGCGGCTCGTTCGCCAAAAGCCTGGCACCGGGCTACCGCATCGGCTGGGTCGCCGCCGGGCGCTTTGCGCAGAAGATCGAGCGGCTGAAACTGATGACCTCGCTGTGTGCCTCGATGCCGGCCCAGGCGGCAATTGCCGACTACCTGCAGCACGGCGGCTACGACCGCCACCTGCGCAAGCTGCGCTACGCGCTGGAAGGCCAGCAGGCCAACATGCTGGCGGCCATCGCTCGCCACTTCCCGGCGCAGACGCGGGTCAGCCAGCCTTCCGGTGGCTACTTCCTGTGGCTGGAGTTGCCCGAACAAATGGACGCCCTCAAGCTGTTCCACATGGCCCTGGCGCAAGGCATCAGCATCGCCCCTGGGCCGATCTTCTCGCCCACCCGGCGCTTTGGCAATTGCATCCGCCTGAACTACGGAAGCCCCTGGCATGACGGCGCCGAACGGGCCATGGAGACCCTCGGGCGGATCATCCGCTCCTTCTGACCATCGAACGCCCGGCGGCCGAACGACGGCTGCCGGGCATCGCCCGCCAACTGCGTTGACCCGCTATTCGCGTGCAGGTGAACACGCTAAAGTCAGAGCCTCCCCTTTTGTCGGACGTCGGCATGCCCTCCCGCGACCTGCGCTCACTGCGCCAACACGTCGAAGCCCTCCAGCGGCAGAACGCGCAACTGAAATCACAGCTTGCCAGCCTCCAGGACCACGATCAGAACTTCTACCGTTCGTTGTTCGACACCATGGACGAAGGCTTCTGCATCATCGAGTTCTTCGACGGCCCGCACGGCCCGCTCAGTGACTACGTACATGTACTGGCCAACGCGGCCTACGCCAAGCACGCCGGCATCCCCAACGTGGTCGGGCAGAAGCTGCGCGAGATGGTGCCCGATGAAGCCGATGACTGGGTAGCCCGCTACGGCGCGGTGCTGCGCACTGGCGAGCCCCTGCATTTCGAGCAGGAACTGGTCGCCACCGGCCACGTGCTGTCTGTTACCACCTTCCGCGTGGAGCCTGCCGAGAAACGCCAGGTAGCGGTGTTGTTCAAGGACGTTACCGAACGCCGTCGGGCAGAGCAGGCCCTGCAACGCCTGAACGAAGAACTGGAGCAACGGGTAAGCGCTGCACTGGCAGAGCGACGGCTGTTCGCCGAGCTGGTCGACCACAGCGTGGTCAATGTGCATGTGGTCGACAAAGACATGCGTTGGCTGGCGATCAATCGCCAGGCGAAACATGACTTTCAACGGTTGTTCGGGCGCACGCCTGAAATTGGCGATTACCTGCCAGACCTGATCGACGATGAGCCAAACGTTCGGACGTTGAGCTTGGCCATGTGGCAGCGTGCCTTGGCGGGCGAGCAATTCGTCGAGATCGGGACATTCGGCAAGGCGCCCGAGCAGTACCATTACGAACTGCGTTTCAATGCCTTGCGCGACCATGATGGCGAAATACAAGGCGCTTTTCTGTTCGCTTATGACATCAGCGAGCGCGTACAGGAGCAAAAGCGCCTGGCCAAAGCCGAGGAGGCCCTGCGTCAGGCGCAGAAGATGGAAGCCGTGGGCCAGCTCAGTGGCGGCATCGCCCACGACTTCAACAACCTGTTGAGCGGTATTCTGGGCGCGCAAGAGCTGATGCGCCAACGCCTGGACCAGTCACGCTTCGACACCCTCGAACCCTTGCTGGAGCTCTCCAGCGGTTCGGCTCAACGGGCGTCCTCGCTGGTGCACCGCCTGCTGGCGTTCTCACGCCAGCAGACCCTGCAGCCCTGCTCAACGCAAATGGCAACGTTGGTGGCGGGCATGGAAGAGCTGTTGCGCCGCACCATTGGCCCGGCCATCACCCTGAGCAGCCGGTTTGCCAGCGAACTGTGGCCAACATTCATCGACCCACCCCAACTGGAAAGCGCCCTGCTCAACGTGTGCATCAACGCGCGCGACGCCATGCCAGCGGGCGGCGTCATCGATATCGTCGGCGACAACCTGCTGCTTGACGAGGTACAGGCCCAGGCGCTGGAACTGCCCGTCGGCGAATACGTGCGGCTGAGCATCATCGACAACGGCAATGGCATGTCGGCGGAGGTGGCCAAACGGGCCGTAGACCCCTTCTTCACCACCAAGCCCATGGGCCAGGGCACTGGCCTGGGTTTGTCGATGACCTACGGGTTCGTGCGCCAATCGGGTGGGCAACTGCGTGTACTTTCGACGCTGGGTGAAGGCACGCGCATCGAGCTGCTTTTACCCCGCCACTACGAGCAACCCAAGCCGCCAGCACCCAAACCGCAGCGCAAGGCACTGGAAAAAGGCAGTACCGTGGCGCGGCGTATCCTGTTGATCGAAGACCAGACGGCCTTGCGCCTGGTGGTTTGCGAAGTGCTGGAAGAGCTGGGTTACCGGGTTGATGCATTCGAGGACGGCCCCACTGCCTTGGCCTACCTGCAAAACGGCGAACGGCCAGACCTGCTACTGAGCGATATCGGCTTGCCCGGCGGCCTGAATGGCCGCCAGGTGGCTGAGCGCTGCCGCGAACGCTACCCGGACCTCAAGGTGCTGTTCATCACCGGCTACGATGAAAGCGCGGCGCTCAGTGACGGCCAGCTGCTACAAGGCACGCTGGTGCTAACCAAGCCGTTTGAACTGGAGGCGCTGGCCGAGCGGGTCAGTACCCTGCTTGAGGATTGACGGGCGCGTTCAGCGCCCGCCGCCCAGGTCGATGAAGCTGCCCGTGGAGTAGGACGCCTTGTCTGACAGCAACCAGAGAATGGCCTCGGCCACTTCTTCAGGGCGCCCGCCCCGGCCCATGGGCAAGCCGGGTTCCAGTTTGCTGACGCGGTCCGGGTCACCGGACAGCGCATGGAAGCCGGTGTGAATGTAGCCCGGGCGTACGCCATTGACCCGCACGCCCTCGCCTGCCACCTCTTTGGCCAGGCCAATGGTGAAGGTATCGAGCGCGCCTTTGGAGGCGGCATAGTCGACATATTCGTTGGGCGAGCCCAGGCGTGCGGCCACCGATGACACGTTGACGATGGCGCCGCCTTGCCCGCCATGCCGGCGTGCCATGCGCAGCAGGGCGTGCTTGGCGCAGAGCATGGGGCCGACGACATTGGTTTTCATGACCTTGAGCAGGCGAAACTCGGACATATCCTCCACCCGGCTTTGCTGGCCGATGGTGCCGGCGTTGTTGACCAATGCGGTGACCGGGCCGAGTTCATCATCAACGCGCTGGAACAGCTGGATGATTTCATCCTCGACGCTGACGTCGGCGCGCACGGCAATGGCCTCGGCGCCCAAGGCGCGGACCTGGCCGAGGATGTCTTCGGCGGCTTGCTCGTCGGCGTGGTAGTTGATGCAGATACGGTAGCCCTGGCGAGCAGCCAGCAGCGCCGTGGCGGCGCCGATGCCACGGCTACCACCCGTGATGACGATGACGTTCTCCATGAATGTGCCAATCGTTTGGGAAAGGAGAGTCGACAATAGGCGAAACGGCTGTGCATGGGAATGACCAAAGTCAGCCCAAACACCGCCCCGCTCTCAATCTTGATCTTGCTTTGGCCCTACTAGCCCAGCTCAATGCCCCGCCGACGCCGGCCCCGCCTTGGCCGTAAACGGCGGCTTGGCAAACCACACCAGCAAGATCAACCCGGCAAACACCCAGGTCATCAAGGTGAAGTAATCCACCGTCGACATCATGTACGCCTGCCCATTGAGTATCTGCTCAAGTTGCGCATAGCTCTGCGGGTTAGCCCCACCCAGTTGCTCCAGCGTATGCCGCGTAGCCGGGTCGAACTGGCTGATATTCTCGCTCAGGTAAGCATGGTGCTGATCCGCCCGACGAATCCAGATCCAGGTTGTCAACGAAGCCGCAAAACTCCCCCCCAGCGTACGCAGGAAGGTCGCCAGCCCCGAACCGTCGGCGATCTGGTGCGGCGGCAGATCAGACAGCAGAATGCTCAAGGTCGGCATGAAGAACAGCGCCACACCAATACCCATGAACAACTGCACCAAGGCCACATGCTGGAAGTCCACCTCACTGGTGAAGCCCGCACGCATGTAGCAGCTGGTACCGATCGCCAGAAACGCCAGCCCCGCCAGCACCCGCAGGTCGAACCGGTGCGCATACTTGCCCACGAACGGCGACATGATCACCGGCAGCAAGCCGATTGGCGCCACCGCCAGGCCCGCCCAGGTAGCGGTATAGCCCATCTGCGTCTGCAACCATTGCGGCAGGATCAGGTTGATGCCGAAGAACCCCGCATACCCCCCGACCAACACAATGGTGCCAACCCGGAAGTTACGGTGCACGAACAGGCGCAAGTTCACCACAGGGTGGCGGTCGGTCAGCTCCCAGATCACGAACACGGCCAGAAACACCACCGAAATCAGGCTGCCGACGATGATGAACGAAGACTCGAACCAATCCAGGTCATTGCCTTTGTCCAGCACCACCTGCAACGCGCCGACACCGATGATCAACGTGAGCAAACCGATGTAATCCATCGGCTGGCGGCTGGTGACCACAGGCCGCGTACGCATCTGCTGGCGCACGACGGCGGCGGCGAACAGGCCGATGGGTACGTTGATGAAGAAGATCCACGGCCAGCTGTAGCTGTCGGTAATCCAGCCCCCCAGAATCGGCCCGGCAATCGGCGCCACCACCGTGACCATCGCCAGCAGCGCCAACGCCATCCCCCGCTTGGCCGGGGGGTACACGGCAATCAGCAAGGTCTGGGTCATCGGGTACAACGGCCCGGCAACCACCCCCTGCAACACGCGAAAGCCGACCAGCTCCGGCATCGACTGGGCGATACCGCACAGGAACGAGGCCAGCACGAACAGCAGCGTGGCCCAGATGAACAGTTTCACCTCACCAAACCGCCGGCTCAGCCAACCGGTCAGCGGCAAGGCGATGGCGTTGCTCACCGCGAACGACGTGATGACCCAGGTGCCCTGCTCGTAACTCACCCCCAGGTTGCCGGAAATGGTCGGCAACGCCACGTTGGCGATGGTGGTGTCGAGCACCTGCATGAACGTCGCCAGCGACAGGCCGATGGTGGTCAGCAACAGGCTCGGCGGCGTGAACTGGGCAGCGGCGTTGTTGCTCATCGCTGGGCCGTCTTGCCGGTTGCGCTGTTTTCGTGGATCAGCCGGGCGATCAGGTTATCGGCCTCGACCAACTGACGGTCGTACACCTGCGTGGTGTAGCTGGCCTGTTGCGGCGGCTGTTGGGCCAGGGCCGGACCGCTCTGGTCGTGCAGGTCGACTTCCACCACCGTGGACAGGCCGATGCGCAACGGGTGGTCCTTGAGCTGGTCAGGGCTGAGGTGAATACGCACCGGCACCCGCTGCACGATCTTGATCCAGTTGCCAGTGGCGTTCTGTGCCGGCAACAGCGCGAAGGCGCTACCGGTACCGGCCCCCAGGCTGTCCACCGTGCCGCTGTACTTGACCTCGCTGCCGTACAGGTCGGCGCTGATCTGCACCGGCTGGCCGATGCGCATGTCACGCAGCTGGGTTTCCTTGAAGTTGGCATCGATCCACACCTGGTCCAGCGGGATCACCGCCATGGTCGCAGTGCCCGGTTGCAGGCGCTGGCCCAGTTGCACGGTGCGCTTGGCAACGTAGCCGGTCACCGGTGCCACCAGGGTGGTACGGGCATGGTCGAGGTAGGCCTGACGCAGGTCGGCAGCAGCAGCCATCACTTCGGGATGCGAAGACACCACGGTGTCATCGACCAGCGCGCTGCTGGTGCTGAGTTGCTGGCGGGCACTGTTGACGGCCGCCTGGGCGACACTCAGGTCGTCGCGAGCATGGGACAGCTCTTCTGCGGCAATGGCACCGCTGTCGGCCAGCACCTTGCGCCGGTTGAAGTCCTGCTGTGCCTTGCGCAATTCGGCCTGGCGGGTTTCCAGCTGAGCCTTGAGCGAGTCGACGTTGCTGTACAGCCCGCGTACCTGCCGCACGCTGCGCGCCAGCTTCGCCTCGGCGGACTGCAAGGCCACCTCGCTGTCGGCCGGGTCGAATTGCAGCAACACCTGGCCGGCGTGGACCAGGTCGCCGTCATCGGCACCAATGCTGGTGACGGTGCCGGTGACCAGCGGGGTGATCTCCACCACGTTGCCATTGACGTAGGCATCGTCGGTGCTTTCGTGCCAGCGCCCGACCAGGCTGTACCAGGCCCAGGTGCCGATACCGGCAAGGATCAGCAACAACACCAGGCCAAGCAGCCAGGCCTTGCGCTTGCGCGACGGCTCTGGCGCGGCGGAGGGAGTCGGGGTGTCTGCGGGAGTGGCCATGACAATACCTTGGATAATTCGTGACAGGGTTCAACGGTCGCCAAAACGGCGGATCGTCAACGGGTCGCCAGCACTGAGCAGCACCTTGGCCAGCAGGCCTTCCAGGGCCTTGAGCTCTTCCGGTGCCAGCACGCCGCACAATTCGTTCATGGCGGCAGCGCCAATTTCCGGCAGGCGGTCGGCCAGGCGCTGGCCGTCGGCGGTGAGCGCCAGGCGTACCTGGCGGCGGTCGTCGGCGCAGCGGTTGCGCACGATCAGGTCCTTCTGTTCGAGGCGGTCGAGCATGCGGGTCATCGAACCGCTGTCCAGACCCAGGTAGCGGCACAGCTCGGCCGGGGTGTCCACCTGGTACTGGGTGACGATGATCAGCACCTTGAACTGCGCGGCGGTGACGCCCTCTGACTCAAGGTGCCAGTCGAGAATGCGGTCCTTCAGGATCGCTGCGCGGCCGAGCAACATGCCGATGGCGCAGGTCTGGAAGTTTTCGGGGGAAAAATGGGCCATCGGGGATTGCTCGGGTAATTGTGTGAAAATATTACTGCCTAGGCAGTGAATGTCAAAGCTTTGATTAGGTAGCTATGTAAAATTTCATGATTCAAGTGCAAATCTGAAGCCCTGCGCCCTTCTCAGTGTGGGAGCGGGCGCGCCCGCGAACACGGGCGAAGCCCGTGCCATCCTGCGCGCTGCTTGTTTCGCGGGCACGCCCGCTCCTACAGGGATCTGTGATTGCTGTTAATACCGTGCGCTCAGGCCAAGTGCCGCAACAGCCCCGCAGGCAATCGCCATGCCCACCAGTTCTGCCAGGCTATCCGCCTGCAAACGCTTCATCACACGCCCCCGGTACAGGTCCACGGTCTTTACGCTGATGCCCAGTTGCTCGGCAATCTCTCGGTTGTTCAACCCCTGTGCAAGCGGCACGAACACGTCACGCTCGCGCGGCGTCAGGCCGTCGATACGCGCCTGCACCTGGGCCAATGCCTGATCACCCTGCCGCGCACGCGTGGCACGCTCCAGCGCGGCCTGCACGCTGTCGAGCAGCAACTGGTCGTTGTAAGGCTTTTCGATGAAGTCGCAGGCGCCAGCCTTGAACGCACGCACCACGATCGGCACATCGGCATGGCCACTGACGAAGATCACCGGCAGCGCCAGGCCGCGCTCGCGCATTGCCTGCTGTACCGCAAGCCCGCCCAGCCCCGGCATGCGCACATCCAGCAGCACACAGGCAGGCCCATCGTCGACGCAGGCATCGAGAAATGCCTGCCCACTGACAAAGGGCAAGGCCTGCAAACCCACCGATTCCAGCAGCCAGACCGTCGAGTCGCGCATCCCTTGGTCGTCATCGACCACATACACTTTCGCTTGCACCCTCAACTCCCCCCTTATCCCCTGCTGACCGCCAGGCGGCAGCACAATACCAGACCGCCGTTGTCACCCGCCCGCGCCCACAGGCTGCCGCCAAAGCCTTCGATCAGGCTGCGGCTCATGCTCAAACCCAGGCCCAGGCCGTCGGCCTTGCTGGTAGTGAACGGCGTGAAGATTTCGTCCAGGCGCTCGGGGTCCACACCCGGTCCCTGGTCAGCCACCTCGACCAGCACGCCGTCGCCATCACGCGCAGCGCCGAGCAGGATACGTGACGGCCGTTCGCCCTGCTGCTCGCGGTTGGCATCGATGGCATTGCGCAACAGGTTGAGCAGAACCTGTTCCAGCAACACCCGGTCGGCGTACACCAAGGGTAATTGCGTACTCATGTGCAGCTCCACCGTCACTTGGTCGCGCGCGGCCTCCCACGCGCACAAGCGCATGGCCTCTTCGGCGACCTCGGTCACGTCCAGCGCCTGCAGGTTCCGTGGCCCCTTGCGCAGGAAGGCGCGCAAGCGGCGGATCACTTCAGCGGCGTGGGTAGCCTGTTCGCTGATGCGTTGCAGCCCCTGCCCTACACGCTCACGGGCCTGCGGGTCGCGCTCGATGCTCGACAGGTAGCGCAAGCTGGCGTTGGCGTAATTGACCACCGCAGCCAACGGCTGGTTGATCTCGTGGGCGATGCCCGAGGCCAGTTCGCCGAGGGTGGCCAGCCGGGCACTGTGCGCCAGGCTTTCCTGGGCTTCGATGCGCAAGGTGATGTCGCGGGACACGCTGACCACCTCCACCACCGTGCCGGTGTAGGTTTCGCGGATGGCCCGGCTGGCGATTTCGAACCAGCGGTAACCACCCGCAGCCTGGCGTACCCGGCAGGTCATGGTGTGGTAGCCATCCTGGTCCAGCGCCGCTGCCGCCTGGCGCAGCACCTGGCGCCGCTCGCGCGGGTGCAGCAAGCTGTGCACGGGCATGCCGCGCAGTTGCTCGGGCCACAACCCGAGCAGGCGGAATGCGGCCGGAGAAGCATCGAGAAAGCGGCCATCGGGGCTGTGCCGGGAGATCAGGTCGGTGGTGTTCTCGATGATCAACCGATACAAGCGCCGTGCACGGCTGGCCTCACGCGCGCCCTGGCGCTCTTCGCTGGCGTCACGGCAGCGCCCTAGCACCTGCTGGCCCTGGTCATCAGGCATGAACGTCCACAGCACGATGCGCTCACCCACCTGCACTTCGACATCGGCAATCGCCCGGTGCTGGCGCAGGCAGGCACGTACCAGCGCGGCGCAGTTGGCCGGCAGCCAGCTGGCCAGCCCCGGGCCTTCATCTACCCAGGCTTGCAGCGCGGGGTTGAGCGCCAGCGGCCTGGCGTCATCGGCCAGCAGCAGGCTGGGTTGAGGGTCCTTGGCGAGCAAGGGATAAGCGGTCTTGTCCACGGTAGGCGGCTCGTTGTTATAGTAGTTTTACTATATTGCTATAGTCGATATTCCTACTACCATAGCGGTTCGCGTAAAACTGCGACAGAGGAAGGCAGCCTACCGTACGCCTTCCCGCACCCTGAACAGAGCTAACAATCAGCCACCGGGGGCCAAGCGCACAGGCTGCGCCTGCCTCCCTTACAGGATTACCGCATGTCGATCTATGCCCAGGGCCTGATGCCCGCTGCCGTCAACCATGTCGCCCTCACCCCGCTGAGTTTCATCGAACGCACTGCTGCCGTTTACGGCAACTACCCCGCCGTGATCCACGGCGCCATCCGCCGCAACTGGCAAGACACCTACCAACGCTGCCGCCGCCTGGCCAGTGCCCTGGTGGGCCGCGGCATCGGCCGTGGCGACACCGTGGCAGTGATGCTGCCCAACACCCCGGCCATGCTCGAAGCCCACTTTGGCGTGCCCATGACCGGTGCCGTGCTCAATACCCTGAACGTACGCCTGGACGCCGAGGCCATCGCCTTCATGCTGCAGCACGGCGAGGCCAAGGTGCTGATTACCGACCGCGAGTTCCATGCGGTGATTGAAGCCGCCCTGGCGCTGCTCGAACATCCGCCATTGGTAGTGGACGTGGATGACCCCGAGTACGGCGAAGGCCGTGCGGTCAGTGAGCTGGACTACGAGGCCCTGCTCGCCGAGGGCGACCCGGAATATGCCTGGGAGTGGCCGGATGACGAGTGGCAGGCCATTTCGCTCAACTACACCTCCGGCACCACCGGTAACCCAAAAGGCGTGGTCTACCACCACCGTGGCGCCTACCTGAACGCCTTGGGTAACCAGATGACCTGGGCCATGGGGCATCGCCCGGTGTACCTGTGGACCTTGCCGATGTTCCACTGCAACGGCTGGTGCTACCCCTGGACCATCACCGCCCTGGCCGGTACGCATGTTTTCCTGCGCCGGGTCGACCCGCAGAAGATCCTTAACCTTATCCGCGAACACCGGGTCAGCCACCTGTGCGGCGCACCGATCGTGCTCAACGCTTTGGTCAACATGCCGGAAGCCGCCAAGGCCGCCATCGAGCACCCGGTGCAGGCCATGGTGGCCGGCGCCGCACCACCGGCCAAGGTGATCGGTGCCGTGGAAGAAATGGGCATCCAGGTTACCCACACCTACGGCCTGACCGAAGTCTACGGCCCGGTGACCGTGTGTGCCTGGCATGACGAGTGGGACGAACTGACGCTGGAAGAACGCGCGCGCATCAAGTCACGCCAAGGTGTGCGTTACCCGACCCTCGACGGCCTGATGGTTGCCGACCCGCAAACCCTCGAGCCGGTGCCGCGCGACGGCAACACGCTGGGCGAGATTTTCATGCGCGGAAACACGGTGATGAAGGGCTACCTGAAAAACCCCGAGGCCACCGCCGAAGCCTTCCGCGGCGGCTGGTTCCACACGGGCGACCTGGCGGTGTGGCATGCCGATGGCTATGTGGAGATCAAGGACCGGCTCAAGGACATCATCATTTCCGGTGGCGAGAACATTTCCACCATCGAGGTCGAGGACGCCCTGTACAAACACCCGGCGGTGCTCGAGGCCGCCGTGGTGGCGCGCCCGGATGAAAAATGGGGGGAAACCCCGTGCGCCTTCGTAGCCCTGAAGCCTGGCCGGGAAGACACCCGCGAAGCCGACATCACCAACTGGTGCCGCGAGCACTTGGCCGGGTTCAAGGTGCCCAAGACCGTGGTGTTTGGCGAGCTGCCGAAAACCTCCACCGGCAAGATCCAGAAGTACGTGCTGCGCGACCGGGCCAAAGCCCTCTGATCCCGTAGTGGCCTCTTCGCGGGCACGCCCGCTCCCACAGGGAACGCACCGAATCCAAACGTTGCGTAGTACCTGTGGGAGCGGGCATGCCCGCGAAGAAGCCAAACCTGATTTCTCCCCTTCAAGAGCCAACGATGACGACCTATTCAGCCCCACTGCGCGACATGCGCTTCGTCCTGCACGACGTATTCAACGCCCCGGCCCTGTGGGCCCGCCTGCCTGCCCTGGCCGAACGCATCGACGCCGACACCGCCGACGCCATCCTCGAAGAAGCCGCCAAAGTCACCGGCCAGCTGATCGCCCCGCTCAGCCGCAACGGCGACGAACAAGGCGTGCACTTCGAAGCAGGCCAGGTCACTACGCCAGACGGTTTCCGCGAGGCCTGGCACACCTACCGCGAAGGCGGCTGGGTGGGCCTGGGCGGTAACCCGGCGTATGGCGGCATGGGGATGCCGAAAATGCTGGGCGTACTGTTCGAAGAAATGCTCTACGCCGCCGATTGCAGCTTCAGCCTGTATTCGGCCTTGAGTGCTGGCAGCTGCCTGGCCATCGATGCCCACGCCAGCGAAACGCTCAAGGCCACTTACTTGCCACCCCTGTACGAAGGCCGCTGGGCGGGCACCATGTGCCTCACCGAACCCCACGCCGGCACCGACCTGGGGCTGATCCGCACGCGCGCCGAACCCCAGGCCGATGGCAGCTATCACATCAGTGGCAGCAAGATTTTCATCACCGGCGGCGAGCAGGACCTGACCGAGAACATCGTCCACCTGGTGCTGGCCAAACTGCCGGATGCGCCCGCTGGCGCCAAAGGCATCTCGCTGTTCCTGGTGCCGAAGTACCTGGTCGAGGCCGACGGCAGCCTGGGCCCACGCAACGCCGCCCATTGCGGCTCGATCGAGCACAAGATGGGCATCAAGGCATCGGCCACCTGCGTAATGAACTTCGATGGTGCCATCGGTTACCTGGTGGGCGAGCCGAACAAGGGCCTGGCAGCCATGTTCACCATGATGAACTACGAGCGCCTGTCCATCGGTATCCAGGGCATCGGTTGTGCCGAAGCCTCTTACCAAAGCGCCGCCCGTTACGCCAACGAGCGCCTGCAAAGCCGCGCCGCCAGCGGCCCGCAGGCGCAGGACAAGGCGGCCGACCCCATCATCCACCACGGCGATGTACGGCGCATGCTGCTGACCATGCGCACCCTCACCGAAGGTGGCCGGGCGTTTGCCGCCTACGTTGGACAGCAGCTGGACCTGGCCCGTTACGCTGAAGACGCCGGCGAACGCGAACATGCCCAGCGCCTGGTGGCGCTGTTGACGCCAGTGGCCAAGGCGTTTTTCACTGACAACGGCCTGGAAAGCTGCGTGCTTGGCCAGCAGGTGTATGGCGGCCACGGCTATATCCGCGAGTGGGGGCAGGAGCAGCGGGTGCGTGACGTGCGCATTGCACAGATTTATGAAGGTACCAACGGTATTCAGGCCCTGGACCTGCTCGGCCGCAAGGTACTGGCCGACGGCGGCCAGGCGCTGGCCAGCTTTGCCGCCGAAGTGCGGAGTTTCAGCGTGGATGCCCCGTTGCACCGCGAAGCCCTGCAGGCAAGCCTGGCGCGGTTGGAGGCGACCAGTGCGTGGCTGCGGGCGCGTGTCGGCGAGGACGCCAACCTGGTCAGCTCGGTGGCGGTAGAGTACCTGCAGCTGTTCGGGCTGACGGCATATGCCTACATGTGGGCGCGGATGGCGGCAGTGGCGTTGGCCAAGCAGGGCGAGGACGCTGACTTCCATGGGGCCAAGCTGGCGTGTGCGGCGTTCTTCTTCCAACGGGTTTTGCCGCGTGGGATGGGGCTTGAGGCCAGTATTCGGGCGGGTAGTGACAGCCTTTATGGGATGCCAGCCGAACAATTCTGACAATCCTGCGCCGGCCCCATCGCTGGCAAGCCAGGCTCCCACAGATATTGCACAGGCCGCAAACCTTGTGCAGTCCCTGTGGGAGCCTGGCTTGCCGGCGATGGGCTGCGCAGCAGCCCCAAGGATCTCAAGCCTGCATTTACTTGCGCGAAGGGTTCTCAAACGCTGAAAAACCGTTGCAAATCCGACGAAAAAACGGCACAACTGATAGTCATTCGCCATTACGTCGGTTCTCGGGAGCCCTCTAGCAAGGGTAGAATGCGCAAAACCCGGAGCCGCAATGAACCACGACCGCCTCAATCCCAGCCCTGACGATGCCATCACCGACGCCGCCGCGCATTGGTGCATGCGCCTGCACGCCGAAGACTGCACGGCTGGCGAGCGCGAGGCTTTCGCCCGCTGGCTGGCAGCAGATCCGCGGCATGCCGAGGAATACGAGGCGATGCTGGAAATCTGGCAAACCGCCGACCTGTTGCCACGCACCGCCACTGTCGTCGAGTTCAACCCGCCTGCCCGACACCCTGCGCGTCCACGCAGCTGGCGCCCGCTGGCATCTGCCGCAGCCATCGCCCTGGCGGTACTGCCGCTGGCCGGCTGGGTGGGCTGGGAACAAGGTTGGCTGCCCAACCACTACCAGCACTTCGAAGCCAGTGACCGCATGCAGACCGTGGAGTTGAGCGACGGCAGCACGGTGCAGCTCAACCTCAATACCGAGCTCACCTACCTCAACTACAAGGACCAGCGCCAGGTCACGCTCAAGCGCGGCGAGGCGTTCTTCAAGGTTCAGCACGACAGCAACCACCCGTTCATCGTGCGCGCCGGTCGCGGCCAGACACGGGTCACCGGCACCCAGTTCAACGTGTGGAAATACCAGGACCAGGTCAAGGTCACCCTGGTAGAAGGCTCGGTGCTGGTGTCCAGCGACGGCAGCACCGGTGGCTATCGCCTTGGGCCTGGCATGCAGGCCAGCTACCACCAGGGCGATTTCGAGCCCCAACTGGAGCAGAGCGACGACTACGGCAACAGCCTGGCCTGGCGCAGCGGCAAGCTGGTGCTCGACAACCTGAGCCTGGAACAGGCGCTGCCGGTGATCAACCGCTACCTCGACGCGCCGCTGCTGCTGGCCGATGCCAGCACCGGTCGTATCCGCATCAGCGGCATTTACAACACCCGTGAAGTGGGGCGCCTGGTCAACAACCTGCCCAAGGTGCTGCCGGTCTACCTGACCCGCAGCAAGGACGGCAGCACCGTGCTCAACCGCATCTCGCCGCCGCCCGACAAGGGCTGACGCCCTCCCCGCCTTACAAGGTCATCGCAGCCAGCCAGCCGAACGCCAGCAGCGGCAGGTTGTAGTGGATGAAGGTCGGCACCACGGTGTCCCAGATATGATGATGCTGGCCGTCGACGTTCAGGCCCGAGGTTGGGCCCAGGGTCGAGTCCGAAGCCGGCGAGCCCGCATCTCCCAAGGCACCGGCAGTGCCAACGATGCACACCGTGGCCACCGGGTCGAAGCCCAGTTGCACGCACAGCGGCACGAAGATCGCGGCCAGGATCGGCACAGTGGAGAATGACGAGCCGATACCCATGGTCACCAGCAGGCCCACCAGCAGCATCAGCAAGGCGCCGATGCCCTTGCTGTGGTCGATCCACTGCGCCGAGGTTTCCACCAGGCTTTTCACCTCACCGGTGGCCTTCATCACATCGGCAAAGCCCGAAGCGGCAATCATGATGAAGCCGATCATGGCCATCATCTTCATGCCCTCGGTGAACAGGTCATCAGTGTCCTTCCATTTGACGATGCCCGACAGCGAGAAAATCAGGAAGCCGACCATGGCCCCGATGATCATCGAATCCAGCAACAGCTGGACGATGAACGCTGCGGCAATTGCCAGCCCGGCCACCAGCAGTGTCAGCGGGTTGTACTGCACGCTCACCTGCTCCACCTGCTCGATGCGGGCCAGGTCGTAGTCACGCTTCTTGCGGTAGCTGATGAAGACGGCAAGCAACAGGCCTGCGAGCATGCCTGCCGCCGGGATGGCCATGGCGTGGGTGACATTGACGCCACTCACATCGACACCGGCACGGGCAACGTTGGCCAGCAGGATTTCGTTGAGGAAGATGTTGCCAAAGCCCACCGGCAGGAACATGTACGGGGTAATCAGCCCGAAGGTGATGACGCAGGCGATCAGCCGGCGGTCGATGCGCAAACGGGTCAGCACATACAAAAGCGGCGGCACCAGCAGCGGGATGAAGGCAATGTGGATGGGCAGGATGTTCTGCGACGACACCGCCACCACCAGCATCAGGCCAATCATCAGCCATTTGACCTTGCCGCCATTGGCGTGGCCCTGGCGATCGATCATGGCCAGTGCACGGTCAGCCAAGGCATGGGCCAGGCCGGACTTGGCGATGGCCACCGCAAAAGCGCCCAACAGTGCATACGACAAAGCCACCGTGGCACCACCGCCCAGGCCGCCGTTGAAGGCCTTGAGCGTGCCTTCGACGCCCAGGCCGCCCACCAGCCCACCGACCAGGGCGCCAATGATCAGGGCGATGACCACGTGCACGCGGGACAGGCTGAGTATCAGCATGATGCCGACCGCGGCGATCACTGCATTCATGGTTGGCTTACCTCATTACGACAGAAAAAAGCGCGAACTCTGAAGCAGTGGGCGGCAGATGTCAAAAGCGCCATGTTGCGGCGCATTACCAATGCCTGAAGGAACACGTGATCACTGTGGGAGCGCAAGCGGCCGCAACAATTAAATTGAACGTTTGAATAAAGAAAAAACCGCGCCCGCCGACACAGTCGCTAGCCACACTCTTATTACAAGGGATCCGCCCCCATGCCTTTGCGACAACTTTCCATCCAGTGGAAGATCACCCTGCTCGCCGGTCTCTGCCTGGCCGGCATCGTCACTTTGCTCGTCGGCCTGTCGCTGTACCGCATGGACCACAGCTCAGACCTGGTCAAGGCCAGCAGCATGCAAATGCTGACCGAAGCGGCGCAGTCGCGCATCGAATCGCAAGGTGAGGTGCAGGCGTTGAACATCCGCCGCCAGTTCATGGACGCCTACCAGTACGGCGCCGGCTTCGCCCGTCAAGTGTTGTTCTTGCGTGAACAGGCAGAGAAGCGCTTTCTCGATGCCTTTGACCTGCGCGAGGACATTACCCGCCAAGTGCGCGCCGCACTGCAGGCCAACCCCGACCTGCTTGGCCTCTCGCTGGTGTTCGAACCCAACGCACTGGACAGCAAGGACAGCCTGTTTGCCGGCAAGGCGGAGCTGGGCAGCAACGAAACCGGGCGCTTTGCCCTGTACTGGTCGCAACCACGCGCCGGCCAGCTGACCGCCATGGCGCTGCCCGAGCATGACATGGCCAACACCGAGATCGGCCCCAGCGGCCAGCCGGCCAACACCTGGTGGGTGTGCCCGCGCACCACCGGCAAGGTGTGCGTGGTGGAGCCGTACTTTTACGACATCGATGGCCAGCAGGTGCTGATGACCAGCATCGTCTTCCCGCTGACGGTCAACGGCAAGATCATTGCCACCCTGTCCATCGACATCAACCTCAACAGCCTGCAGGCCCTGAGCCAGGAAGCCAGCCGCAGCCTGTACGAAGGCCGCACCACGGTCGGCATCCTCAGCCCGGTCGGCCTGCTGGCCGGCTACAGCGCAGACGCCAGCAAGCTGGCCCAGCGCTTCGATCAGGTGGACCCGACCAAGGGCGCCGAGCTGGTGCGCAAGCTGGCCGATGGCAAGATGACCATCCTGCACGACCAACAGCGCCTGAAAGTGCTGGCCGCGTTCCGGCCGATCCCCGACGCCCAGCCTTGGGGCGTGCTGCTGGATGTGCCGGAAAACGCCCTGACAGGGCCTGCCGAAAAGCTGAAGCAGGAACTGGACACACTGAACACCAGCGGCACCCTGCTTGAGCTGGGCCTGGGCCTGGCTGCAGCCATTGCCGGCCTGCTGATGGTGTGGCTGATGGCCCGTGGCGTTACCCGTCCTATCCTTGGCGTGGCCGCCATGCTCAAGGACATTGCCAGCGGTGAAGGCGACCTGACCCGCCGCCTGACCTACCAGAAACAGGACGAACTGGGCGAGCTGGCCGGCTGGTTCAACCGCTTCCTCGACAAGCTGCAGCCGACCATCGCCGAGGTCAAACGCTCGGTGCAGGCCGCCCGAGGTACCGCCGACCAGTCCTCGGCCATTGCCAGTGAAACCAGCGCCGGCATGGAACAGCAGTACCGCCAGGTCGACCAGGTGGCCACCGCCTCGCACGAAATGAGCGCCACCGCCCAGGACGTGGCCCGCAGCGCGGCCCAGGCCGCGCAAGCTGCCCGCGACGCCGACCAGGCCACCCGTGAAGGCCTGGCGGTGATCGACCACACCACCACCAGCATCGACGCCCTGGCCGCCAACATGAGCGACGCCATGGCCGAGGTCCAGGGCCTGGCGCAGAACAGCGAGAAGATCGGCTCGGTGCTGGAGGTGATCCGCTCGATTGCCGAGCAGACCAACCTGCTGGCCCTCAACGCGGCCATCGAGGCTGCCCGCGCAGGTGAAGCCGGCCGTGGCTTTGCCGTGGTGGCCGATGAAGTGCGCAACCTGGCCCGGCGTACCCAGGAGTCGGTGGAAGAAACCCGCCAGGTGATCGAAGCCTTGCAGGCCGGCACCCGCGAAGTGGTCGGCGCCATGGACAACAGCCATCGCCAGGCCCAGGGCGGCGTCGAGCAGGTTGGCCAGGCCGTGACGGCATTGCAGCGTATCGGCCAGGCGGTGAGCGTGATTACCGACATGAACCTGCAGATCGCCTCGGCCGCCGAGGAGCAAAGCGCGGTGGCTGAAGAAATCAACAGCAACGTGGCGACCATCCGCGACGTCACGGAGTCGCTGTCGGGCCAGGCCAACGAGTCGGCGCGGGTCAGCCAGTCGCTGAACAGCCTGGCCAACCAGCAGCAGGCGCTGATGGACCAGTTCCGCGTCTGAGGCAGGCAGGGCCGCCTCGTGCGGCCCTGAATGCCGCTCAAACCTCGTCGTCTACACTTGCCTGCACCCAAGGCGCGGCAAACGACGAGGTCTGGATGAAGAAGATTTCAACACTGCTGGCCGGCCTGCTGCTGGCCGTAGGCCTGGCAAGTACTGACAGTGCCGCTTCGGCAGAACAACGCCCACCCATCCATTTCGGTGCCATCGGCTGGGAAAGCGGCGCCCTCACCACCGAAATCCTGCGGCTGATCGTGGAGCGCGGCTACGGCTACCCCACAGACACCCTGCCCGGCAGCACGCTCAGCATGGAGGTGGCCCTGGCCCGTAACGACCTGCAAGTGATTGCCGAAGAGTGGGCCGGACGCAGCCCGGCGTGGGTCAAAGCCGAGCAGGCAGGCCAGGTATTCGCACTGGGTGATACGGTGAAGAATGCCGAAGAAGGCTGGTGGGTGCCTGCGTATGTGATCGAGGGCGACGCCGCGCGCAAATTGAAGCCCATGGCGCCCGAATTGCGCCATGTCGACGACCTCAAGCGTTACCCGCAGGTATTTCGTGACCCCGAGTCGCCCGACAAAGGTCGTTTCCTGAACAGCCCCAGTGGCTGGACGTCGGAAACGGTCAACAGCCAGAAGCTCAAGGCATACGGCCTGGACAAGCTGTACACCAACTTCCGCAGTGGCTCCGGCGCTGCGATGGATGCCGAAATCGGCTCAGCCATCCGCCGTGGCCAGCCGGTGTTGTTCTACTACTGGAACCCGACCCCATTGATGGGGCGCTACAAGCTCATCCGGCTTGAAGAACCACCGTTCGATGCCCAGGCCTGGGCCACCCTCACCGATGCCAGCAACCCCAACCCGCAGGGCAGCCGTTCGCTGCCGGCGAAGTTGTCGATTGGCGTGTCCAAAGCCTTCCGTGAAGGCTACCCGGACCTGGTGACGGTGTTCGAACAAGTCGACTTGCCGATCGACCGGCTCAACAAGGCGCTGGCCGACATGAGCGAAAAACGCACGCCGCCGCGCGATGCCGCCCTCGCCTTCCTGCGTGACAACCGTGACGTCTGGAAGGCCTGGCTGCCCAGTGAAGTCGCCGCCAAGGTCGAGGGCAGCCTGTGAGCAACGGCTTCCCGCAAGCCTTGCAGTTTTCCTTTGCCGACAGCGTCAACCGGCTGGTCGATTGGCTGGTGCTGAACTACGGCGATCATTTGCGTAGCGTTTCCGACCAGTTGCTGCAATTGCTGGTAGGCCTGGAAAACCTGCTGCGCCTGTTGCCGTGGTGGCTGTTGTTGCTGCTGGTCGGCGTGCTGGCCTGGCACGCCAGCCGAAGCCTGCTGCGCAGTGCGGTGCTGGTGTCGCTGCTGGCCCTGATCGGCATGATCGGGTTATGGGACAAACTGCTGCAAACCTTGGCCTTGGTGCTGGTGAGTACCGGCCTGTGCGTGCTGGTGGGCGTGCCGCTGGGCATTCTGCTGGCTGCCCGGCCACTGGCAAAGCGGCTGCTGTTACCGGTGCTGGATGTGATGCAGACACTGCCCGCTTTCGTTTACCTGATCCCGGTGCTGATGCTGTTCGGCCTGGGGAAGGTGCCCGCCGTGTTTGCAACATTGATCTACGCCCTGCCGCCGCTGGTGCGATTGACCGAACTGGGCCTGAGCCAGATCGACCCCTCGCTGCTACAGGCCGCGCATGGTCTGGGGGCCAGCCGCTGGCAACGCCTGCGGCGCGTTGCCCTTCCGCTGGCGCTGCCGAGCATCATGGCCGGGCTGAACCAGTCCGTAATGATGGCCCTGTCAATGGTGGTGATGGCTTCGATGATCGGCGCCCGCGGGTTGGGTGAGGATGTACTGGTGGGGATCCAGACGCTGAATGTGGGGCAAGGTGTGGAGGCCGGGCTGGCAATTGTCGCGTTGGCCATGGTGATTGACCGGATCAGCCAGGCGTATGGGCGCAACGGGCGCTGAACAGTGTTGCCTGCCCGTGCCCTATCGCCGGCAAGCCAGCTCCCACAAGGTCACCACAATGGCCGCTGCCTGTGGGGTACTTGTGGGAGCTGGCTTGCCGGCGATAGGGCCGGGCCTGAGAATACAGCTCTGTCAGCTTGAAACCGGACCTCATCCGCATGTCCCTCAAAGCCCTGCGCACCCTGGTAACCATTGCCCGCCACGGCACCTTCGCCCGCGCCGCCGACCTGCTCAGCCTCACACCTTCGGCAGTGAGCCTGCACATCAAAACCCTTGAAGACGAATTGCAGGTGACCTTGTTCGACCGCAGCCGTCGGCAGGTGGTACTGACCGAGGCCGGCCAGTTGGCCGTGGCGCGTGCCGAAACCATCCTGGGCGCCTATGACGAACTGGCCGACGCCCTGGCCAGCGGCCCGAGCCTGCGTGGCCGTCTGCGCCTGGGGGCCATCCACACGGTGCTGGCGCGGCGCCTGCCCAAGGCGCTGGTCTGGATCAAGACCCACCATCCGCAATTGCATATCAGCGTGGCGTCAGGGATGTCGGCGGAACTGGCGCGGCGCGTGGAGGACGGCGAACTCGATGCAGCGATCACCACCGAACCGGTCAGCCCCTACCCGCAAAGCCTGGACTTCACACCGCTGTTCGAGGACCGCTTCTGGGCCATCGCCAGCCCGGAACTGGCTGGGCACAGCGTAGCCGAGTTGCTGGCCAGCCAACCGTTCCTGCGCTTTGATAAACGCGCCTGGGCCGGGCGGCAGATCGAGCAGGAACTGCGCCGGCAGCATCTGCAGGTGAGCGAGCAGATGGAACTGGACAGCCAGGAGGCCCTGGCGCGCATGGCCGTGATGGGCCTGGGCGTGGCGATCATCCCCATGGCGGACGACGACCTGCAACGCCTGCCACCCGCCACGTGCCTGCCGTTTGGCGAACCGCAACTGACCCGGCGGGTGGTGTTGCTGGAGCATGAGAAAAGCCAGCGGCGGCATTTGAGTGCGGTGTTGAAGACTGCGCTGGAGGCGTAGTTGCACATAGCTGCCTGCTCTAGCGTGATCTCTGTGGGAGCGGGCGCGCCCGCGAACACCGGCGCAGCCGGTGCCATCCACCGCGTTGGATTCTTCGCGGGCACGCCCGCTCCCACAAATGACGCGTAGGGCATCTAGCGTGCATTTTTTCTCAACAGTCAGTGCAGAAAACAACGTTTTTACAAACCCTTTCTCACCCGTAGTCTGTGCGCGTACCCGACCACGGAACGTCGACCATGCTCCCGTTGCTGCTGACCACCCTGCTACCGATCATCCTGCTGATTACCCTGGGCACCTTCCTGCGCCTTCGCGGCTTTCTGGCCGAAAGCTTCTGGCCGGGTGCCGAACGCCTGAGCTACTACGTATTGCTTCCCTCGCTGTTCCTGCACGGCCTGGCCACGGCCAACCTCGACGGCGTGCCAGTGCTGGGGATGGTCGGTGTGCTGATGCTGTCGACCCTGGCCGGGGCGCTGCTGCTGGTGCTGTACCAAGGCGCAGTGAGCCACGACGGTGCCGACTTCACGTCGGTCTTCCAGGGCGGTATCCGCTTCAACAACTACATTGGCGCCACACTGGCCGCCGGCATCTACGGCAGCGCCGGCATCGCCCTGGCCGCGGTGGCCAATGCCGCCATCGTGCCCTTGGTCAACCTGCTGTGCGTGCTGGTGTTCGCCCGCTTCAGCGCCCGCCACAGTTCACCGGCCACGGTGCTGAGGGCGATTTTCGCCAACCCGTTGATCGTCGGCTGCGCGGGCGGCTTACTGCTGCGGGTGACGGGGCTGGGCCTGCCGCCCGGCATCGAACCCACGGTCAAGGCGCTGGGCCAGGCCGCCCTGCCGATGGGCCTGCTGTGCGTTGGCGCGGCACTGGGTGGCGCCAGCCTGGGCCAGCAAGTGCGCCCGTTGATGGCCGCCTCGGCGTTCAAATTTCTGGTTATGCCACTGACCACCTGGGGCTTGTGTCGCCTGGTTGGCCTGAGTGGCCAGGCAGCGGTCGTGGCGGTGCTGTTCCAGGCCCTGCCTACGGCCTCTTCGTCCTACGTAATGGCCCGGCAAATGGGTGGCAACGCCCCACTGATGGCCACCATCATTGCCCTGCAGACCGTGGCCGCCGCAGCCACCCTGCCTTTGGTACTAATGCTTACGCTTGGCTAGACTGGTATCAGCCCCTCTTTCGGAAGCTTGCCCATGCGCCTTGCCTGGATCCTGATCGGCTTGACCTCGGCCCTGCTCGCAGGCCCCTTGCACGCAGCCGACACCGCCAAGGCCGCAGTGGCTGAAGACAAGGCCGAAGTGCTTGAAGAAAAGGTGGTGGAAGACGCCCCGCCTCCCAAGAAAGCAGAAAAACTGACCCCAGGTGAAGCCCAGGCGGTCGATCCCGCCGGCCAGGCACCGCTGGACGACAGCATCACCTGCCTGGCCCGCACCATCTACTGGGAAGCCAAGGGCGCCGACGCCGAAGACATGTCGGCTGTGGCCAGTGTGGTGCTCAACCGCCTGGGCCACGATGGGTTCCCCGATACCATCTGCGGCGTGGTCAAACAGGGCGTGGAAACCAAGGCGTGCCAGTTTTCCTGGTGGTGCGACGGGCGCCCGGACCAGGTCGAGGAAGCGCAACGCTACGATGTGGCCAAGGAAATCGCACGCAAGGCGCTTAACCAACAGTTGAAAGACCCCACCGGCGGCGCCCTGTACTTCCACGACCGCACCGTGCACCCCGACTGGGCCAAGACTTACCGCAAGACGGCGCAGACCACACATTTCCTGTTCTACAAGCCGAATCAGGCATTAGCCCGTTGACGCATTGCCCTTGAATCAGAAATCGATGCTGCCTGAAAACTTGACCAGCCGTGGGTCACCCTGGGTCAGGTAGCCGCCGTTGGCCGACGCCCAGTAGTTCTTGTCGGTGAGGTTTTCCACGTTCACGCGCAAGGTGACCGCCTTTTCCTGCACCTTGAAGCTGTAACGCGCGCCCACATCGAAGCGGTTCCAGGTCGGCAGGCTGAGCGTATTCGACGGGTTGGCATACTGCCCACCGGTGCGCAGCATGCGGGCATTGAGCGCCACGCCTTGCAAGCCCGGCACATCCCAGTCGACGCTGGCATTGAGCTGGAAGGTTGGCACCCCGACGGCATGGTTGCCGTCGTCGGCGCCGTTCAGGGTCTTCTTCAACTCGGTATCCATGCGCGTGCCACCGGCCATCAGGCGCAAGCCCTGCACCGGCTCGCCGAACACGCTCAGCTCAATACCCTTGTTGACCTGCTCGCCATCCTGGACAAACACATTGCCTTGCACAAAACCATCGGTGGGCCGCTCGATGCGAAATACCGCAAGGTTGGCGCCGAAGCTCTGGTAATCAAGCTTCACACCCGCCTCGACCTGCTTGGTCTTGGCCGGTGGGAACACTTCACCCACGTTGACGATACCCTGCCCCGAGGCCGTCGCCCCCTGGGCCAGGCCCTCGATGCGGTTGGCGTACAGCGAAATAGACGGGTTGACCTTGTAGACGATGCCATACACCGGGGTGGTAACCGATTCGTCGTAGAACGCGTTGCGCCCCAGGTCTGGGCCTTCGCCGTCGTAGGCATAACCCTCCACCCGCAACTGCTGACGTCGCACACCGACGGTAACCAGCAAGGTGTCGTCGAACAGCCCGACGGTGTCGGACAGCGCGATGCTGCGGTTGCGGGTTTTACCGGTGACCCCGGGGTCGTCCAGCTTGCCCCCGGTAAAGGTAGGCGTGGTCGGCCGGGGTAACGGGTCGGTGTGGTAGATGTTCGTATCTTGCGAATTGTAGAAGACGAAGGCGTTTTCCTGCTGGGTCCAGATACTGGCGGCACCGAGGTTCAGCTGGTGGCTGACCGGGCCGGTCTGGAAGCGGCCATTGATGCCGCCCATGAGGGTGGTGTTGTCTTCATTGTGAGGGATCTCGGAGCCGGCGATGGTGGCAGCGCCGCTGGCCGCATCGGTGAGAATCGGCGTGCCATAGAAGCCGTTCTCGTGGGTGTGCTTGACGCCACCGGCCAGGTAGGCGCTCCAGTTGTCGTTGAAGTCGTAGTCGCCCCGCACCATGCCGAACGTGTCTTCGGTCTCGGTCCAGGACCAGTCCTGGCCATAGTTGTGATCGGCATCCGGCGCCCTCGGGATGTCGGTCAGACCGGCACCCAGGCGCACGCTGTTGCGCATGTGGTTGACCCGTTGTTTCTGGTAGCCGATGTCGGTAGAGAGGCGGAAGTTGTCGCCGCGGTAATCGAGCCCGACAATGAACAGCTTGCTGCGCTGATGCTGGTCGTCCACGGCGGTTTCGCCTTCGCGTTGTGACAGGTTCAGGCGCACACCGAAGCGGTCGTCTTCGCCAAAGCGCTGGCCAAGGTCCAGGTGTTCGCCAAGCCTGCCGTCGCTGCTGATGTCCTGGGTATAACGGCGGGTGGGCGTGTCGCCGGCACGCTTGGGTTGCAGGTTGACGTTGCCACCCAGCCCGGTACCGGTGGGGCTGGCGCCGTTGAGGAACGCGTTGGGGCCCTTGAGCACTTCCACGCGCTCGATGGCATCGGTGGAAATCATCTGCCGAGGCAGCACGCCGTACAGGCCATTGAACGCCACGTCATCGCCATTGAGCGGCAGCCCACGAATGACGAACACCTGCGACTGGTTGCCAAAACCGAACGACTGGCGCACCGACGGATCGTTGAGCAACACGTCGCCGACGTCTTCGGCCTGCTGGTCCTCGATCAGTTGCGAGGTGTAGCTGGTCATGGTGAACGGCACATCCATCATGTCCTGGTTACCCAGGATACCCATCTGTCCACCCCGGGCTACCTGGCCGCCAGCGAAAGGTTCCGGCGGCTCGCCCTTCGGTTTGGCCGCCGCGGCGTTGATGGCAGTGGCATCCAGCTCGATAGCGCCGTCGGCCGCCTGGGCAGCGACGGCGACGGAACAGCAGAACGCGAGCAAGGTCGATTGATACGCAAAGACACGTGCCATGCAGGCCTCCGGGTCATGGGTGATGGCCTTCCTGGCAGACTGGGAACAGTTAGCGTTTGAGTATTGTTTCTAGCCGATGTTACGAATGATTACCAAGTGATCGCACTTTTGTGCCGACCAGTGGTCTACTCCCTCTTTTGCCGCCCGCAACGATTGCCGGCGTTTTCATTGCTTTGCACCCGCCAGGGGCCAAAAGCCCCGGGCTTGTGTAGGATGAGCAGCGCATACCACGACGCTGCCAGTCATAGGGAGATCCACATGCGCGTCCTGTCATCCGTTGCCGCCTTGTCGCTGGGCCTGGTCGTCTCGACCGGGGCACTGGCTGTCACCGGCGAAGAGGCGCAACTGATCGATTCGATCAATGTCTACCGCAGCCAGGCCCAGCCCTGCGGTGGCGAGGCGTCGCTGGAGCTGCCGCCGCTCAACAGCGACACCCGCCTGGCGCTTTCGCCAGAGGGCACCCGTGACCTGCAGCAGGCCATGACCCGCGCCGCCTACCCCATGGTCAACGTTCAGGCCATCAGCCTGTCGGGGCCACGCGATGCGCGCGCTGCCATGCATGCCATCGAAGAAAGCTTTTGCCAGGTGGTGCTCGATCCGCAGTTCGTCGATATCGGTGTCAGCCAGGAGGGCCGCGACTGGCGCATCGTACTGGCCCGCCCACTGCTCAGTGGCCGCCTGGGTGACTGGCAGGCCGAAGGGCAGAAGGTGCTGCAGGAAATCAACGCCGCGCGCAAGGTGCCGCGCCAATGCGGTGGCCAACCCTTCGCCGCCGCCCCCGCCCTGAGCTGGAGCACCGTACTGGCCGGCGTCGCCGCCAGCCACACACGGGCCATGGCCAACCAGAACTTCTTCGACCACATCGACAAGGAAGGCCGTACCCCGGGTGACCGGGCAGAACTGGCGGGTTACCTGTATCAGCAGATTGGAGAGAACATTGCGGCCGGGCGTGATACCGCGCACAAGGTAGTCGAAGGCTGGCTGCAGAGCCCGGGGCATTGCGCCACGCTGATGAACCCGGACTTCCGTGAAATGGGTGCGGCTTATGCGGTGGACCCTAAGAGTGATGCAGGGATCTACTGGACGGGGTTGTTCGGGACACCGCAGTAAGCGCTCCCACAAGGATGTGCACCGGGTTTCATCCTGGATGATTGTCTGCTCGCAACGCCAAGGCCGTACACCCAAACCGCCGTCGCACACATTTGCCCAGGTAACTGGCATCGCCCAGCCCTACTTCATCGGCAATCTGCGCCAGGCTGTGGCTGGAATTGAGCAAGCGCCAGCGCGCCTGCTGCAAGCGCATCTCCAGCCACCAGGCCTTGGCGCTCATGCCATGGCTGGCCTGAAATTGCCGGTCGAGCTGACGCCGGCTGATGCCCAGTTCAGCCGCCAGTTGCTCCACTGCCAACGGCGTGCCCAAGTGATGGCGCATCAGCGCCTGCGCCCGCTGCACTTGCCGCCCCTGCCCGGCGGCCAGCTCAAGCGAGCGCAGGGCATGACGGCTGTCGCGGGTTTCGTCCACCAGCATGTCAGCCAGCCCTTTGAGCGCCCGGGTTCGCCCGCAAGCCTGTGACAACAACGCCACCGCCAGGTCGATAGCCGCAGTGCCACCTGCGCAGGTGATACGGCTGCCGTCAATGCAATACAGCTGCTCACGCAGCACCTGCAACTGTGGGAATGCTGCACGAAACTCGGCTTCGTGGCGCCAATGCACCACCACCTTGTGCCCTTGCAACAGCCCGCAGGCAGCCAGCAGGAAGGCGCCGTTGTCGACCCCTACCAGCTTGACCCCGGCTTTGCCGGCCCGCCTGAGCAAGGCCTGGTAGCGCGGCGCCAACGCGGCGGTGGCCATGGCATTGCGCCCGCCGAACACGACCAGATAGTCGAAACGGGTCAGATCGACCTGCCCGGCATCGGCCTCGACCTGAACCACCGCGCCACTGCTCGATGGCACCGGGTCGAGGCTGAGCCCTGCCACGGTCCAGCTGCAGTAGCGCTGCTGACTGTAGTCTTCGTCATCGGCGCTGAAGCGCAACTTGTCGAGAAAGGCGCCGAACGGCAACAGGGCAAAATCCGGTAACGGCAGGATCAGCAAACGGATATCAGGCAGCATGGTGTTGCGTCCAAAAACAACTGTTCAATGTCCAGATACTACCCTGCATAGGCGCAGTTCGCGCCATAAACTGGCACCCTCCTCACCAACAAGGCAATTGCGCAAATGGCACTCGACACCTGGCTGATCTACCTGCTGGCCAGCATTGGCCTGTCACTGACCCCAGGCCCCAACAGCTTGCTGGCCCTGACTCATGGTGCCCTGTACGGCGCCCGGCGAACGTTGTTCACGATCGTTGGCGGGGTGTTCGGCTTCAGCGCCCTCATCGCCCTGGCGATGTTCGGCCTCAGTGCCTTGCTGCAAACCTCGGCCTCGGTGCTGAGCGTATTGAAATGGGTGGGGGGTGCTTATCTGGTCTGGTTGGGTATCCAGCTGTGGCGCAGCCCGGGGCTGCACCTGGAACTGAACGAGCGCAGCGCTCGGTTTGGCAATGCCGGCCTGTTCCGCCAGGGCCTGTTGTCGGCCATGGCCAACCCCAAGGTGCTGCTGTTCTATGGGGCCTTTCTGCCGCAGTTCATCGACCCGCAACGCGGCTTGATGCTGCAGTTCGTGGTGATGGCGGCGACCTTCGCCAGCGTCGAGTTCCTGGTCGAGTACCTGCTGGCGCGGTTGGCATTTCGTATTCGGCCTTGGCTGGCCAAGGGGGGTAAAGGTTTCAACCGTTGCTGCGGCAGCCTGTTTGCCCTGATCGGTGTGGCGCTGCCGCTTGGCCGATGACGCCCCTTGTCAGTTGCTCCGGGCCTTGAACAGGAACACCAGCAATGCCAGGCCGGGCAAGCCTGCGCCCACCAGTGCCACACCCTGCCAGCCGAGCTGGCTGAACAGCGCACTGGCTACCGCCGAACCCAGTGCCCCGCCCAGGAAGATGCTGGTCATGTACACCGCGTTCAACCGCCCACGGCTTGCCGGGTCCAGGGCATACACTTCGCGCTGGCCAATGACCATGTTCATCTGCACCGCAAAATCCAGCAGCACACCGGTAAGGCCCAGGCCGATCACGCTGTAACCCGGCGCCGTCAGCCCCAGCAACAAGGCCGCCGGCGCCAGCAGCAGGGCCAACAGCGAGCCGGCCCGAGCATGCCCGGCATCGGCCAGGCGGCCAGCCAAGGGCGCGGCAACAGCCCCCACCGCCCCCACCAGGGCAAACACGGCAATCTGGCTCTGCGACAGGCCATGCTCACCCGCCAACGCCATCGGCACGGCTGTCCAGTACAGGCTGAACGCTGCAAACATCAGTGCCTGGTACAACGAGCGTTGGCGCAGCAGCGAATAACGGCGCAACAGCGTGAGCAACGACAGCATCAACCCGGCATAACTGGCCTTGTGCTCGGGCCGACGCTGCGGCAGGGTCAGCGCCAGCAGCAGGATGATCGCCAGCATCACCCCGGCGGCGCCAATGAACACGGCGCGCCAGCCGAAGTGGTCGGCCACCAGGCTGGACAACGGCCGCGCCAGCAGGATACCCAGCAACAGGCCGCCCATGATGTTGCCCACTACCCGGCCACGCTGCGCCTCTGGCGCCAGGTGCGCTGCCAGTGGAATGAGCATCTGCACCGCCACTGAGCTGAACCCGATCAACAGTGCATAGCCCAGGAACAGCTGGCCCTGGCCGCTGCTGCTGGTGCCCGCCAACAGCAGGCTGACGCAAGCCAGCACAGCGGTGCCGACCATCAACCGGCGGTTTTCCAACAGGTCGGCCAGCGGCACCAGCAACAGCAGCCCCAGGGCGTAACCCAACTGGGTGAGAGACACGATCAGGCTGGCATGTTCGGTGGTCAGCCCAAGGTCCGGCGCGATCAGGCCGACAATGGGCTGGGCGTAGTAGATGTTGGCAACGATTGCGCCACAGCAGAACGCCAGCAGCACGACCAGGGCCCGGCTCAGGCCGGTGGCTGCGGGCTGCGCGGCGGCAAGGGAAGGATTCATGCGAGGTTCCTCGGCAAGGGGTGGAATATGCCGGCTACCTTACCCACACGCCTCAGTGCAGAGAATCCGCTGCTGGCGCAACGCGGCTTTGCACACTGCGCAATGCCGCGCCTACCGCTCCAGCAGCGCTGCGCAAAAGTCGATGAACGCATTCACCCGCCGCGAGCCACGGTGGTTGGGCAGGTACAGGGCATTGATGCTGTTGTTGGCCATGCCTGGGCTGACCTGCCAGTCGGGCAACACCCGCTGCAGGCGCCCGACCTGCACATCCTCGCGTACCAGCCAATCGGCCAGCAGTGCGATGCCGCTGCCCGCCAGCGCGGTTTCACGCAACATGTCGGCATTGGCGCTGCGCAACGGCCCGGTTACGTTCAGCTCCAGGCTGTCCTGCCCGCGCGCCAGGCGCCAGGGCCGTGCCTTTTGCCCGTAACGGAAGCGCAGGCAGGCGTGCTCCAACAGTTGCCGGGGGTGGTGCAGCGGGTCACGCCCGGCCAGGTATGCCGGGCTGGCCACCAGCCACCGCTCGAAGCGGCCAAGTTGGCGGCACACCAGTTCGTCATTGGGCGAGGGGTCGCCCAGGCGAATCGACAGGTCATAACGGCCGTCCAGCAGGTCATCCAGCCGGTCGCTGAGGTCGATGTCCAGCTCCAACGCCGGGTGCCGTGCCAGAAACGGCCCCAGGTGCGGGGCGATGACCCGCCTGCCGAACTCCACCGGCAGGCACAGCCGCAAGACACCGACAGGCTCCTCGCCACGGTCGGCAACACTGGCATCGGCCTCGTCCAGCGCTTCGAAAATGCTGCGGGCCCGCTCGTAGTAACGGGCCCCGGCCTCGGTCAGGCTGACCTGGCGTGTCGAGCGATTGAGCAACGAGGCGCCCACGGCCGTTTCCAGGGCATCGACCAGGCGGGTTACCGACGACGTCGCCAGCCCAAGCCTGCGCGCAGCCGCAGAAAAGCCCTGGGCATCGACGGTAGCTACGAACATCTTCATCGCCAGGAGTTTGTCCATCTGCTGCACGTTTTCCAAAACTCAGAAAGTTCTTACAAACCGCAGGGCGGGTCAAGAAGCGCGCTACGCGGCGATTGCGTCCATAGTGGAACCACTCCCATTCAAGCGAGGCTTCCCATGACACCCGGCAACCTGCTGACTGCCCTGCCACCGTGCGACCCTACCAGCGCCGAATGTATCGATGAACTGCTCAGCCGCCCAGGCCTGCGCGTGGAGCGTATCGTTTCCAGCGGCCAGGCCAGCCCGCCCGGGTTCTGGTACGACCAGGCCGAAGGTGAGTGGATCGTGCTACTCAGCGGGGCTGCCGGCCTGCGTTTCGAACACGAGCAGCACACCCGCCTGCTGGCGCCGGGCGATTGCCTGGACATCCCGCCGCACTACCGCCACCGCGTGGAGTGGACTGCACCTGGAGTGGCGACGGTCTGGCTCGCCGTTTTTTACAGCAGCAGCGCGCCTTGGCCGGTGTGACGACGGCCAAACACCAACTCGACCAAAGTATGAGTGCAAAATTATTAACCAACATGAACATATCGTTTAATGCATTTTTAAGCACATGTTCTAGACTTTTAGCCACATCTTCGCAAGTTCAGCCCTGCGACAATCAGCCTCACAAAATTATGTACCAACTTGTTAATTAGCAAGCTAAGGGCTTAGACTGCGCGCATTCCACCTGCTGAGATCCCTGGCATGAACGAAACACCGCGCGCCTCTGGCGCCACAAACATCCTCCTGGTCGGCCTGGGCGTAATCATCGCCCTGCTCGGCCTCCTCCTTGCTGCTGGCGGCGTCAAGCTGGCCGGCCTGGGCGGTTCCTGGTACTTCCTGATCGGCGGCCTGGCCATGGCCATCGCCGGTGTGCTGATTGCCCGGCGCAAGCAGGCAGGCGCCTGGCTGTACGCGGCATTCCTGGTGGGTACCGCCCTCTGGGCGCTGATCGACGCCGGCCTGGTGTTCTGGCCGCTGTTCTCGCGCCTGTTCATGTTCGGCGCAATCGGCATGGTCGTGGCGTTGGTCTACCCGCTGCTGGCACGTGCCAACGGCGCCAGCGCCGGCCGTGGTGCCTACGGCGTTGCCGGGGTGATGGCCGTGGTGCTGGTGATTGCCGCCGGCAACATGTTCGTTGCCCACCCAAGCGTTGCCCCCACTGGCACCGGCCCGGGCATGACCCCGGTCGAAGATGGCAAGCAGCAGAAAGACTGGGCCCACTACGGCAACACCGAAGGTGGCAGCCGCTTCGCCGCGCTGGACCAGATCAACCGCGACAACGTCAACAAGCTGAAAGTCGCCTGGACCTACCACACCGGTGACGTGGCCATCAGTGACGGCAACGGTGCCGAAGACCAGCTGACCCCGCTGCAGATCGGCAACAAGGTGTTCATCTGCACCCCGCACAACAACCTGATCGCCCTGGATGCCGACACCGGCAAAGAGCTGTGGAAGAACGCAATCAACGCCCAGTCCAAGGTCTGGCAGCGTTGCCGTGGCATGGCGTACTTCGATGCCACCGCCGCCATCGCCCAGCCGACCCAGCCGAACAGCTCGCCGATCACGGTGGCAAGCGTGCCGGCCGGTGCCAACTGTCAGCGTCGCCTGCTGACCAATACCATCGACGGCCGCCTGATTGCTGTCGACGCCGACAACGGCGAGTTCTGCCAAGGCTTCGGCAACAACGGCCAGGTCAACCTGATGGCCGGCCTGGGCAACGTACCGGACTCTTACTACCAGCTGTCCTCGGCACCGCTGATGGCCGGCACTACCGTGGTGGTCGGCGGCCGTGTTGCCGACAACGTCCAGACCGACATGCCAGGCGGCGTGATCCGTGGTTTCGACGTAATCACCGGTGAAATGCGCTGGGCCTTCGACCCGGGCAACCCGGAAGATCGCCAGGCGCCGCAGGGCGACAGCACCTACGTGCGCAGCACCCCGAACAGCTGGGCACCAATGTCCTACGACCCGGCGATGAACACCGTGTTCCTGCCGATGGGCTCGTCGTCCACCGACATCTACGGCGTGGAGCGCAGCAAACTGGACCACACCTACGGCGCTTCGGTGCTGGCCCTGGATGCCACCACCGGCAACCAGAAGTGGGTGTTCCAGACCGTTCACAACGACCTGTGGGACTTCGACCTGCCCATGCAGCCGAGCCTGATCGACTTCACCAAGGACGACGGCCAGTCGGTACCTGCGGTGGTGATCGGCACCAAGGCCGGGCAGATCTACGTGCTCGACCGCGCCACCGGCAAGCCGCTGACCCAGGTCGACGAAGTACCGGTCAAGCCAAGCAACATCCCGAACGAGCCGTATTCCCCAACCCAGCCGAAGTCGGTGGGCATGCCGCAGATCGGCGCACAAACCCTGACCGAGTCGGACATGTGGGGCGCCACCCCGTATGACCAGCTGCTGTGCCGCATCGACTTCAAGAAAATGCGCTACGACGGCCTGTACACCGCGCCGGGCACCGACCTGTCGCTGAGCTTCCCGGGTTCGCTGGGTGGCATGAACTGGGGCAGCATCTCCACCGACCCGGTGCATGGCTTCATCTTCGTCAACGACATGCGCCTGGGCCTGTGGATCCAGATGATCCCGTCGCAGAACAAGGGTGGCGCGGCGTCCGGTGGCGAAGCACTGAACACCGGCATGGGCGCGGTACCGCTCAAGGGCACCCCGTATGCGGTGAACAAGAACCGCTTCCTGTCGGTCGCCGGCATTCCGTGCCAGGCCCCGCCGTTCGGCACCCTGACCGCTATCGACATGAAGACCCGTCAGGTGGCCTGGCAGGTTCCGGTGGGCACTGTTGAAGACACCGGCCCGCTCGGCATCCGCATGCACCTGCCGATCAAGATCGGCCTGCCAACCCTGGGCGGCACCCTGTCGACCCAAGGCGGCCTGGTGTTCATCGCCGGCACCCAGGACTTCTACCTGCGCGCCTACGACAGCAGCAACGGTAACGAAGTCTGGAAGGCCCGCCTGCCAGTGGGCAGCCAGGGCGGCCCGATGACCTACGTCTCGCCGAAAACCGGCAAGCAGTATGTGGTGATCACCGCTGGCGGCGCGCGCCAGTCGACTGACCGTGGCGACTACGTGATTTCTTACGCTCTGCCGTAAGACCGCGTCGCCTGCTTCGCGGGCAAGCCCGCTCCCACAGGATACTCACTGCCCTTACGAACTGTGCAGTCCTTGTGGGAGCGGGCTTGCCCGCGAATGGCCCTCAAAAATAATTCGAGATTTAGCAATGCCATCCGCAATCCGCATCACCCCCACCCTGCTGCTGGCCCTGGCCAGCACCACCGCCCTGGCCGACGGCGACCTCATGACCCGCAGCACCCTGACCGGTGACTGGGGTGGCCTGCGCCATCAGCTGGAAGACGACGGCGTCAAGTTCACCGGCGACTACAGCGGCGAAACCGCCTACAACGCCCACGGTGGCCTGCACCGCTCGGCGCGTTACTCGCAGAACCTGAAGCTGGGCGTGCAGTTCGACCTGTCGAAACTGTATGGCCTGGACAACGGTGGCAAGGTCCAGCTGACCATCAACGACCGTCGCGGCAACAGCGCCTCGGAAGACCTGGTCGGCAACCGCCTGCCAATCCAGGAAAACTTCGGCGGCCTGTATACCCGCCTGACCGAGCTGAGCTACGAGCGCACCCTGTTCACCCCGGCACTCAACGTCAAGCTGGGCTACATGGCCATGGGCAACGACCTGGGCGGCCTGGACAGCGGTATCCTGTGCAACTTCATGAACGCCGGTTTCTGCGGCCACCCGCTGAACATGTCGGGTGGCAGTGGCTGGACCAACTACCCCAATGCCCACCTGGGCGTGCGGGTAAAGTATGACCTTTCGCCTGCCTGGCAACTGCGCGTAGCGGCGTTCAACGTCGACCCCGAGAGCAATGGCAACTCCAGCCGTGCCTGGCACCTTGGCCCCAAGCACACCACGGGCACCGTGGTGCCGGTGGAGCTGGTGTACAAGCTGCAGGGTGAACTGCCGGGCGAGTACAAGCTGGGCTACTACTACGACAGCTCCGACGTGAAACGCATCGGCAGCGATGATGAAGTGTCTGGCCGTGGCGGCCATTACCTGCTGGTTGACCAGGCGGTGTGGAACGACCAAAGCTCGCCAGGCCGCAGCCTGCACGCCTTCGGCCAGTACTCGGCGTCGAGCAAGGCGGCCTCGCCGTTCACCAAGTGGTATGGCGCGGGCGTGGTGCTGTACAAGCCGTTCGAAGGCCGGCCGAAAGACACCGTGGCGCTGGGTTATGGCCGTGCCGTACCCAACCCGCGTAGCCGCGACGTACTGGAAGATGCAGCCTTCAATGCTGGCCAGCAGTTCCCCGACATCGACAGCGCGGAGCAACTGATCGAACTGAGCTACGGCTACCAGGCCACACCTTGGCTGAACCTGCGCCCGGATGTGCAATACATCATCGAGCCAGGGGCGTTCTCCGGGAAGGACATCGACAACGCGTTGGTGGTTGGCCTGCAGGTCAAGGCTACCTTCTGAATCGCCGGGGCCGCGCTGCGGCCCATTCGCCGGCAAGCTGGCACACACTGTCCCCTCGGTCTTTACTCAACCCTTCAGCGCAAGGGAGAGCCAGGCCAATGAGCACAGCAACGGAAGGCAAACTGAATGTCTGGGCGCTCACTGCCCTGGTAGTGGGCTCCATGGTCGGCGCCGGCATCTTCTCGCTGCCGGCCACCTTTGGCCGTGCCACCGGCGGCCTTGGTGCCATCATTGCGTGGTGCATCGCCGGCCTGGGCATGCTGATGCTGGCCTTCGTGTTCCAGACCCTTGCCCGCCGCCGCCCGGACCTGGACTCGGGCATCTACGCCTACGCCAGCGCCGGCTTCGGCAGCTACCTGGGCTTTGCCTCGGCCTTTGGCTTCTGGGCCGGCACCTGCATCGGCAACGTCTCCTACTTCATCCTCATCAAATCCACGCTCGGCGCCTTCTTTCCGGTCTTTGGCGACGGCAACACGGTGGCTGCCATCGCCGCTTCATCCGTGTTGTTGTGGGCCTTCCACTTCCTGGTCCTGCGCGGTGTACAACAGGCGGCAGTGATCAACACCATTGCCACCGTGGCGAAGATGATTCCGATCCTGGTGTTCATCGTGGTGATCATCGCCGCGTTCGACGGTGGCCTGTTCAGCCAGAACTTCTGGGGTACCCCCGTGGCCGGCCCGGCAGCCGACCTGGCCCACCTCGACGACTATGGTCGGGTCGGGCATGCCGCTGCCGAGCTGCTGCCGCCAGGCGAATCGCTGTTCGAACAGGTACGCAGCACCATGCTGGTGACCGTGTTCGTGTTCCTCGGCATCGAAGGTGCCAGCGTCTATTCACGCTATGCGCGCAACCGCCGTGACGTGGGCATCGCCACGGTACTTGGTTTTGTCGGCGTGCTGTGCCTGCTGGTGCTCATTACCCTGCTCAGCTACGGCGTCATGTTGCGCCCGGAACTGGCCGGCCTGCGGCAGCCGTCGATGGCCGGGGTGCTGGAGGCGATAGTCGGGCGCTGGGGGGCGATCTTCATCAGCATCGGTTTGATCATCTCGGTGCTGGGCGCGTACCTGTCGTGGACCTTGCTGGCCGCCGAAGTGCTGTACTCGGCCGCCCACGACCAGGCCATGCCGGCCTTTCTCACCCGACAGAACCCGCAACAGGTACCCTTGGCGGCGCTGTGGCTCACCACGCTGTTCGTGCAACTGTTCCTGTTGCTGACATGGTTTACCGAGTACGCCTTTACCCTGGCGCTGGAGCTGACCAGTTCGCTGACCTTGATCCCCTACCTGCTGGTGGCGGCGTATGCGCTAAAGCTGGCGGCAAGCCGGGAGACGTACGAAACCGATGCGGCTGAGCGTGGCAAGGACCTGCTTGTCGCCTTGCTGGCCACGGCGTACGCGGTGTTGATGGTGTGGGCTGGCGGGATGAAGTACCTGCTGTTGTCGGCGGTGATCTATGGGCCGGGGACGGTGCTGTATATCAAGGCCCGGCTGGAGCAGCAGCGGCAGGTGTTCAGCGGGTTCGAACGGGGGGTGTTTGCGGTGGTGGTGCTGGGGGCGGTGATTGCCGTTTATGGGTTGGTCAGTGGGGGGATCGAGATTTGAGTTTCAAGCTGATGGCCTCTTCGCGGGCTTGCCCGCTCTCATCAAACAAAATGCAACCCACTGTTTTTTAAGCACTCAGGCAGCCACCAGTTGGTACCCCAGTTTCCGGGCTTTGCGAAGCAAAGCCCGGACCTGTCGGTCTTGGCTCCTGGCTTCGAATTCCTCAAGACCTTTTTCGACATAAGCCTGTTTCTTGGTTAGCAGGTTGTACACCAGTCGTGCCAACTGGTGGGCAGTGGCTTTGATGGCGCAGCTGGTATCCATTCGAGTCAGCCTGGCTCGGTGCGATGCACCAATGAAACCCTTGTCATTACGAGCATTGGATGCAGCCTGCTTGAGTGCTTGAGCTGCTCGATTGACTATTTTGGGC
>NZ_QKMQ01000022.1:0-120986 GCF_003208145.1 Pseudomonas sp. RV120224-01b | reverse complement strand
GACAAACTCCCCCCACCCGGCGAACCCAACTGGTGGCACAAGCCCCTGCATGCCATCTGCCTGACCCCGGCTGAAGCCTGGCGCCACTACGCCCCCTGGCGAACCGGCGAGCCCGGTGAAATGCAGGGTAAGAAAAACTGGCAACTGCCCTTCTGGGCCGTACTGTTTCCCTACAACCTCACCGTCGCCATTTGCTGGTACGGCATCTGCCGCCTGTTCAACGTTCGAGCAGCGCCACCGCCCCCTGCTGCCTTCGAAGAAGCCCCTGCTAAACTCAACAAAAGGAAGCGCAAATGAGACCCATCGTATTGGTAGGCCATCGCCACAGCTGCCCGATCCATGGCGAAGGCACGGTGCAAACCGGTGCAAGCGCAACCTTCGTGGATGGCAGAGCCGTGGCGCGTGTGGGCGACCGCATCAGTTGTGGCGCCGTCATCGAAACGGGCGCAGCTTGCACGATCATCGAGGGCCAGCCCGCAGCAAGGGAGGGGGACACCACCAGCCATGGAGGCACGCTAGTCGAGGGTGACCCGGGTTGGCTCATAGACTGACAACGACTATCAGCACGTTAGCCAGTCTCTTTTGCACCTCGCAACCGTTCGATAACCGAACAGTAGCCCGTCTCGTGAATTGACGCTGCCATCTTCACTGCGCACCATGCACCGGCCTTGCGTGCCCCCCTGCCTGGGAACCGGCCACGTACCTGTCGTACCGCAGCTGAATACAATTTCAAGAAACGAGCCGTTTATGAACCACTCCAAGATCACCCCCGCCGCACCCCGGATGCACCCGGGTTCGATCGCCGACAAGCTTCGCGGCGCGTTCGGCGTCGGCAAAACCCGTTGGGGCATGCTTGCCCTGGTGTTCTTCGCCACCACCCTGAACTACATCGACCGTGCCGCGCTCGGCATCATGCAACCCGTGCTGGCCAAGGAAATGAGCTGGACGGCGATGGACTACGCCAACATCAACTTCTGGTTCCAGGTCGGCTACGCGATCGGCTTTCTGCTGCAGGGCCGACTGATCGACAAGGTGGGGGTAAAACGCGCCTTCTTCTTCGCCGTGCTGCTGTGGAGCCTGGCCACCGGTGCTCATGGCCTGGCGACCTCGGCCGCCGGCTTCATGGTCTGCCGCTTTATCCTGGGCCTGACCGAGGCCGCCAACTACCCGGCCTGCGTCAAGACTGTACGGCTGTGGTTCCCCGCGGGTGAGCGGGCGATTGCCACCGGGCTGTTCAACGCCGGCACCAACGTCGGCGCCATGGTTACCCCGGCCCTGCTACCGCTGATTCTGGCCGTGTGGGGCTGGCAGGCCGCATTCATCGCCATGGGTAGCCTGGGCCTGGTGTGGGTGGTGCTGTGGCTGCTGAAGTACTACAACCCTGAAGACCACCCCAGCGTGCGCCAGAGCGAGGTGCAGTACATCCAGCAGGATGACGAGCCCGAACCGACCCGCGTGCCGTTCAGCCGCATCCTGCGCCTGCGCGGGACCTGGGCTTTTGCGGTGGCCTATGCGATTACCGCGCCGGTGTTCTGGTTTTACCTGTATTGGCTGCCGCCGTTTCTTAACCAGCAGTACAGCCTGGGCATCAACGTGACCCAGATGGGTATCCCGCTGATCATCATCTGGCTGACGGCGGACTTTGGCAGCATCGGCGGCGGCATTCTGTCGTCGTGGCTGATCGGACGCGGCGTGCGTGCCACCACGGCGCGGCTGGTATCCATGTTGATCTTTGCCTGCACCATGCTCAGCGTCATCTTTGCCGCCAACGCCAGTGGCCTGTGGGTGGCGGTGGCAGCCATCTCGCTGGCCGTGGGCGCGCACCAGGCGTGGACGGCGAATATCTGGAGCCTGGTGATGGACTACACGCCAAAGCACCTGGTGAGCACGGTGTTCGGCTTTGGCAGCATGTGTGCGGCAATTGGCGGAATGTTCATGACGCAGATCGTCGGTAGCGTGCTGACCGCTACCCACAACAACTATGCCGTGCTGTTTACCATGATTCCGGCCATGTACTTCCTGGCGCTGGTGTGGATGTACTTCATGGCACCGCGCAAGGTCGAAAGCGCCTGAGTGCGCTAGTCACTTTCCTCTACGGGGCCCTTGCGGGCCCTTTTTTTGGTCCGCAATTCCGTGAGCGTGGCACCGGCTGCGCCGGTGTTCGCGGGTGAACCCGCTCCTACAAGTAGCACGCCAAGCCCGAGCCATTCGTTGCACCTGTGGGAGCGGCTTTAGCCGCGAACACCGGCGTAGCCGGTGCCATGCGCCACGTACTCGGTCAGACTGAAGACAACACCGCCCTGGCCTTCTCCAGTGCCATACGTGCGCGCTGTTCGCCGCTGATGCCTTGTTCCAGCAACTGCCGCGTGGGAATTTCCAGGCTTAGCGGTACGTTCGACGGCAAGGCGCGCAGCAAGCCTGCAAGGTCGGCATCACCCTCGCCCGGGAAGCGTCGCTCGTTACGTGCCTGGCGCAGGATCTCGTCCATATCGGACGGTACCGGGCCGGCAACGTCGCACAGCTGGGCATAGCGCATGCGCTGCGGCGCCAGTTGCGCCAGGTCGCCCAGTGAAGACCGGGAGCGGTTGAAATGGAACGCGTCCACCAGCACACAGCCGTTGGCGCGGTCGGCGTTGGCTACCACCCGCATGGCCTGGCGCAGGTCACGTACGTCGGTCCAGGGCATGAATTCCAGGTGCGGGTGAATGCCATAGCCCGCGGCCAGCTCACACAGGGCTGCAAAACGCTCGGTCAGGCGTGCTTCATCGGGGTCGTTGCCTGCCACCAGCAGTTCAGTGCCACCCAGTTCGGCGCCCACCGCAAGGATCGGTTCGAAATCAGCCACACAGGTCTCCGGCTTCAGGCGCAGGATTTCCAGGTCGAGCACCTTGATGCCGGTGTCACGCAGCCGCGCCTGGGTCTGCCGGCGCAACTCGGCATCAGCCACCAGCGGGAAGTGCTGCTCCTGCTCGGTGGCGGGCACCAGGCGCAGGCCAACGTGGCTGTAACCGGCACGGGCTGCCGCCTCGACCATTTCTGGCGGGGACAGTTCGAGTACCGTCAGGGCGGCAAGGGAGAAAATACGGTCAGTCATTTATCGTCACCAAAAGAGTAGAGGTTGCGTCAGGCGATGTGCTCGGGCGCGCAGGCCCGGCCCGTTTCCGCCGCCTGGCGGATCGCTTCGATCAGCGCCAGCGTGCGGCCACCGTCGGCGGCATCGATCAGCGGCGCCTGTTCGCCCCGGGCAACCCGCACGAAGTGCTGCAACTGCAGGGTCAAGGCCTCGCCGGCGGGAATGCTCTCCTCGCTTTGAAGCAGCGGCGTGTGCCAGCCCGAGCCCGCTTCGGCGTAATGCCAGCGCTTGAGCTGGGGAATGCTCAGCGCCCCTTGAGTGCCGGCCAGCAGGTAGCACGGCTGGCCTTCCTGGCGCGGGTACACCGGGCTTTCGCCAGCGTCCAGCTCCCAGCTCCACGGCGCCGCCACCGCGTCGGAGCCGGTCAGGCTACCCAGCGCGCCGTTGGCGAACTGCAGCAGCACCGCCGCGCTGTCTTCGTTGGCAAACCCACGTACATCGTTACGGGTGAATGCCTGCACCTGTACCACCTCGCCGCACAGATGGCGCAGCAGGTCGAGGTCGTGGATCAGGTTGGTCAGCAGGAAGCCGGCGCCCGGTTCGCGGCGCCATGGGGTTTCGAAATAGCTGTCGGGTTTTTGCAGCTGCCACAGCGCGGTGACATTGATCAACCGGCCCAGCTTGCCGTCGGCAATCACCTGGTGCGCCTTGGCGATCAGCGGGTTGTGCCGCCGGTGATGGCCGACCAATACGGGTACGCCACAACGGCGCGATGCTTCTACCAATGCGCGAACCTCATCCAGGTGCACGCCCACCGGCTTTTCGACCAGCACCGGCACGCCGGCTTCGACGCAATCCAGGGCGGTCGCCACATGCAGGTTGTTCGGGTTGGCAACGATTACTGCCTCGGGGCGTGCGCGCTCCAGCATCTGCCGGTGGTCGGCAAAACAGGGCACGCCGCATTCGGCGGCAAAAGCCTCGGCCTGCGGGCCGGGGTCGGCCACCGCACACAGCTGGGCGTGTGGCACATTGCGCAAGTGCTGATAGTGCTGGCGGCCCATGATGCCGGCGCCGATCAAGGCAATACGAAGGGGTGCGTTCAACAGCCTGTCCTCTTGTCATTGTTGTTGTATGAATTGTGGAATTCGATTCCACAATTCATACAACACAATTTAGAACCAAGTTCAGCTTTTCAGAAGAACCCGCAGGACAAGCTGTTCGGTAATCGACCGGAAATGCGCGTCAGGCAAACAATTCGCTTGCCCGGCTGGCCGCCGACAGCTCTTGTGCAGCAGCCAGCAGTAGCGGCGCCAGCTCTGCCAGTCGGCTTTGCGCCATCCGTGCACTGGGCCCGGCAATGCTCAATACGCCGATCACCTCGTCAGTGTGTGGGCGGCGCACCACGGCAGCCAGGGCCGAGGTGCCGATGGCCGAGGTTTCCTCGACCCAGGCATAACCACGCTCGCGGGCACGGTGCAGGTAGGCGAGCAGCTCGTCGGTGGAGCGCGGTGCGTTGGGGCCGAACTGTGCAGGGTCGGCAATACCTTGGCGCAACACCATCTGCAGCGCCTGCTCATCGTCCAGGCTGGCCAGCCAGGCATGCCCGGACGCGGTGTAGAACAGCGGCGCATCGCGGCCCATGTCCGGGTCGTAGCGCAGCCCGGAACGGGCGCCCTGAGACTTGGCGATCCAGGTCTGGCGGGCACCGTCGATCACGCCAAGGCGCACCAGCTCACCGCTGTCCTGGGCCAGGCGGTCGAGAATCGGCTGAATGATGTCGGCACCGTTGCTCGACAGGTAACGGAATCCCAGCGCCACCAGCTTGGCCGACAGTTGGTAGCGGCTGTTGTCGCGGTTCTGCCGCACGTAGCCCAGCCGCACCAGCTCGGTGAGCATGCGGTGGGCGGCGCTTTTGGGAATGTCCAGGCGCTCGGCCAGGGTTTGCAACGGCAGCCCCAGGGGTTCGCCGGTAAGGGTTTCTACAAGACTGAAGGCGCGTTCGATCTGACTACCAGCCATGACTACAGGTCCCTGATTTTTTTGCGGATTCTAGAAGATGATTCCATATGAGCGATAGCGGCCGCAGCGAAGTCGCGCTGAAGTGTCCGGTTATCGCCCAGTTGTTGCCTGCCCGGGCTGCCATGCCCTTGCGGGTAAAGGCGCTGCCGATAAAAATATGGAACCTTGTTCTAATAACAATACAGGAACGCCGCGATGCCCTCAGCTGCTCTGGATACCGAATACGATGTACTGGTCATAGGCTCCGGCGCCGCCGGGCTGGCTGCGGCCGTGACGGCGGCCTGGCATGGGCAGAGGGTGATCGTGGTAGAGAAGGAGCCCGTGTTTGGCGGTGCCACCGCCTGGTCCGGCGGCTGGGCGTGGGTGCCACGTAACCCGCTGGCACAGCGGGCCGGCATCGTGGAGGACATCGAGCAGCCGCGAACTTACCTGCGCCATGAACTGGGGACGCACTACAACGCCGAGCGCGTCGATGCCTTTCTTGAGGCTTGCCCGCACATGGTGGCGTTTTTCGAGAAGCATACGGCGTTGCAGTTTGCCGATGGCAACGGCATCCCGGACATGCATGGCGACACACCGGGCGCAGCCCATGGCGGGCACCAGGTGATCGCCGCGCCTTACGATGCCCGAGAGGTGGGTGCCTTGCTGCCACGCCTGCGCAAGACCCTGCGCGAAACCTCGTTCATGGGCATGCCGATCATGGCCGGTGCCGACCTTGCGGCCTTCCTCAACATGACCCGTTCGCCCAAGGCACTGCTGCACGTGTGCAAGCGATTTGGCCGTCACCTGTATCACCTGGCGCGGTATGGTCGGGCGATGCACCTGGTCAACGGCGTGGCACTGGTGGCGCGGCTGGCCAAATCGGCACAGGACCTGGGTGTGCACCTGCAGGAATCGGCACCGGCCAAAAGCCTGCTGGTCGAAGATGGCCGGGTGTGTGGGGCTCGGGTGGCCACACCGCAGGGCGAGCGACAGATACGCGCCAAGGCCGTGGTGCTTGCAGCAGGTGGCTTCCCCAACGACAGCGCCCGGCGCCAGCAGCTGTTCCCGCGCGATGCCAGCGGCCACGACAACCTGGCCCTGCCGCCACAGGGGTGTTCCGGTGACGGGCTGCGCCTTGGCGAGGCGGCCGGCGGCGTGGTGGCCACCAACCTGAAATCGCCGGTGGCCTGGGCGCCGGTTTCGCGCGTGCCGCACCGCGATGGCAGCATCGGCCACTTCCCGCACATCATCGAGCGCGGCAAGCCGGGCATCATCGGCGTGCTGGCCAACGGTAAGCGTTTTGTCAATGAAGCGCATGGCTATTACGACTATGTGTCGGCCATGGTCGCGGCAGTGCCGCAGGGTGAAGAAGTGTGCTCGTGGCTGGTGTGCGATCATCGCTTCTTGCGCCGGTTTGGCCTGGGCCATGCCCGCCCGGCACCGCTGCCGGTGTGGCCGCATGTGCGCAGCGGTTATCTCAAGCGGGGTGTCACGCTTGAAGCGCTGGCGGACGCCTGTGGCATTGAGCCGGCCGGGTTGCGTGCCACGGTCAGCGACTTCAACAAACATGCACGAAATGGCCAGGACCCGGCATTTGGCCGTGGCTCCACACCGTTCAACCGCAAACAGGGTGACCCGCAGCACAAGGGCCCCAACCCGTGTGTGGCGCCCATCGAACACGGGCCGTTCTATGCGGTGAAGGTGCAGCCTGGCTGTTTTGGTACCTTTGCCGGGTTGCGCACCGACGGCAGTGCCCGGGTGCTGGATGAAGCCGGGCAACCCATCGCGGGCCTGTATGCGGCGGGTACCGACATGGCCAGCGTGTTTGGTGGCTGGTACCCGTCGGGCGGCATCAACCTGGGGCCAGCGCTGACCTTTGGCTATGTGGCCGGGCGGCACATTGCCGGGGTGCAGGCGTATGAGTGAGGTGGGCTGAGATGGCCTGACAGTGTCCAGAAACTGAACATCACGAAAACTGGCCATTGTTCAGCTTGTGAACAGTACAGCGCACCGGCGCCCGGTAGTTTGCACGTCCAACGCGTTGGCATGCCCCCTGCAACAAGCATCCGTGAACACAACAACACACAGGATGCTTTGCGTGAATACCTTACTGCCCAACGAACTCTGGAATGAGCGGCTGTTCACCGGTACCTGGGTACCCGGAGAACTGCCCGCTACCGCAATCACCTCACCCGGCAATGGCCAGGCACTGGGTACCCTGGCCAACGCCGGGGCCAGGCAGGTAGAGCAAAGTGCCCGCGTGGCCGCCACGGCCCAGCGCAGCTGGTATGCCCTGCCCTACGATGAACGCGCCAAAGTCCTGCGCAAGGCCGCCGCCATCGCCGAGCAGTACCAGGCCGAAATCGCCGACTGGATCGTCCGTGAAAGCGGCTCCACTCAGGCCAAGGCCGGCTTTGAAGCGTCCATCACCCTCAAGTCGCTGCACGAAGCCAGTGCCCTGCCCTCGCGCAGCCAGGGCGAAGTACTGCCGTCCAGCGCCGGCCGCCTGAGCATCGCCCGGCGCCGTCCGTTGGGTGTGATCGGGGTGATTTCGCCGTTCAATTTCCCGCTGTACCTGGCCATGCGCGCGGTTGCCCCGGCACTGGCCACGGGCAATGCGGTCGTGCTCAAACCCGACCCGCGCACCGCTGTGTGTGGCGGCCATGTCATTGCCCGCATTTTCGAGCTGGCCGGTTTGCCGGCGGGCGTGTTGCATGTGCTGCCGGGCGGCGCAGAAGCCGGTGCTGCACTTACCGCGTCACCCAGCGTGGCAATGATCCAGTTCACCGGCTCTACCGCAGCCGGCCGCAAGGTTGGCGAGGCTGCCGGCCGCCACCTGAAAAAGGTCTCGCTGGAACTCGGTGGCAAGAACTCGCTGATCATCCTCGACGATGCCGACCTGGACCTGGCCATCGCCAACGCTACCTGGGGGGTGTACCTGCACCAAGGGCAGATCTGCATGTCGACCGGCCGGGTGCTGGTGCAACGCGGCATTTATGACGCCTTCGTCGAACGCCTGGTGGCCAAGGCGCGCAGCCTGACCGTGGGCGACCCGGCCAGTGGCCAGGTTCACCTGGGCCCGCTGATCAACGCCGCCCAGCGCGACAACGCCTTGCGTATCGTCGAGGCCGCACACGCTGCCGGTGCGACGCTGGCAACCGGTGGTTCGGCAGACGGGCTGTTCTTCCAGCCGACCGTGCTCAGCGACGTTCAACGTGACAACCCGGCGTTTCATGAAGAGATCTTCGGCCCCGTGGCCGTGGTGGTGCCGTTCGACACTGACGCGCAGGCGGTGGACCTGGCCAACGACACCGACTACGGCCTGAGCGCTGCCATTTTGTCGCGCGACACTGGCCGTGCCCTGCGCCTGGGCGAGCAACTGCGTACCGGGCTGCTGCACATCAACGACCAGACCGTCAACGACGAGGTCATCAACCCCTTCGGCGGCGTCGGTGCATCCGGCAATGGCACCAGCATCGGTGGCGCCGCCAACTGGGAAGAGTTCACCCAATGGCAATGGCTGACCCTCAAGGGCGAAGCACCTGCCTACCCCCTGTAACCCCGGAGAACAATAACAATGACAACCCCTCTTTTGCGCCCCATTCAGGCTGCCGTTACCCGTGGCAAAGGCGCCCCCTTCGTGCTGGAGCAGGCACGTATTCGGGCACCGCAAGGTGACGAGGTGCTGGTACGCATCGTGGCCACAGGCATGTGCCACACCGACATGATCGTGCGCGATCAGTATTACCCCGTGCCGCTGCCGGCGGTACTCGGCCACGAGGGCTCGGGCATCGTCGAGGCGGTTGGCCCGCTGGTGCAGAACCTGGCCGTGGGCGACCACGTGGTGATGACCTATGGCTACTGCGGCCACTGCCTGGCCTGCGACGCCGGCCAGGCGGCCTACTGCCAGGACTTTTTCGGGCGCAACTTCAGTGGCGCCGGCCCCGAAGGCGAGCATGCCCTGCAGGACGAACAGGGCCACGCCCTGAATGACCACTTCTTCGCCCAGTCGTCGTTCGCCACCTACGCACTGGGGCGTGAGAACAACACCGTTCGCGTGCCCAAGGAAGCCCCCATCGAGCTGCTCGGCCCACTGGGCTGCGGCATCCAGACCGGTGCAGGTGCGGTGATCAATTCGCTGAAAGTCACGCCCGGCAGCGCCTTTGCCGCTTTTGGCGGCGGTGCGGTAGGCCTTTCGGCCGTGCTGGCCGCACAAGTGGCAGGCGCCGCCACCATCATCGCGGTCGACGTGGTGCCTTCGCGCCTGGCCCTGGCGCTGGAGTTGGGTGCTACCCATGTGGTCAACAGCCGCGAGGCCGACCCGGTCGCCGCCATTCGTGAAATCACCGGCGGCGGCGTGCAATTTGCCCTGGAGTCCACCGGGCGCCCGGAAGTGCTGCGCCAGGCCGTGGATGCCCTTGGCAGCCGGGGCGCGCTGGGGGTGGTGGGCGCGCCGCCGCTGGGCACCACCGCGCAATTCGACGTCAACGACCTGTTGCTGGGCGGCAAGGTCATCCGCGGCATCGTCGAGGGTGACAGCGTGCCGAAGAAGTTCATCCCCGAGCTGGTCAACCTGTACCTGCAAGGCCGCTTCGCCTTCGACAAGCTGGTGCGCTTCTACGACTTCGAGCAGATCAACCAGGCCGCCGAGGACAGCGAAAAAGGCCTGACCCTCAAGCCGATCATCCGCATCCAGAAATAAGCACTCAGGGGGCAGCCACGCGCTGCCCTCACCCCATAACAAGAACAAGGGAAACCCTGACATGACACGACTCTCCAGCCTTGCCTGGGGCGCGCTGGCCTGCGCGCTGGTTTCGGCCAAAGCCTTGGCCGTTGATGTGAATGCCGGTGACTACACCGCGCTGCCGCCGGGCACCAACGTCGCCGCCTGGTACCAGCAGTTCAGCCGCGCCGACCGCTTCAACGGCGACGGCGCGCCCGACGCCACACACAACACCCGCCTGCGCTCCAACATCAGCATCCTGCGCCTGATTCACTTCACCGAAATCGGCGGCATCACGGTAGACCCGCAAATACTCCTGCCCTTCGGCCATGTCTACGACGTGAAGGTGGGCGGGCAGCCGCTGGGCAGCAACAGCGGCATGGCCGACCCGATCATCGGCGCCACGTTCTGGCTGGTGAACCAGCCGGGCGTGGGTGCCAGTGGCCGCTACTTCGGCATCACCCCGCTGCTGTACCTGCCATGGGGGCAGTATGACCGCGACGCGGGTGTGAACCTGGGCGAAAACCGCTGGAAAGGCGACTTGCAACTGGGCTGGGTGGAGCCGCTGTGGGGCCGCTGGTCGATGGAGTGGTATGCCGATGCCGTGTTCTACGGCAGCAATGACAAGGCCGGCAGCGGCAGCCAGACCTTGCGCCAGGACCCGACCTACCAGCTGCAGACCAACCTGCGCTATGACTTCAACCCGGCCCAGCGCCTGGCCCTGGGCTTCTCAGCCAGCGAGGGTGGCAAGCAGCACCTGTCAGGCGACTACACCGGGCAGAAGACCGAAGTGCAGCAAGTGCGCCTGGAGTTCCAGCAGATGGTCGGCAAGACCGTGCAACTGAGCGGCCAGCTGACCCACGACACCCGCGTGATCGGCGGTTTCCAGGAAGACACCGGGGTCAACCTGCGAGCGCTGTTGCTGTTCTGATTGGCCGGCAGCCTTGACGCGCTGCTGGCAGCGGCGCAACGTGCGCAGTCAGTAGCGTGCCGTCAACCCTCACAAGGTGTACCCATGGATCGCCTACAACTCCAGCTGCACAGCGCCCGCCAGCAGTTTGCCGACGGTTTGCCATTGCCCGCCGGGCTACTGCCCGAGCCTATCGAGCGCTCGTGGGAGCGTTCCAGGGCTGCCGGGCTCAGCCCCTGGCAGCCACGCCTGGCGCGCGGGCAACTGGATGTGCAGGCACTGACCGACGCAGACACCCAGCTGGCCGCCTGCGTGCAGCCCGAGCTGGAGCGCTTGTGGGAGCTGATTGGCGATTCCCACTGGATGCTGTTTTGCGTCAACCCGGAAAACCGTATTGTGCAAACGCGCAAGCCGGGCGGCATCGACAGCCCGCTGTCGGCCCTGCACGCCGGGCGCAGGGTCAGCGAGGTGGACGTCGGCACCACTGCCCCGGCCTGTACGCTGATGGACGGCCTGCCGGCCATCGTGGCCGGCAACCAGCATTACCTGCAGGAGTTCGCCCGGTTTTTCTGCGTCAGCGTGCCGCTGCGCGGGGTGAATGGCGAGCTGCTGGGGGCGCTGGACCTGACCGGTATCGGCACCCGCAATGCCGGGACCATGCTCGAACGCCTCAAGCATGCGGCGCTGGCCACCGAGAACAACTTTTTCCACGCGTTGCCGGGCTGCCGCATCCTGGAACTGCAACACGACCCCAGGCTGCTTGGCTCGCCGCTGCAGGCGCTGCTGGCCGTGCAAGACGATGGCACGGTGTACGCGGCCAACCGCGCCGCGCAACAATTGCTGGGGGTGCCCGACTACCGCCCTGAGGGGCTGACCCTGGAGCACCTGTTTGACCGCCCCGGCCACAACGGCCTCGACGGTTCGCCGCAGTTGCTGGCCCTGGCCGATGGCTCGCGCCTGTATGGTCGGCTGTTGGCACAACCTGCGGCCAAAACTCGGCCACTTCGGCCCAGCCACACGCCGCTGGGCAGCGATCGGCGGGTAAATGCCCGCTTCGAAGATGCCTGCAAGGCCGTGACCGGTCACTTGCCGGTGCTGATCACCGGGCCAACTGGTTGCGGCAAGGAAGTGTTCGCCAAAGCCCTGCATGCCCACTGCTGCCCTCAGGCCCCGTTCGTTGCGATCAACTGCGCGGCCCTGCCCGAAAGCCTGATCGAAGCCGAGCTGTTCGGCTATACCGAAGGCAGCTTCACTGGCGCCCGTAAAGGTGGTGCCATGGGCCTGCTGGAGTCGGCCGGGGACGGGATCCTGTTGCTCGACGAAATTGGCGACATGCCGCTGGCCCTGCAAAGCCGGTTGCTGCGGGCACTGCAGGAACGGCAGGTCACCCGCATTGGCAGCACCACGGCAGCGCCCTTCAAGGCACACATTGTCGCAGCCACACACAAAGACCTTGGCGCGCTGGTAGCCAACGGTGGTTTTCGCGAAGACCTGTTCTACCGCCTGGACGGCCTGCGTGTCAGCCTGCCCGGTCTGGAGCAGCGCCTGGATAAACAGCAACTGATCGAAGCCTTCTTCCAGCGTCCGGGCTTTGCGCCGCTGCAGGCCGAGGCCAGGCACCGGCTGCTGGCCTACCACTGGCCGGGCAACCTGCGGCAACTGGAGAACGTGGCGCGGCTGGTCGGTGTGCTGGCCGCGGGTGAGCCCAGCATAGGCGTGCAGCACCTGCCAGAAGACCTGCAAGGCCAGCCGGTCGCGCCGCCGCGCTCGCTTTCAGACGCCACCCACGATGTGATCGAGCGCGCTTTGCTGGCCCATGAGGGCAATGTCAGTGCCGCCGCCAAGGCGCTGGGTATCTCCCGTACCACCTTGTACAAGCGCCTGGGTTCGCGCTAGTACTCAGGCCGGGCAGCGCATCTGCGCCAGCCAGTACGGCACATCCACCTCGTCGATCTGCTCGGCACGCAGGAACTGCTCGGCATATTGGCGATACACTCCGCTGCTGAGGAACAACTCCAGCAGTTGCCCGTCGATGTGCCGGTCACGGGCCATGAACACCAGGATCTTCACCGATTCGGACAACGTCTTCGGCGGCTTGTAAGGCCGGTCGGCCGCCGTCAGTGCTTCAAATATGTCGGCAATGGCCATTACCCGCTCGGCAATGCCCAGGTCATGCTCACCCAGCCGGCGTGGGTAGCCGCTGCCATCCAGTTTCTCGTGGTGGTTGCCGGCGATGGCCGGTACGCGTCTCATCTGACGCGGAAACGGCAGCGAGCTGAGCATGATGATGGTTTGCACGATGTGCTCGTTGATCTTGAAGCGCTCCTCGTCATTCAGCGTGCCGCGCCGGATCGACAGGTTATACAGCTCGCCGTGGTTGCTGGCGTGGGCTGGCAGGCGCATGTCGAAGCCCCATCGGTTGCACGGGTCGCCCTTGGTCACCGGGGGCGTGCGCTCGCCCCAGGGCACACGATGCTCGGGGCGGTCGGCCAGCAGCGGTTCGTCTACCGGCAGCACGGGTTGCGGCACGCCGGAATAGCGCTGCGCCTCATCGCGGGAGATGCCCAGGCGGTTGTCGAAGTGGCGCCGCCAGCGCTGCTGGCTGATCTGTTGCAGGCGTTCGATATCGGCATCCTGCATGAACTCGCCGCCGATGTTGGCCTGGGCGACAAAGGCGAAGTCATCCTGCAGCCGGGCCTGGCTGCGGGCTAGCGTGGCTTGCAGCACCTGCGGGTCGGCGCCGCTGGCCAGGCCTTGCCAGTAGGCCAGTTCGGCATCACGCCACAGCACTTCAAAACGCATGCGTACTTCATGAATACGGTTGTACAGGGTCTCCAGCTTGGTCGCCTTGTCCACCACGTACTCCGGGCTGGTGACCTTGCCGCAGTCGTGCAGCCAGGCCGCTACGCGAAATTCGTAGCGTTCGGCTTCAGTCATGCTGAAGCTGGCATAGGGGCCGCTGTCGGCGGCCACCACCTGGTCCAGCAGCATCTGCGCCAGTTGCGGCACACGCTCGCAGTGGCCGCCGGTGTAGGGGCTTTTGGCATCGATGGCGTCAGCCAGCAACTTGATCATGGCATCCATCAGGCGTTGCTGGGCTTCGGCCAGCTGGCGTGTCTCGATGGCCACTGCCGCCACACCAGATAGCTCTTCGACAAATTGCCGGAACGGTTGGCCCAGCTGGTCGCGCGCCTGCGCTTCATCCAGTTGCAGCACCAGAATGCCCAGCAGCGCCTGGCTACGGTCCTTCAGCACCACGGCCTGGCTGCGCTCGTCCAGGCCGAGGGCCTGCGTCACCGCTGCGGCCAGCGTGCGCCGGGCGCCCTCATCCACGGCAAGCTCGCCGGGGTACTGCTCACCCCGGCAGGCGGCGGCCAGGCGCAGCAGCGCGTGCTCGGCGTCGAACAAATACACCACACCGGCCTCGACCCCGGCAGCGTGCACCAGGTGAGCCAGGACGCCGTCGAGCATACGCGCCAGGTCGCGCTCGCGGCTGAGCGTGAGGGTAATGGCCTGGAAACCGCGAATGGTGCCGGCCATGCGGCTCAATACATGGCTCAGCTCTCGTACTTCGGACACCTGCGATTTCACCCCCACTTCGCGGCTGAAATCAAAGCTGGCCAAGCCCTGTACCTGTTCAGCCAGCACCTTCAGCGGGCGGACGATACGCCGGCCGAGCACACCGCCAAGCACCAGCAGCACGGCCATCAACGCCAAGGTCCAGAGCAACTGCTCGAACAACACCTGGCGCGCACCGGCCAGAAGCTCATGGCCCGGCACGGCAATCAACACCTGCAGATCCTGCCCGGCCAGGCTGGTCAGCGGAATGCGCATGCCATACCAGGTCTGGCCGTCCACCTGATAAGGCTGTGCCTGTGTGCCTGACGGCAGGTCAGCGTACAGGTGCTGCAGGCTTGCAATGTTCAGTTCGCTGATGCGCGACAGGCGCACGCCCTGCCCTTCATGCACGATCACCCGCTGCAAGTCCGGGTAGGCCACAACATTGCCCTGGTCGTCGAGCACGGCAATTTCGGTGCCGGGGGTGATGCGCAAGCCCTGGGTTTCGCTAGCCAGGTCGTTGACCGAAACATCCATGCCGATCACCGTTTCTCCGTCAACGCTGCGCTGCGCCAGGGTCAGGCCGATTTCACGGGTAGTGAAGAACACGTACGGCGGCGTCAGCACAGTGGCGGGCTGCGCACTGGCTTCGGCGAACCACGGGCGTGTACGCGGGTCGTAGCGGTATTCGGGTTTGGCCTGGGCCTGCAACAGGTTCAACGCCTGGTCGTAGTAGCGCCACTCGCCCTGCACCACCCCGCCCTCGCCACGGCTGACACGCTGCACCAGAAACGCCGTGCCCGGCGGCGCAGAGAAACGCTGCAGCAGCTGCGGGTCACGCAGCCGGCGCACCAACAGGAAATCGCCGCTGGGGTAGCCCATGTAGGCGGCACTGAGCATGCGGTTGGCATTCAGCGTTTCGACCAGTTGTGGCAGCCTTTCCAGGCGCTGCGCCTGGGTATGCGCAGCAGGGTTGTGGGCCAGTAGGCGGATGCTGCTTTGCACGGGGTCGATCAGGCGCCGGGCGCGTTCGTCGATGGTCTTGCCCACCTGCTGGGCTGTATCGCCGGCTGCGGCTACCAGGGTCTGGCGGATACCGCGATAGCCCTGCCAGGCCAGGGCGGCACCCAGCAACAGCATGCCCAGCACGATGGCCAGCGCCACCAGCCATTGCAGTGAAATGCCACGCCCGGTCCTACCGGTATCACGACCCGTCGACACGCAGCCCATCCCAGGTACTCCATGTGAGGCAAATTGAGGGAGCAGCCAGGACGATCATGCGGGCCGAAGCCATTCGCAGGCAGCGAGATGGGCCGAATGGTGGCCAATAGCCCTGGCCCATCTTGGCAGGAGTGTAGAGTGCGGCTGGGGGTTCTGCCGGGTTGGCAGAAAAAATTAACGTGGCAGGTCACAATCCCGTCAGGTAGACGCGCGCTGCTCCAGCATCACCAGTGCGCCGACAATCAACGCCTGCATGCCTTCAAGCAACTCCACCTCCATCTCCGATTCCTCCCCCGCCCGGTCGGCCTCCAGAAGCGGCTCGCGCCCCGACACCGTGTACACGGTATCGGCCACCGCAAAGCCATGGAATGCCACGGTGGACAGCAACCAGCGCGCCTGCTCCAGGCTCAGGTCATAGGCCTGGGCGATGTGCGCCTGGTGGTCGTTGATCTTGTCGATCATCGCTTCCGTGGCCGCCAGCCTGCGGATCACATACGGCGTGAGCCCCGGATGCGCCTTGACGAACGCCTGTACAGACGTGGCAAAGCGCGTCAGGTAGGCCTGCAGGCCTTCAGCCGCATCACCACTCGCCTTCGGGATCTGCCAGCGCTGGAAAATTTCCTCGGCCACCAGGCACTTGAGCGCTTCGATGTTCGCCACATGCTTGTACAACGCCATGTGGCTCACCCCCAGCGCGGCCGCCACGCCAACGAAGGTGAGGTTGGGCAGCCCTATGGTGACGCTGACGTCCGCAATGCGTTCACGGGTAATGGTGCGTGGGCGGCCACGGCCGGGTGCGCGTTCAGGTGGTTGCATCAGGTCCTCCAGGTGTTGTGCAGACAGTCTTGTAGCTGGCTTGTCGGGTTTTCGCAAATTAGTTTATAGTCATGCAACTAATTCGTTTTCAGCTTTCCAGGCCCGCTTCATGTCTGACTCATCCCCCCCTCTTGACGCTACCGCCTCTGTCGACAGCAAGGCGCGCAGCCCCCTGAGCCGCGTGCTCTCCCCCATTCGCGGGCAGCTGGCCCTGGCGACCGTGCTGGCTGCCGCGGGTTCGATGCTGGCCCTGGTACCGCTGGCAGGCATTGCGCACATCGCCCACCTGGCCTTGAGCGAAGGCAACACATCGGGCGCCATTGGTTGGGCCATTGCCGCCAGCATTGCCAGCCTGTTCACAGGCATGGCCCTGATCACCGCAGCCGAACTGCTGGCGCACCAGGCCGACAACCACATCACCCACCAACTGCGTGTAGCGATCGGCCAGCGGCTGATGCAGGTGCCACTGGGCTGGTTCAGCGAGCGGGCATCCAGCGAAGTGAAACGGGCGATGCAGGACGACATCGGTACCTTGCACAGCCTGACCGCGCACTTCTTCACCACCTTGGGTCGCGCTGTCGGCGCCGTGGTGATTTCGGTGGTTTACCTGTTCGCCATGGACTGGCGCCTTGCCCTGATCGCGCTGCTGCCGTTCCCGGCGTTCTTCCTGTTTTTGCACCGCGCCATCAAGGCCAGTGCAGCGCATATGGGCGACGTGGTCACCGGCATGACGCGCATCGACACTGCAGTGGTCGAGTTCGTCAACGGCATGCCGCTGGTGAAGGCGTTCGGCGACCGTGGCAACGCCCAGGACCGCTACCGTGCCGCGGTCGATGACTTTGCACACACCTTCACCGGCTTCACCCGCCCATTGGTCGCAGCGATGGCCAGGGCCAATACGCTGATCGCGCCGGTGACCGTGCTGGGCGTGGTGCTGTTGGCCGGGATGGGGTTCGTGGCGCTGGGTTGGATCGAGCCGATACAGATACTGCCCTTCGCCCTGGTCACGCCGGGGCTGTGCGCCCCCTTGCAACTGTTGCACTTCATCACCCACGACCTGAACGGTGCAGTGGCCGCAGCCCAACGGGTGCAGGCCCTGCTGGATACGCCCGTGCTGCCGGCCCCTACCGCTGGCAGCCTGCCCAACGGCTGCGAAGTACGCGTGGAGCAACTGAACCATGCCTATGTGTCGGGCAACCCTGTGCTCAACAACGTCAACTTCACCCTGGCCCCTGGCACCACCACCGCCATCGTCGGCCCTTCCGGTGCAGGCAAGTCAACGCTTGCACGCCTGCTGCTGCGTTTCTTCGACCCCGACACCGGGCGCATCACCCTGGGCGGCGTGGACCTGCGGCAGATCGAAAGCCGCGAACTGTACCGGCGCATCGGCTTCGTACTGCAGGAGGTGCGGCTGATCCACGCCAGCGTGGCCGACAACATCGCCCTGGGCCGGCCGGATGCTACCCGTGAGCAGATCGAAGCGGCGGCGCGGCTGGCCAACATTCACGCACGCATCCTGCAGTTGCCACGCGGCTATGACTCGGTGGTCGGCGAAGACGCGCAATTGTCCGGTGGCGAACAGCAACGGCTGAGCATTGCCCGCGCCGTGCTGCTCGACCCGCCGGTGCTGGTGCTGGACGAAGCCACTGCCGCCGCCGACGCCGAAAGCGAGGCGGCAATCCAGGACGCCCTGTCGCGCTTTGCCCGGGGCCGCACCCTGCTGGTCATCGCCCACCGGCTAGACACGGTGATGCACGCCGACCAGATCCTGGTGATCGACCAAGGCACCGTGCGTGAACAGGGGCGCCACAGCGAGCTGCTCGCCCGCCAGGGGCTGTACGCCCTGCTCTGGGCGCAGGGCGGTTATCAGGACACCGTGAAAGAGGCGCTGCCAGCATGCTGAAAACGTTCATTCGACTGCTGGGCGACAGCGCGCCGGCCTGGCGCCGTTACCTGCTGATGACCGTGCTGTATGGGGTTTTCAGTGGCCTGACCATCTGTACCCTGGCGCCGATCATGGTGCACCTGCTGAACAACGAGCTACAGGCGGCCTATGCCTGGCTGGCCGTGCTGGCGGCGGGTATGGCGCTGTGTTGGGCCTGGCGGCGCCAGGTGGAACAGGCCGGCATCAGCCTGGCGGTGGCGGTGCTGCAAGGCGGCCGCCAGCACATCGGCGCGCAGGTGGCACAACTGCCACTGGGCTGGTTCACCCCCGACAACACTGCCCGGCTCGGGCATGTGATCACCCAGGGGACGATGGCCGTTGCACAGTTGCCGGCCCATGTCCTCACCCCCTTGATCAGCGGCTGCGTCACACCGCTGGTGGTGGTGCTTGCGCTGTTCGCCCTGCACCCGCCGCTGGGGCTGATCGCATTGCTGGCGCTGCCGGCCCTGGTGGCGGTGTTGCTGTTCAGCGCACGCCTGGGGCGTGGCGCGGACCAGCGCTTTCACCAGCACTTCGCCGCAGCCAGCCAGCGCATGGTCGAATTCGCCCAGGCCCAGTCGGTGCTGCGCGCCTTCAACGGCAGTGGTGGCGGCACGCGTTTGCTGGCGCAAAGCCTGGAGCGCCAGCGCAGCAGCGGCATGGGCCTGATCATGCGTGCTTCGCTGTCAGCACTGCTTAACAGTTGGGCGGTACAGGCAACGTTCGCGGCACTGCTGGTAGCCGCAGGGCTGTGGCTCGGCAATCGGGCAGGTGCTCAACTGCAGGATGCCGTGGCAGTGGTTGTGGCGCTGGCCATGGTGTGCCGCTTCATCGACCCGCTGCAGGACGTGGCCAACCATGTCGAAATCCTGCGTGGCGCGCACGGCCAGTTGCAGGAAATCGAGCGGATACTGGCAGCCACGCCCTTGCCGGAACCCGACTCGCCCCTGCAGCCGGTGGACGGTGGTATCGACCTGCAAGGGGTAAGCCTGCGCTACAACCCCGGCGGGCCGGCTGTGCTGCAGAACGTGAACCTGAGCCTCCCGGCGGGCAGCATGACAGCCGTTGTCGGCGCCTCGGGCTCGGGCAAGACGTCGCTGATGCGGCTGATAGCACGGTTCTTCGACACAACCCAAGGCAGCGTAAGGATTGGCGGTGTGGATGTCAGGAAAATGGCTCGCGCCTGCCTGACCGACACTGTCAGCCAGGTACTGCAGGACACCTGGCTGTTCCAGGGCAGCATCGCCGACAACATCCGCATCGGCAAACCCGATGCCAGCAATGCCGAAGTGTTGCAGGCGGCGCACGTGGCCGGGCTGACAAACGTTATCGACCGGCTGCCGGAAGGCCTCGATACGCCGGTGGGTGAAGGTGGCGTGCGGTTGTCGGGCGGCGAGCGCCAGCGTGTGACCATTGCCCGCGCATTGATCAAGCAAGCGCCGGTGCTGTTGGTGGATGAAGCCACCGCCGCCCTCGATGCCGAGAACCAGGCCGTGATTGCACAAACCCTGCACAGCCTGCGTGGGCGCTGCACGCTGGTGGTCATCGCACACCAGCTCAGCACCGTGGCCATGGCCGACCAAATCGTGGTGCTGGAAGCAGGTCAGGTTGTCGAACAGGGCACGCCGGCAGCATTGCGCGCCAGTGGCGGGCGCTATGCTCGCTTTCTCGAACAACGTCACGCCGCTGGCGGCTGGCGCATCGCCGCGCCGCAGGTGGATCACGACTGATGCGCGCGTCATGGCTGGTCCTGTTCCTGCTGTTGTGCGTGGCCTCACTGGCGGTTGGTGCCCGTGAGCTGGCCTGGGCCCAGCTGTTCACCCTGCATGGGGACACGTGGCTGACCCTGACCGCCAGCCGTCTGCCGCGCCTGGCAGCATTGATACTGGTGGGTGTCGGGCTGGCGGTGTGCGGGGTGATCCTGCAGCAGATCGTGCGCAACCGCTTCGTCGAACCCGGCACCACCGGCGGGCTGGACGCCGCTCGCCTGGGCATCCTGCTGTCGCTGAGCCTGGCACCAGCGGCCGGGGCTATGCCGCGCATGCTGTTTGCCCTGGCCGTGTGCTTTGCCGCCAGCTTGCTGTTCGTTGCCATCATCCGCCGCATACGTGCCCGCAATGCGGTGCTGGTGCCGGTCATAGGCCTGATGTACGGCGGTGTGCTGAGTGCGCTGGCCGAGTTTTACGCCTACCGCTTCAACCTGCTGCAAAGCATGCAGGGCTGGTTACTGGGTGACTTCTCAAAGGTGGTGCAAGGCCGCTACGAGATCCTCTACCTGATCCTGCCGGTCGTACTGCTCACGTACCTGTACGCGCAGCGCTTCACCGTGCTGGGCATGGGCGAAGGCATGGCCACCAGCCTGGGCCTGAACTACTCGGCCAACGTCACACTGGGCCTGCTGCTGGTGGCGGTGACCGTGTCGACCAGCGTGATCGCCGTCGGCGCCATCCCCTTCGTCGGCCTGGTGGTGCCCAACCTGGTGGCGCTGCGCCATGGCGACAACCTGCGCCGCACCCTGCCCCTGGTGGCACTGGGTGGCGCCGCCTTGCTGCTGGTGTGCGACTTGCTCGGGCGGCTGTTGATCTACCCGTTCGAAGTGCCCATAGGCCTGACAGCGGGCGGCCTGGGCGGGCTTATCTTCCTTGGGCTGATTCTCGGGAGGCAGCGATGAGGGGCCGTCACCTGGCGTGGCTGGCGGCCGTCGCCCTGGCCCTGGTGTTCGTGTTCGCCAATGCGGGGCTGGACTTTGACTACGTCATCCCCAAGCGCCTCGTGCGCCTGGCTGCCATGGTCATCGGCGGCGTGTGCGTGGCCTGTTCCGCCATCGCCTTTCAGACCCTGTCGGGCAACCGCATCCTGACCCCGGCGATCATGGGGCACGAAGCGGTGTACCTGCTGCTGCAGGCGCTGCTGGTGCTGGCCATGGGGGTGCAGGGGTTGGTGATGCTCGGCAGCGGTGGCAATTTCCTGCTCTCGGTGCTGCTGATGCTCGGCTACTCCTGGGCCCTGCACCGCTGGCTGTTTCGCGACGGCAAAAGCAACGTGTACTTCCTGCTGCTGGTCGGGCTGGTGCTGACCATGGTCATGGCCACCTTCACCCAGTTCGTCCAGCTCAAAGTCAGCCCGGGCGAGTTCTCGATGCTGCTGGGTTATACCCAGGCGTCGTTCAACCGGGCATCGCCACAGTTGCTGCTGTATTCGGGTGTGCTGGTGACAGGGTTGTGCGTGCTGCTGGCCAAGGCCGTGCCGGTGCTGGACGTGCTGGCGCTGGGGCGCGACCAGGCGATTTCGCTGGGCGTTGATTACCGGCGCAATGTGCGCCTGTTGCTGGCGCTGATTGCGGCGCTGGTCGCGGTGTCGACCAGCCTGCTGGGGCCGACGGCGTTCATGGGCGTGTTCGTCGCCAACATCACCTACGCCATGGCCGGCACCTTCCGCCACCGGGTCACCCTGGCCCTCGGCAGCGCTGTGGCTATTGCCGTGTTCATTGCCGCCCAGTTACTGGTCGAGCATGCCTTCAACTACAGGACCACCGTCGGCATCCTCGTGAACCTGGTGTGTGGCACCTACTTCCTCGCCCTGATGGTGCGTAACCGGGGAGCCGCATGATTACTGTCCATGAGTTGCACAAGCACTACGGCAGCAAAGCCGTGTTGAGCGGGGTGAGCACATGCTTCCCTCGCCAGCAACTGACCTCGCTGATCGGCCCCAACGGCGCGGGCAAAACCACCTTGCTGATGATGCTGGCCCGGTTGCTGGAGCCGAGCAGCGGCGACATCCAGCTGGACGGGCAAAGCATCGGCAACATCCCCATCGGCGCCTACGCCCGGCGCGTCGCTACCCTGCGCCAGGCGGTCGATTTCAACTTGCGCCTGACCGTCGAAGAGCTGGTCGCGTTCGGCCGCTTTCCCTACAGCCGCGGCGCGCTCACCGAGGAAGACCAACAAGCGATCGACCAGGCCATCGCCTTCCTGGCCCTTCAGCCGCTGCGTCAGGCCTACCTCGATGAGCTCAGCGGCGGCCAGCGGCAGATGGCGTTCCTGGCCATGACCATTGCCCAGCAGACCGACTACCTGCTGCTGGACGAGCCGTTGAACAACCTCGACATGCGCCACGCCGTGCAGATCATGCGCGCCTTGCGCCGCCTGTGCGACGAATTTGGCCGCACCGTGATCCTGGTGGTGCACGACATCAACTTCGCTGCCGCCTACTCCGACCACATCGTCGCCATGCGGGGCGGGCGGGTGCATTGCAGCGGCAGCGTCGACCAGGTGGTGACCGAGCAACAGCTGCACGCGCTGTACGGGCTGGAGTTCGAAATCAGCCACAGCGCGCGCGGCCGACTGTGCAACTACTTCAACCCACCCGGAGAACAGCGATGAACCGCAATCACCCCTCCCGCAGCTGGCCACTGGCGCTGCTGCTCGGCGCCACCCTCGCCCTGCCAGGCTGCAACGAGCCTTCGGCAAACACGGCGGCAACGGTTAAAACCGCAGCCCATAACTACGCGCCAGTGACCGTGCAACACAAACTGGGCACCACGGTAATCAGCCAGCTACCCCAACGTGCAGTGGCCCTGGACATGAACGAAGTGGACTTCCTCGACCAGCTGGGTGTGGCCGTGGCCGGCATGCCCAAGGATTTCGTGCCGCACTTTCTGGCCCGCTACAAGGATGCCGCACAAACCGCAGATGTCGGTTCGATCGTGCAGCCCAACCTGGAGCGGGTGCACGCCGCAAACCCCGACCTGATCCTGATCACCTCGCTGCAGGCCAACCACTACGGCGAATTGAGCGAGATGGCACCGACCCTGCACTTCGATGTGGATTACCGCGATAGCGAAGCCGGCCATGTGGCGGTGGTCAAGCAGCACCTGGCAAGCCTTGGCGAGGTGTTCGGCAAGCAGGAACTGGCCCGGCGCAAGGCGGACGAACTGGACGCCAGGCTGGCCCTGGCACGCAACGTTACCCGCGACCGCCCGGAGCGGGCCTTGGTGGTGCTGCATAACAACGGCGCGTTCAGTGCCTTCGGCGTGCAGTCGCGCTACGGCTTCATCTACAACGACCTGGGCGTCAAGCCGGCCACCACCACCCTGGACACCGGCCTGCATGGCCAGCCCATTTCCAGCGAGTTCATCCAGCAGGCCAATCCCGACATTCTCTATGTGGTGGACCGCACTGCCGTGATGGAGCACCGCCCGCTGATGACGGCTGACACGCTGGACAACCCGCTGTTGCGCCAGACCAACGCCTGGAAGCATGGCCGCGTGGTGTTCGTCGACCCCGAGGCCTGGTACGTCACCGCCGCCAGCCCGACCTCGCTGGCATTGATCGCCGATGACGTGATCAAGGGCTATCAGGACTGAGCCATGCCTTTTGCAATCGCCTGTCGCTGCCTTAGCGCGTGATTCTCATTTGCCTTACGTCTTCGCTTTTTAAAACCAAAAAACACCCCTGCCCTCTGTACCTTCTGGAGCCCTCGCGTGTCCAATCGTCCCCTGTTCACTGGTCCGTCCCTTGCACTTCAGCGCACCCCTTTGCCACAAGCGGTGCTCCTTGGCATGGCTATTGGTAGCTGCGCGCTGGCGCCGATAGCCGCACACGCCCAAACGCCTGCCACCCATGAAGCGGCTGAAGAAACACCTGCCGTACCGGAGCTGCCAGCCACACTGATCGACGCCCAGGCTACCGCAGCCGACGCCCTTCCCCCTGTGTATGCCGGCGGCCAGGTGGCAACGGGCGGTCGCGTGGGCCTGCTGGGCAACAAAGACTTCATGGAAACGCCGTTCAGCACCATCAGCTATACCGACACCTACATCCAGGACCTGCAGGCCAGGGACATTACCGACGTGATCGCCGCCACCGACCCGTCGGTTTTCAGCAACGGCCTGACAGGCACTTTCAGCGAGAACTACTCGATCCGCGGCTTCCAGACCAGCGTCAGCGACATGACAGTGGATGGGCTGTTCGGCATGGCCCCTTACTACCGCGCCTCCCCCGAAATGTACGAGCGTATCGAAGTGCTCAAAGGCCCGTCGGCGTTGCTTAACGGCATGCCGCCAGGCGGCTCGGTGGGCGGCATCGTCAACCTCATCCCCAAGCGCGCCGCCGACACCCCGCTGACCCGGCTGACCGCCACCTATGCTTCCGACGCCCAGCTTGGCGGCCATATCGACGTGGGCCGGCGTTTCGGCGAGGGCAACCAGTTCGGCGTACGCTTCAACGGTATGTACCGCGACGGTGATACCGCCATCGACGATCAGAACCAGCGCAACGTGTTGTCGTCGCTGGCGCTGGACTGGCGCGGTGAACGCGCCAAGCTGTCGCTTGACCTGTTCGATGCCGATGACCACATCAACGGCCAGAACCGCGGCATGGGCTTGGGCGCGGGTGTGCCTGTGCCCAGGCCGCCCAGCAACGACACGCTGCTCAACCCCGACTGGGCCTATGTGGAAACCAAGGACAAAGGCGTCATCCTGCGCGGTGAGTACCAGCTGAATGACCAGTTGCTGGCCTACGGCGCGGTCGGCACCAGCAAGACCGACTACCACTACAGTGGTGCACTGACAGCCACGGTGACCAACAGTGCCGGCGACTTCACCACCGATATGGGCCAGTTGAAGATGGAAATCCACAAGACGTCGGCCGAAGTGGGCCTGCGTGGCCATTTCGACACCTTCGGCATCAACCACCAGTGGTCGGTCAATGCCACCCAGTACAGTGACAAGCAAAAGGACTTTGGCCGCCGTGGCGCAGGTGCCAGCTGGACGACCAACATCTACAACCCGGTCTGGGGCCCGAAAGCACCCGAGGCCTGGCCATTGTTCTCACACGTTGAGAACGACCTGAAAAGCTACGGCATCGCCGACACGCTCTCGGTGCTGGAGGACAGGGTGCAACTGACGCTGGGCGTGCGCCGTCAGGAGGTGGTCACCGACAGCTATAACACCCGAGCGGGCACCCGCAACAAGCCTGGCTACGACACCCATGCCACCACGCCCGCAGGGGCGATCCTGTTCAAGCTGACTGACGAGCTGTCGCTGTACGCCAACTACATCGAGGGCCTGAGCAAAGGTGCCATTGCGCCGATTACCGCAAAAAACCGCGGCGACGTGTTTGCACCCTACAAGTCCAAACAGAAGGAAATCGGCCTGAAGCTCGACCTGGGCACCTTCAGCCACACACTGGCGCTGTACGAAATCAAACGCCCAAGCAGCTACACGGACCCGGTGACCGATATCTTTTCATTTGGTGGAGAGCAACGTAACCGCGGCGTGGAATGGAGCTTCTTCGGGGCGCCGCGGCACGATGTACGCCTGATGGGCGGGGTGGCCTACGTCGACCCTGAGCTGACCAAGACTGAACGCGGCGCCAATGACGGCAAGACCGCCACTGCGTACCCCAAGCTACAGGGCAAGTTGGGGATGGAATGGGACATTCCAGGCCTTGAAGGACTGACCTTGACTGGCAATGTTACATCGCAGTCCAAGCAGTACATCAATGCCGAGAACAGCCTGTCGATCCCGGGGTACACGATCTTTGACGTTGGCGCTCGCTATGCTACCCAGGTCGCCAGCAAGCCGGTGACCTTGCGTGCGAACATCAGCAACCTGGGTGACAAGGATTACTGGGGCGTACCACTGACCCAGGCCTTGGGGCTGGGGGCACCACGGACGTATCAGCTGTCGGCCACCGTGGACTTCTGATCGACCCGCTTGCAGCGCCTGCGCCGGCCTCTTCGCGGGTAAAACCGCGAAAAGGCCAGCGCAGGCGCCTTCAGCCTCTCAGGCACGATTCAAAGCCCAAGGCACACATACTTGAGCTCCAGGTAGTCCTCGATCCCGTAACGCGAGCCTTCCCGGCCCAAGCCCGACGCCTTCACCCCACCAAACGGCGCGACCTCGGTCGCCACCACACCGACGTTAACCCCGACCATGCCGTACTCCAGCGCTTCGGACACGCGCCAGATACGCCCGACGTCCCGGGCATACAGGTAGCAGGCCAGCCCGAACTCGGTGTCATTGGCCTGGGCAATCACCTCCTCCTCACTGCTGAAGCGGAAGATCGGCGCTACCGGCCCGAAGATTTCCTCACGCGCTACACGCATGTCCGGTGTGACATCCGCCAGCAAGGTCGGCTCGAAGAAGGCCTCGCCCAAGGCATGCCGGCGCCCACCCGCCACCACCCTCGCTCCGGCCTCCACAGCCTCGCCCACCAGCCGCTCAACACCACTGGCCGCACGCCCATCGATCATCGGCCCGACCTGTGTGCCAGGCGCATCACCCTGCCCGACTACCAATTCCCCCACCCGTTCGGCAAACCGCGCCACGAAACGCTCGTAGATGCCGTCCTGGATGTAGAAACGGTTGGCGCACACGCAGGTCTGCCCGCTGTTACGGAACTTGGCGATCAGCGCACCTTCCACCGCCTTTTCCAGGTCGGCATCGTCGAACACGATGAACGGGGCGTTGCCACCCAGCTCCATGGTCACCTTCTTCACCGTCGCCGCCGACTGCTGCAACAACTGGATGCCGATGGGCGTCGAGCCGGTGAATGACAGCTTGCGCACCGTCGGACTGGCCGTCAGCTCGCCGCCGATGGCTGCCGAGTCACCGGTGACCACGCTGAGGACACCCGCCGGAATGCCGGCACGCTCGGCCAGCACGCACAGCGCCAGCGCACTGAATGGCGTTTGCGAAGCGGGCTTGAGCACCAGCGTGCAGCCCGCCGCCAGGGCCGGCGCCGCCTTGCGCGTGATCATCGCTGCCGGGAAGTTCCACGGCGTGATGGCCGCGCAGACGCCGATCGGCTCTTTGGTCACGATCAAGCGCCGGTCACCGTTCGGTGAAGGGATCACATCACCATAGATGCGCTTGCCTTCCTCGGCATAGAACTCCACATAGGCCGCGGCAAAGGCAATTTCGCCACGGGATTCGGCCAACGGCTTGCCTTGTTCAGCGGTCATGATGCGCGCCAGGTCTTCCTGGTGGGCAAGGATTTCGCGGAACCAGGCGTGCAGCCGGGCTGCGCGCTCCTTGGCGGTCAGTGCCCGCCACGCCGGCAAGGCGCGCTCGGCGGCGGCGATGGCGCGGCGGGTCTCATCTGCCCCCATGCGCGGCACATGGCCGAGCACTTCGCCTGTGGCCGGGTTGGTCACGGCAATGCGCTGGCCGCTGTCGGCGGCCAGCCATTGTCCATCGATAAAGCAAACTTCACGCAGCAGATCACGATCGGCAAGGTTCATGTCGATTGGCTCGTTCGAAGGATGAAAAAGGTGGGGCCGGACCGCGCCCCACCTGAGGTGAATCAGCGTTTGGCCTGCAGGGCCTTGTCGCGGATCTGGCTGAGGGTCATGCGCGGGGTCAGGGCTTCAGGGTCGACCTGCACTTCGATCAGCGCCGGCTTGCCGGACGCCTGGCAACGCTCGAAGGCGGCGGCGAAGTCCTCAGTGCGAGTGACCGTTTCACCGTGCAGCCCATAGGCGCGCGCCAGGGCGGCAAAGTCCGGGTTATGCAGTTCGGTGCCAGACACCCGGCCCGGGTAAGTACGCTCCTGGTGCATGCGGATGGTGCCGTACATGCCGTTGTTGACCACCACCGTGATCACCCGGGCGTCGTAGTGCGCCGCCGTGGCCAGCTCCTGGCCATTCATCAGGAAGCAACCGTCGCCGGCAAACGCCACTACCGTGCGCTGCGGGTAGGTCAACTTGGCTGCTACTGCTGCCGGCACGCCGTACCCCATGGAGCCGTTGGTAGGCCCGAGCAGCGTACGGAATACACGGTGCTGGTAGCCACGGTGTACCCAGCCGGTGTAGTTACCGGCACCGCAGGTAAGGATGCTATCGGCCGGCAAGGTCTTGTTCAGCCAGGCGATCACTTCGCTCATCTGCACATCACCCGGCGAACGCGGGGTTTCGAAGTTGCCTCGGTAGCCGCTGTTCAGGCTGGCGACCCAGTCGGTGAACGCCGCCGGGCGCACGGCGGGCAAGGTGGCGGCCTGGTTCAGGAAGCTGGCCGGGCCGGCATTGATGCCCAGGGTCGGCTGGTAGACGCGGCCAATTTCTTCGGCGCTGGCATGCACATGCACCAGCGCCTGTTTCGGTGTCGGGATGTCGACCAGCGCGTAACCGCCCGTGGTCATTTCGCCCAGACGTGCGCCTACCACGATCAACAGGTCAGATTGCTTCACTGCATCGACCAATACCGGGCCGGCAGCCAGGCCAAGGTCGCCGGCATAGTGCGGGTCGGTGTTGTCGAACAGGTCCTGGCAGCGGAATGAGGCCGCCAGCGGCAAATGCTGCGCCTGCACGAAGCGCTTCAGGTCGGCCACCGCCTGGTCGTTCCAGCCACCGCCACCGGCAATCACCAGTGGCCGCTCGGCCTTGGCCAGCAGCGCCTGCAGTTCGCCCAGCGCCTGCGGCGCCGGGGCGGCTTCGACACGCTGGGCCGGGCGGGCATCGGCCACTTGTACCAAGTCCGTCAGCATGTCTTCCGGCAAGGCGATCACCACCGGCCCGGGGCGGCCGCTGATGGCGCGCTGGAAGGCCTGGTTGACCAGCTCGGGAATGCGTGCGGCATCGTCGATCTGCACCACCCACTTGGCCATCTGCCCGAACATACGCCGGTAATCCACTTCCTGGAAGGCTTCGCGCTCGATCTGGTCGCGGGCCACCTGGCCGATGAACAGCAGCATCGGCGTGGAGTCCTGGAAGGCGGTGTGCACGCCCACCGAGGCGTTGGTGGCGCCCGGGCCACGGGTGACGAAGCAGATGCCCGGCTTGCCGGTCAGCTTGCCGTAGGCCTCGGCCATGTAAGCGGCACCACCCTCCTGGCGGCAGACGATGAGGTCGATTTCATCTTGCACGTCATGCAGTGCATCGAGCACCGCCAGGTAGCTTTCACCCGGTACACAGAACGCACGCTCGACACCATTCACCCGCAGAGCATCGACCAGTACCTGGCCACCACTGCGCTTCACTTCGGAGTTGCTCATTGTTGTTCTCCCTCAGGCGCTACGGTCAGATGACCGAATCTTCCAGGAACGGCTTGTTGTCGATCACCCGCTGGTAGCTCAGCGCGCCCAGGTCGAGTGAGCGGTAGCCGCCATAGGTGATCAGCTCGGACAGCCCGCGGCCAATGGCCGGCGCCTGTTGCAGGCCATGGCCACTGAAGCCGTTGCAGAACAGGAAGTTGCTCACTTCGTTATGCGGGCCAACGATGGCGTTGTGGTCGAGCACGCAGAAGTCGTAGTGCCCGGCCCAGTAGTTGACCACTTTGATGCCCTCGAACGCGGGCACCCGCTCGGCAAGAATCGGCCACACCTCTTCGTCAAACTCCTCGTGCAGCACGTCGAAGTCTTCAAAGTCCACTTCCGGGTCGTTTTTGGGGTAGGTGCCGCCCAGGTAGAACTTGCCTTCGGGGCGGAAGAACACCCCGGTCGGGTCGATGGTCAGTGGCACGGTGCCTTCCAGCGGGGTGCGGCAGTCGAACACGAACAGCGAGCGGCGCCGTGGCTCGACCGGAATATCCAGGCCCGCCATGCGCGCGACCTTGGTGCCCCGAGTACCGGCACAGTTCACCAACAGGCCGCAGCCGATGCGCTCGCCGCTGGCCAGCTGAACGCCGGTAATGCGGTCACCTTCACGCTGGATACCCGCCACCTCGTTCTCGATGTACTCAATCCCCATCGAGCGCGCCTTGCGGCGGAAGCCGTTGAGCATGCCAAGGCTGTCGAACCAGCCTTCTCCACTCTGGCCATAACTGGCGCCAGCGAGGCTGTCGATGTTCACCCAGGGAAACTTGCGCTGGAGATGCTCGGGGTCGAGCAGGTGCACATCCGCGCCGTGGGACACCTGGGTATCGTGCAGGCGGCGCAGCACTTCATAGCCCTTGTCGTCGCCAAGGAACAGGTAGCCATTCTCGTGGAAGGCCAAGTCCGGGCGGTCGCCATCCACTTCCATCACGTCGGGGAAGTTGCGTACGAATTCGGCGCCGAACCTGGAGATTTCAATGTTGATCGGGTTGGAAAACTGCTGACGGATCGAGCTGCTGGACAACGCGGTGGCCGACTTGTTGTAGGTCCAGTCGCGCTCGATGACCAGCACCGAGCCCTTGAAGTCCGGGTTGTTGGCCAGGAAGTAGGCGGTGGCGCTGCCGTTCACTGCGCCGCCGACGATCACCACATCGTAATTCTGTTGTTTAGCGGTGGAAGCCATGGAATTAGCTCTCTTCTGATGTGGGCGTTATTTCGGGTCTTCGAAATGGCCGGCGCCGGCGAAGTTGCCGCCGTGGTAGCGTGCAGCCGGTTCATTCGGGTGCAGTGGCGGGTGCTCGGCCAGGACCTTGTCGCGGTAGTCGTCGGCGCTGTCCTTGGGCACATAGCCGATCGATGAGGCCAGGCGGTTGTCCCACAGGCTTTCGCGGTTGGCCGACATGCCATAGACGATCATGTGCCCCACCCGTGGCGCCAACAGCGAGCGCTCGGTGAGTTGGGCGAAGTCGTCGAACGACAGCCAGGTGGCGAGCATGCGCCGGTCCAGCGGCTCGGGGAACGACGACCCGATGCGCAGGTTGACCGACTCGATGGCGAATTTGTCCCAGTAGTAGCGGCCCAGGTCTTCGGCAAAGCACTTGCTGACGCCATACAGGCTGTCGGGGCGATGCGCGGCGGTGGCATCGATGGTCTCGGTGCGGTCATAGAAGCCGATGGCGTGGTTGGAGCTGGTGTACACCACACGCGTCACACCGTTGCGCCGCGCCGCTTCGTAAATGTTGTAGGTGCCGACGATGTTGCCGTTGAGGATCTTCTCGAAGGTGTCCTCCACCGGTACACCACCAGCATGCACGATGGCATCGACGCCTTCGGTCAGCGGCAGCACATCGTTGAAGTTGGCCAGGTCGCAGCGCACCAACTGCTCATGGGGCGCAGCCTGGCCCATGTCGGCGATGTCGGTCAGGCGCAACTCGTCGGCGAAGGCGGCCAGGTGCTTGCGCAACACGCTGCCCAGGCGCCCGGCGGCGCCGGTGATCAGCAGGCGTTTGAAAGGCTTGCTCATGTGTTACCTCGATTGCTTGATGGGCTCAGGACAGCGCCGCGAACGCGTCGCGCAACTGCCCCAGGGCTTGTTCCAGTTCCTGCCGCGACGTGGCGAACGACAGACGAATGTAGGGCTCCAGGCCAAACGCCGAACCCGGCACGGTCGCGACTTTGCCGACCCGCAACAGGTAGGCCGACAGGTCGGCATCGTTGCCAATGACCTGGCCATCCGGGGTGCGCTTGCCGATGAAGGCACTGACCTCGGGGAACGCATAGAACGCGCCCTGCGGCATCTGCAGCTGCAAGCCCGGGATCTGCGCCAACCCTTGCACCACCAGCGCGCCACGCGCCTGGTATTCACGGTTGGCCTCCCGCACGAAGTCCTGCGGCCCGTTCAACGCCGCCACGGCGGCCAGCTGCGAAATGCTCGACGGGCAGGTGGTGGTTTGTGACTGGGTCTTGTTCATGGCCACGACCAGGTCTTTCGGCCCGGCGGCGTAACCCAGGCGGTAGCCAGTCATGGCATAGGCCTTGGACACGCCGTTGATCAGCAAGGTGCGCTCGCGCAGTTGCGGGCAAGCGGTGACGAACGACACGAACGGCTGATCGCCCAGCACGATGTGCTCGTAGATTTCGTCGGAGATGATCAGCACGTTCGGGTGGCGCTCCAGCACCTGGCCCAACGCCGCGAACTCTTCACGGGTGAAGATCGCCCCGCTCGGGTTGTTCGGCGAGTTGAGCATCACCCAGCGCGTGCGCGGGGTAATGGCCGCGTCCAGCTGCTCGGGCTTGAGCTTGAACCCCTGCTCGGCGCCGCAAGGGATGACCTTGGGCACACCACCGTTGAGCATGGCCATGTCGGTGTACGACACCCAGTACGGCGCCGGGGTGATGACCTCGTCGCCCGGTTCGAGCGTGGCCAGAAAGGCGTTGAACAACAGCTGCTTGGCACCGTTGCCTACGCAGATTTCGTCCAGGCCGTAGACCAGGTCGTTTTCCCGGGCAAACTTGTCGACGATGGCCTGGCGCAACACCTCCAGGCCATTGGGCCCGGTGTAGTGGTTGTTGCCCGCCAGCATGGCCTGGTAGGCCGCCTCGATCACGTGGGCCGGTACGTTGTAATCCGGCTCGCCGAGTGCCAGGTTGATGACCGGTTCGCCCTTGGCCAGCATCTGCTTGGCCAGTACCGACACGGCCATGCTTGGCGAGCTTTTTACCGCGCGCACGCGGCTGCTTTGCACGTCCATCGTCTAGCGCTCCTGAGCGGCGTCAAAGCCGTAGTCGTTACGTGCCTGTTCGGCGCTGATGTAACCCGCACGCACATCGCGCTCAACCTGCTTGCGGTCGCGCTGGCGCGGGTCGCCATAACCACCGCCACCGGGGAGGCGCAGCACCAGGCGGCGCTCAGCGGGTACAAATTGCTGGCCTTTGCCGCGCAGCAAGCTGCCGTCATCCAGGCCAACGAAACCTTGGGCGCCCTCCTTGCCGCCCTCCAGGCCGCGTGCCGGGTACTGGATACGGTCGAACATGGCACTGAAGCGGAAGCTGTAGCCTTCGGCCGCCGAGACTTCGATTTCCTGGCCCAGGCCACCGCGCAACTGGCCGGCACCGCCAGAGCCTTCGCGCAGCTCCTTGCGCCAGACCACTACCGGGCCGGCATGCTCGGTGGCTTCCACCGGCATGGTGTGCACGCCGCTAGGGAACGCCGTGGCGCTCAGGCCATCCATCGCCGAGCGGGCACCCATGCCGCCGCTGTTGAACATCAGCATCTCGGCGTTGCGGCCGTTGGGGTTGCTCTCCAGCGGGCGCACGCTCAGGTGCAGGTTCCACAGGGCGCTGGCACCCTCGGCCGGCACCTTGCCTGGCAGGCACTTGTGCAGCGCGCCGAGCACCAGGTCGGGCACAAAATGGCCCAGCACATGGCGCACCGATACCGGCGCCGGGTGCTTGGCATTGAGGATGCAGCCTTCGGGCGCGGTGACTTCGAACGGCGCCAGCGAAGCGGTGTTGTTCGGGATTTCTGGTGCGACGATGCACTTGAGGCCATAGCAGGCATAAGCCTTGGCGTAGCCCAACGGCACGTTAATGCCGAACTGGCTCATGCCCGAGGTGCCGGTAAAGTCGCTCTTGATACCGTCGGGGCCAACCGTGATGGTCACCGCCAGGGTTACCGGCACATCGTAGCCGTCGAGGGTCATGCTGTTGCTGTAGGTGCCGTGGGGCAGCGACTTGAAGCATTCCAGGGTAGCGCGACGGCTGTGTTCGAGAATGAACCCGCCGATGTGCTCCAGGTCGTCCAGCTTGAACTCTTCGAGCATGTCCAGCAGGCGCTTGTGGCCGGTTTCGTTGCACGCCGACAGCGCATAGAAGTCGCCCACTACCCGGTCGTTCTCACGCACGTTGTTGCGCAGGATGTTGATCAGGTCGCGGTTGACCTTGCCGCGCTCGAACAACTTCATGATCGGGATGAACAGGCCTTCTTCATACACTTCGCGGGCATCGGGGCCGAAGCCCCGGCCACCGATATCGACCACGTGGGCAGTACTGGCGAAATAGCCGATCAGCTTGCCCTTGTAGAAGGACGGCGAAACGATGGTGATGTCGTGCAGGTGGCCAGTGCCCTTCCACGGATCGTTGGTCACGTAGACATCGCCTTCGAAAATGTTGTCCTCGCCGATGTCATTGATGAAGTGCACCACCGCCTCGGCCATGGTGTTCACATGGCCAGGGGTGCCGGTGACGGCCTGGGCCAGCATGTTGCCGGCACGGTCGAACACCCCGGCGGACAGGTCGCCGGCTTCGCGCACACTGGTGGAGAAGGCAGTGCGGATCAGGGTCAGGGCCTGCTCTTCGACCACCGAGACCAGGCGGTTCCACATCACCTGCATTTGAATGTCGATCAACGTATCGCTCATGGTTCTGGCTTCCGAATTCAGGCGTTAGCGGCGCACGACCAGCAGGCAGCCGTCTGGCTGGACCGTGGCGGTGAAGTTGGAGGTGACGAAGGTCGAGGTTTCGCGCTCGACGATGATCGCCGGGCCGTCGACACGGGCACCGACTTGCAGCTCTTCGCGTGGGTGGATGCCGGCTTCGACAAAACCACCGGCGGCCACGTCGAACACCTGGCGGCGGGAAATCTCATGGGCGCGGTAGGCGGCGCCGACTTCTTCAACCTGCGTGACAGGTGGCAGGGGCGAACTGGCCTTGACCGACCAGCTGACGATCTCGATGTCCGGCCCTTCGATGGGGCGGCCAAAGAAGCGGGTGTAGGCTTCTTCGAAACGGGCCTTGAACTCTACCGTGTCGGCAGCGCTGAAGGCTTTGAATGGCAAGGCAACCGGGATTTCCCAGCCCTGGCCCACATAACGCATGAACGCGGTGCAGTCCATTTCCGGCTCACCGATCGGCATGCCCTGGCGCAGGAAGCCCAGCGATTCGGCTTTCATCTCGTCGATCAGGTCATTGACCTGCGCGGCCTCGAACTCGGACAAGCGGACGAACGCACTGCGTACGGCCTCGTAGCCGAATGGCGCACGCAGGAAGCCGATCGCCGAACCCACACCGGCACCCGCCGGAACGATGAAGCGTGCCACACCCATTTTCTCGCACAGCCGTGCAGCGTGCAGCGGGCCGCCACCGCCGAAGGTGATCATGGTGTAGTCGGCAATGTCCTTGCCGCTTTCCACCGCATGCACACGGCCGGCGTTGGCCATGTTCTCGTCAACCACTTCGCACACGCCAAACGCTGCGGTGTCGGCCTGCATGCCCAACGGCTGGCCGATGACCCGGGCCATGGCGTTGGCCGCGTTGTCGGTGGACAAACGCAGCGCGCCGCCGGCGAAGTTGTCTGCATCCAGGCGGCCGAGCAGCAGGTTGGCGTCGGTGATGGTCGGCTCCAGACCACCACGGCCGTAACAGGCCGGGCCAGGCTCGGAGGCCGCACTGTGCGGGCCCACGCGGATCTGGCGCATGCTGTCGATGCTGGCGATGGAGCCGCCGCCAGCACCGATTTCGACCATTTCCACCACCGGGATGGAAATCGGCATGCCGCTGCCCTTCTTGAAGCGGTAGGTACGGGCAACCTCGAAGGTTTTCGCGGTTTTCGGTACCTGGTCTTCGATCAGGCAGATTTTCGCCGTGGTGCCCCCCATGTCGAACGACAGCACGTTCTCCAGCTGGTAGCGGCGGGCGATGTCGGCCGCAAAGATGGCGCCACCGGCCGGGCCGGACTCCACCAGACGGACCGGGAACTCAGCGGCGCTTTGCACCGAGATGATGCCGCCACCGGAGTGGATCATGAACACCGGGCAATCAGCACCTTCTTGTTTGAGGGTCACCACCAGACGGTCCAGATAGGACTTGATCAGCGGCTTGACGTAGGCGTTGGCGCATACAGTATTGAAACGCTCGAACTCACGCATCTGCGGCGAGACTTCGTTCGAAATCGAGATCGACAACTGCGGCAGTCGCGCCTGCAGGGCATCGCGCAACTGGCGTTCGTGGGCACCGTTGACGTAGCTGTGAATGAAGCCGATGGCCACGCTTTCGTAGTTGCCTTCGGCGATGCGCTCGACCAGGGCATCGATCTCGGCCTGCGCAGGGGCGATCAGCACCTGACCTTTGACATTCAGGCGCTCACGCAGGGTGTAGCGGTGTTCACGATCGATCAGTGGCGGCGGCAGGGCGATGTTGATGTCGTATTGCTCGAAACGGTTTTCGGTGCGCATTTCCAGGGTGTCCCGGAAGCCTTCGGTGGTGATGAAGGCGGTGCGCGCGCCACGGCGCTCGATCAGCGCGTTGGTGGCCAGGGTGGTGCCGTGGATCAACTGGTCGATGTCCGACAAGGCCAGGCCCGCCTGCTCCACCACCTGGCGCACGCCGGTGAGGATGGCCCGTTCAGGCAGCTCGTAGTCGGTCAGGATCTTGGTCGAATGCAGCACGCCGTTCACGTCCAGCGCGATATCGGTGAAGGTGCCGCCTATGTCCACGCCGACCCGGCATGATGTCGCAGTCATCGTCATATCCCCTGCAATGCTTTTAGTTGTCTCGACCGGCTGAGGCGGTCTTCATGTAAGTTATATGTTGTCTTACAGGTGGTCAAGCACCTATTTGCTCAAATCTGCATTGCCTGCACTGGCCTCTTCGCGGGCACGCCCGCTCCCACAGATACCGTAGTGCCCTGTGGACCTGCAGTGATCCTGTGGGAGCGGGCGTGCCCGCGAAAAGGCCGGCACAGGCAACACAACTGCCAGATCAACCCGCCGTCTTGACCATCCGCCCGCCACCCACCGCCTGCGCTGTGGGGAACACTTCCAACCGCGACACATCTACCTGCCGCGGCATCTTCAGCGCCGCCAGCAACAGCTGGGCGATATCTACCGGCTGGATCGACTCATAACCGTCATACAGCTCACTGCCCGCCGCCTGCATGCCCATGGCAGTCTTGTACAGCTGGGTCTGCACCCGGCCCGGGGCTATCTCGGTCACCCGCACGCCACTGCCCAACAGGTCACAACGCAAGGCATCGCAGAACAGGCTAACCCCGGCCTTGGACGCGCCGTACACCGCTGCGCCCGGGTGCGGCGCTCGGCCAGCACTGGAGCCAATGAAGAACAGGTGCCCCCTGCCCCGTTCGACCATGCCTGGCAGCACCTGGCGCGCCAGGTGCAACGGCGCCTTGAGGTTGATGTCGAGCATGTTGTCGATTTCGGCTTCGTCGATGTCCTGGAATGCCGCCCGGGTGGACAGAATGCCCGCGTTGTTGACCAGCACATCCACCGCCCGCCCTTCCAGCGCGGCAGCCAGCGAACGGTAATCACGCACATCCGCCTGCAAGGTGGTCACACCCGGCTCGCCAGCCAGCTCGGCCAACGCCTCAGGGCTACGCCCCACGGCAATCACTTGCAGGCCGGCATCACGCAGCGCCAGTACGATGGCCTTGCCGATACCGCTGGTAGCCCCGGTCACCAGCGCGCGCTGGTAGCCCTCGGGGAATGCGACTTCAGGCATAGATGTAACCCCCGCTGACAATCACGTTTTCACCGGTGGCGTAGCTGTTGCGGCTGCTGCCCATCATCACGATCCACTCGGCGATTTCTGCCGGTTCCGCAGCACGGCCCAGCGGGTTGGCTGCCGCCAGCTCGCCGAGGAAGCCCAGCTGTTTGGCGCGCTCGGTGGCAAAACCGGCCGGGGCTACCGAGTTGACCAGGATCTGGTCCTTGGCACAGGCCTGGGCAAACGACTTGGTCAGGCTTACCACCGCTGCCTTGGTGGCGGCATAGTGGGCGTTTTGCGGGTGGGCCTTGAAGGCGTCCACCGACGTCACGTTGACAATACGCCCGGTCACCGCCGGGGCCGCCACGTACTGCTGCATGTGGCGCACCGCGGCGACCATCATGTGGTAGGTGCCCTTGATGTTGACGGCGTTCTCCAGGTCCCACTCGTCGTCAGTGATCTCGAAGATGTCCTTGCGCGGGTAGATGGCCGCACTGTTGACCAGGCAATGCACCCGCCCCAAGCCTTCGACGATCTGGGCGAAGGCCGCATGGGCGGTGTCCTTGCGGGCAATGTCGCCTACTGCGATTGCCACTTCTACACCCTGCCCGCGCAGTTCTTCCGCAGCTTGTACCAGCAATTGCTCGTTGCGGTCGATCAGGCCGATTTTACCGGCACCACGTTTTACCATCAGCCGGGCTGTTTCCAGGCCCAGACCCGAGGCACCACCTACAATCACCACCGTTTGATTTTCCACAAAACACCTCCGCGATTGAGTCTTTACGTAAGATGCCTGTTGTCTTACATTTGGTCAAACATCAATTCGCCGACAGGTGCTTCCATGCCCGCTTCCAGCCTCTCGCCCGCACCCACTCCGCACGCTCGGGACCGCTTGCTGGATGCGGCCAGCGCCCTGTTTGCCAGCCATGGCTACCAGGCCATCGGCCTGCGTGACCTGGCCAGCCACCTGGGCCTGCGCGCCGGCTCGCTGTACCACCACATCGAGAGCAAACAGGGGCTGCTGTTCGAACTGATCGAGTCGAGCCTGACCGACCTGCTGTACGAAACCCGACAATGCCTCAAAGGTGCCCGTACCACCAGTGAACGCTTGCCGTGCTTCGTGCAGGCCTTCGTGACGTATAGCCAGGCCAACCCCGACAAACTGGTGTTGCTGACGCGGGAAGCCATGAACCTGAACACAGAGCAACTGTTGCAGATCGAACAGTTGAAAATGCAATACAGCGGGCTGCTCAGTGACATTGTCGCCGCAGAATGCGGGCTGCCGGCACTCCGAGCGCGGTCGATTGCCCATGCCGTGCTGGGTTTGCTGTGCGGGCAGGCGCAATGGGGAAGCGTGATCACCGCGAGGGATCAACTGGTAACGTTCGTACAGGGCATTGTCGGTACCGGCAAGACCGCGGCCTATCGATAAGAAATGCATAACAATATAAATTCTTATTCTTTTTTTAATGAAAGATAATCCTCTATAACTCTCCCCACTGCACAGCCGCCAACACCTGGCCAACTGTTCGCAGCGCAACACCCAATCAACACAAAACGCCCGCCCGGCAACAGCGGCGCAAACCCGCTAACGCGATAACCTGTTGATTTAGAAGAACATTAGAACCCGGCACGACGATTGCTCAAGCAAAGTCCCCCGCTCAACCCGAACCGGAGACCTGCCCATGAGCACCCCACTGAACGTCGTAGCCCTGTCCGGCGGCACTTCCCGCCCTTCACGCACCCTGGCCCTGACCGAGGCGATCCTCGCCGAACTGGCCGAGCACCTGCACATCAAGCCGCACCTGATCGAACTGGGCGACATCGCCCGCCCACTGGGCAGCGCCCTGTGGCGCAGCGAACTGCCCGACACCGTCGAGCAGCAACTGCGCCTGGTGGAAAAGGCTGACCTGCTGGTGGTGACCACCCCCGTGTACCGCGGCAGCTTTACCGGCCACTTCAAGCACCTGTTCGACCTGATCGGCCAGGACGCCCTGGTCGACACCCCGGTTCTGCTCGCCGCCACTGGCGGCAGCGAACGCCATGCGCTGGTGCTCGACCACCAGCTGCGCCCGCTGTTCAGCTTCCTGCAAGCCCTGACCCTGCCCATCGGCGTGTTCGCCAGCCAGGCAGAACTGGCCGACTACCGCGTATCCAGCGATGCCCTCGCCGCCCGTATCCGCCTGGCTGCAGAGCGTGCCGTGCCGCTGTTCGGCGCCCACCACGCACTGCGTAAAAGCGCCTGAGGAGCGGCCATGAATGCACCTGTGAATACCCCGCTGCGCCCGGCCTTGGCGATTGCCCGCGAACTGGCCGGGCAGTTTGCCCAGACCGCCGTCGAACGCGACGAGCGCGGCGGCACGCCGAAAGCCGAGCGCGATGCCCTGCGAGACAGCGGCCTGCTGTCGCTGGTGATCCCGCAGGCCTTCGGTGGCCAGGGCGCCAACTGGCACGACACGTTCGCGGTGGTGCGCGAGTTCGCCCGGGTCGACAGCTCCATTGCCCATGTGTTCGGCTTTCACCACCTGATGCTGGCCACCGTGCGCCTGTTCTCACGCCCCGACCAATGGCAGCCCTGGTTCGAACAAACCGCCCGAAAACAGTGGTTCTGGGGCAATGCCCTGAACCCGCTGGACACCCGCACGGTGGTCAAGCACTTCGATGGCTGGTGCGAGTTCTCGGGCAAGAAAAGCTTCTGCTCCGGCGCCAGCGACTCGGAAATGCTCATCGCCTCGGCGGTGGACGAACGTGCCGGCGGCAAGCTGCTGATTGCTGCCATCCCCAGTGGCCGCACCGGCATCAGCCTGCACAGCGACTGGAACAACATCGGCCAACGCCAGACCGACAGCGGCAGCGCCACGTTCGAGCGGGTACGGGTAGAGCACAACGAACTGCTACTCGACCCAGGCCCGCTGAGCACTCCGTTCGCCGCCCTGCGCCCGCTGATTGCCCAGCTGCACTTCGCCAACCTGTTCCTCGGCATTGCCGAAGGCGCCTTCGAAGAAGCCCGCCAGTACACCCTCAAGGAAAGCCGGCCATGGTTCCGCTCCAGCGCCGCCAGCAGTGCCGAAGACCCTTACGTGCTGCGCCATTACGGCGAGTTCTGGGTTGGCCTTGAAAGCGTGCGTCTGCTGATCGAACGGGCCGCACGCCAGCTGGATGCCGCCTGGGCCAAGGAACATGCCCTCACGGCAGAAGAGCGCGGCGACCTGGCCCTGGCCATCGGCACCGCCAAGGTCGCCGCCAGCCGCCACGGCCTGGACATCTGCAACCGCCTGTTCGAAGTCACCGGCGCGCGCGCCACCCATGCCTCGCTACGCTTCGACCGCCATTGGCGCAACCTTCGCACACAAACCCTGCACGATCCGGTGGACTACCGCATCCACGAACTCGGCGAGTGGGCCCTCAACGACAAGCGCCCTGCCCCATCCTTCTATTCCTGAGGATTGCCCATGCAACTGCTGACCCTCCCCCCGTCACCGACACTGGCTACCTCGATCAGGGCGACCGCACAGGTCTTCGAAGACCCCAGGTCGCAGGCGCTGCTCGCCCACTTGCAACAGGTCGCCCCCAGCGAGGCCAGCGTCCTGATCATCGGCGAAACCGGTACGGGCAAGGAGCTGGTCGCACGCCACATCCACAACCTCAGCGGCCGGCGCAACGGCCCGTTCGTCGCAGTCAACTGCGGGGCGTTCTCCGAGTCGCTGGTGGAGGCCGAACTGTTCGGCCATGAAAAAGGCGCCTTCACCGGCGCGCTGGCGGCCAAGGCTGGCTGGTTCGAGGAAGCCAATGGCGGCACGCTGTTCCTCGACGAAATCGGCGACCTGCCCCTGCCGATCCAGGTCAAGCTGCTGCGCGTGCTGCAAGAGCGCGAGGTGGTGCGGCTGGGCTCGCGCAAGAGCATTCCGATCAACGTGCGGGTACTGGCGGCGACCAACGTGCAGCTGGAAAAGGCCATCAACGCCGGGCATTTTCGTGAAGACCTGTACTACCGCCTGAACGTGGTGACCTTGCAGTTGCACCCGCTGCGCGACCGCCCGGGTGACATCCTGCCGCTGGCCCGGCACTTCATCCGCAGCTACAGCGACCGGCTGGGGTACGGACCGGTAGAGCTGAGCGCCAAGGCCCAGGCCAAACTGGTGGAGTACAGTTGGCCGGGCAATATCCGCGAACTGGAAAACGTGATTCACCATAGCTTGCTCACTTGCGGCGACGGCACGGTGCAGGCACAGGACCTGCGCCTGTCAAACCTGCGCATCGAACGGCAAGAGGAAGAGCCAGCGGGCAATGGTGTGGACGACTTGTTGCAGCGGGCGTTCAGCCGGCTGTACGAGGAGCAACCGGGCGATCTGTACGAAAAGGTGGAAAATGCCCTGCTGCGCTCGGCCTACCGGTTCTGCCATTACAACCAGGTGCACACCGCGCAGTTGCTGGGGTTGTCGCGCAACATCACCCGCACGCGGCTGATCGCGATTGGCGAGTTGGTGGTGAACAAGCGCCGGGGGCAAGAACAGCAAGTGCTGGACAACCGGGTGGTGCGGTTGTCCATCTGATCCTTGTCGTGCCGCGAAGGCGTCAGGATGCCGTACGCGGCATCAGCTCATACGGATGCTTCCACCCCGGCAGCGCCTGGATCCGCGCCTTCCAAGCCTCGATATGGGTGAACTCTGCCAGCGGGATCCCGGTATCTTCAGGCATGAACACATACCCCGCCAACGACAGATCGGCGATGGTCAGCCGGCCGCCAACCATGAACGGCGTCTTCGCCAGGTGCGCATCGACAATACGGTAAGCCGCCGTGGCACGCTCACGCAGGAACCGCGTCACGTCCGTTTCCCCAGTTTTCTTCAGGCAAAACAGAAAGCGCAGCGCGGCGTAGTAGCTGGTGAACTTGTGGTTGTCGAACAGCATCCAGCGCCAGATCTCGCGTTTTTCGTCTTCATCACGCGGGCCGAACTGGCCGGTCTGTTCGGCAAGGTAGTCCAGGATCAACGCAGACTGGGTGAAGGTTTTGCCCGCGTGCTCCAGCACCGGCACCTCGCCCTGCTCGTTCACCTCGTCACGCCACGTTTGCTCACGGGTCTGGCCATGGAAAAAGTCGACGAACACCGGCTGCCAGGCTTGGCCAGTGAGTTCAAGCATGAGCGCGGCTTTGTAGGCGTTGCCGGATTCGGCGAAGCAATGGAGTGTGTAGTCGGACATGGCGGGACCTTCAATTTCCTTTGAATGATCATGCAGCCCAATCGCCGGCAAGCCAGCTCCCACAGGTATTGCGCAAGCCTGAAGGCGAGCGCCGTACCTGTGGGAGCTGGCTTGCCGGCGATTGGGCCATCAAACCGAGCAAATCACGCCCGGCCCGACGCGGTCAATCCATGCCCTCAGGCAATCTGGAACCCATGCGCCAACGGGTCACGGTCATCGACGATAATGGTGTTGTACCCGATCACCCGCGCCCACCCCGCCACGCTCGGCCTTACCGCCGGGTAGTCCCCCACACGCGTCAATTCCTCGGCCCGGCAGTTAAACGTCGTGCCGGTAATGCTTTCGTGCACAAACGTCTCCCCTACCTGCAACCGCCCACGCGCCACCAGTTGCGCCACCCGTGCCGACGACCCGGTGCCGCACGGCGAGCGGTCTATGGCCTTGTCGCCATAGAACACCGCATTGCGCGCCGACGCCCCCGGGGCCTTGGGCTTGTCGCACCACATCACATGCTTCACCCCACGAATGCGCTCATCCTCCGGGTGCACCGGGTGCAGCACCTTCTGCGCGGCCTCACGCACCAGGTGGCTCATGCGCACCAGGTCGTCGGCCTTCAGGCCATCGAGGCCTGCGTAGTTATCCTGAGGCTCGACGATGATGTAGTAGTTGCCGCCATAGGACAGGTCGACGGTCAGCGTGCCGATCTGCGGCACTTCCAGCACGATGTCGCGCGCATGCAGGTAGCTGTTGACGTTGAACAGCCGCACTTCCTCGACAAAGGCACCGTTGCGCTTGTATTCGATATCCACGCGGCCTGCGGGTGTTTCCAGCGCCAGCCGCCCTTCTTCGCGCGGCACCACCAGCCCTTCCTCGATGGCCACGGTCACCGTGCCCACGGTGCCCGCACCGCACATCGGCAGGCAGCCGCTGACTTCGATGAACAGTACGCCCACGTCGCAGTCTTCACGGGTCGAGGGGTAGAGGATGGAGCCGGACATGGCGTCATGCCCACGCGGTTCGAACATCAGGGCATGCCGCACCCAGTCGTGTTTTTCCAGAAACAACATGCGCTTCTCGGCCATCGGCACATTGGGCAGCAGTGGGCCACCCCCCGCGACGACTCGAACCGGGTTGGCACAAGCATGGGAATCAATGCAGAAGAATACGTTGCGAGCCATGGGTCATTCGTCCTTCTTGGTGTTGTGCGGGAATGGGTTACTTGATCAGCCGCGGTTCGCCGGTGTCGGCACCGCTGGCGGCCAGGCCATTGGCCTCAAGGATCTGCGCGATACGGCCTTCGGCATGCAGCTGCTTGATTTCCTTGTCCAGTGCAGCGCCCAGGTCGGTCTTGTTCATGTGGTACAGCAAGGCAATCTGCGCTGGCTCCACCGACACCGGCACGCGGCTGTCTGGCTTGGCGATCTCGATCTGGATGCCCTGATAGGCACCTTTGCCCTGGGCGTACTTGCCAGTGCCGTAGCTGTCCACAGCCACATCCAGACGCCCGGCAGCAAGGTCCTGGGCCAGGCCCACCGGGTTGGGGTAAAGCACTACCGGGTTATCCAGGCTGGCCTGGATCTGCCCGGCATATAGGAAGCCCGACACCGCGCCCACCCGCTTGCCGTTCAGCTGGCTGACTTCGCTGTAGCCCTCGCGGGAATAGAACGCCATCTGGTCGACATACAGCGGCCAGGTCATGCCCAGCACCTTGGCCCGCTCGGCAGTGCGGAACCAGTCACCGATCCCCAGGTCGACCTTCTGGCTGAGCACGTTCTGGATCACGGCCGACGGGTCGACGATCACTGGCACCAGGGTCAGGCAGTTGCGCTTGGCAATCTCGCGCACCACCTCGGTGTCGACGCCGCCAATATCGTTGGGACCAGCCACCGTGGTGAACGGCGGGTAGTTGTACACGGCCACGGTCAGGCTGCCGGGCTTGATGGTCTTGAACTGTTCACTGGGGGTGCAGCTTTCGGCCGCCATGGCCTGGCCTGCCAACACGCAGGCAGCAGCGAGCAGTGCGAGTTTGAAAGTACGCATGGTGATGTCACTCCGTATTGTGTTGTCAGAGGTGGCGGCCGAGGCGCCGCTCCAGGTAGCCGACCACCACCGTGGCCGGTATGCAGATGACCGCGAACAGCAACGCGACAAGGATGAAAATGGGCATGTACTGAAACGTGTTGGAACCGATCAGCTGGGCCTTGCTCATCAGTTCAGGCAGGGCCACTACAAACGCCAGCGACGAAGCCTGCAACATGAGGATGGCGAAGCCGAGCAAGGCCGGGATCGAGATGGGCAGGCCCTGCGGCAAGATGATCAGGCGCAAGGTATCCAGGCCACTGAAGCGCAAGGCCTGTGCTGCCTCACGCTGCCCTTGCGGCACCGCTTCCATTCCAGCCCGCAGAATTTCGCTGGTATAGGCTGCCGTGCACCAGGTAAACGCCAGGGTCACCGAGGCAAACGCACTGAGGGTAAGGCCGGTGCCGGGCAGGCCGAAGTACACGAACTGCAACAGCACCAGCACCGACGCGCCCCGCCCTATTTCGATCACCGCCAGCAGTGGCGCCCGCAGAACCAGATGGCGTGAACGCAAGCCCAGCGCCAGCAACAGCCCTAAGGGAATGCCCAATAGCAGTGATGCACCGGTTACCTGCAGCGACAGCCTGAACCCGTCCAGCAGCGAAGGCAGCGTCTGTTGCCAGAAAGCCAAGGTCTCGTTCATCGGGCTACCCTCAGGCGCATGCGTTGGTCGGCCCAGCGGCTGGCCCAGGCCACCGGGATGCTCAAAGCGATGTACAGGCAGCCAGCGAAGGCAAAGGTGGCCAGGCCCTGGAACGTCACCTGCGACACGTGGGTGGCCTGGAAGGCGATCTCCGGTACGCCGATGGTCGAGGCGATGGCCGTGTCCTTCAGCAGCCCGATGGCATAACTGGCAATCGAAGGCAGCGACACCCGCAGCAACTGCGGCGCGATCACATCCCAAAGCCGCCAACGCGCCGGCATGCTCAAGGCCTGGGCAGCCTCCCACTGCCCCTTGTGCACCGCTGCCAGTGCGCCGCGGAAGATTTCAGCCATGTTGGCCGCAGTGATCAGCCCCAGGCCGATAGCCGCCGCCTGAAACGGGGTGACCTGCATGAGGCCGGTGCCAATACCGAAGAAGATCAGGAACAGCCAGACAATCGGCGGCACTGCCCGCAACAGCAGAATCAACGTCGCAGCCAGCCCGTCCAGCAGGCGAATACCCGAGACCCGCATGGCACACAGCACGGCCCCCAGCAATACGCCAACGAGCAGCGCGGTAAGGGTGAGCAGCACGGTCCACTGGATGCCACCCAGGATGGTGTAAAGCATTTCGCCGCTCATCGGTTCATCACCGCGCTGAGGAAGCGCTGCGCCCGCTCGCTCTGTGGCTTGCGCATCACTTCGGCACTCTTGCCCTCTTCGATCACCCGGCCGTCGGCCATGATCAGCACCCGGTCCGACACGCTTTCGGCAAAGTGCATTTCATGGGTTACCACGATCATGGTCATGCCTTGGGTGGCCAGCTCCTGCATCACGTTGAGCACTTCCAGGCCCAGCTCAGGGTCCAGCGCCGAGGTCGGCTCATCGAACAGCATCAGGCTTGGCTCCAGGGCCAGCGCACGGGCAATGGCGATGCGTTGCTGCTGGCCCCCCGAGCAGCGCGAAGGGTACTGGTCGGCCTTGTTCAGCAGGCCAACTCGGTCGAGCAACTGCCGCGACACTTCGTCAGCCTGCTTGCGGTCGCGCTTGAGCACCCGCTCCTGGGCGATGCTGACATTGCGCAGTACCGACAAGTGCGGGAACAGGTTGAATGACTGAAACACCATGCCGACCGGCTGGCGCAGATCCAGTATCTGGCGCTTGGAAACCGACTGACTGGCATCGATGGTGGTGTCGCCGACACGCAGGATGCCGCGGGTGGGTGGGTCGAGCAGGTTCACGCAGCGCAGCAAGGTACTTTTGCCCGAGCCGCTGGGGCCGATGATGGCGATGACTTCGCCTTTCTTGACGCTCAGGTTGATGTCGTTGAGGACAGTGGTGTCGCCATAGTCCTTGCCCAGGCCCTGTACATCGACCAGTACGTGCTGGCGCAAGGGTTCGGGGTAAATGCCGCTGGTGACGCTCTTCAATACGGTTTGCATCGTGCTGTACACCCTTTGTGTTTTTGGAGGCAGGTGTTAGTGATCTCAACGCATTGTTTTTATTGAATTAAGCGGTGTTAAGTTGCTCCGTTCGGTTGTTTTCAATGGGTTCAATCTAGTGGCAAGCGACGTTTCGCGATTGTAGGATCAGGTCAATCTGCGGTACGAAAATACAAATGTCGTAAACAGGGTGATTTCTCCCGATTGCCAGGACCAAACCCGACCATGCGCGCCGACTATTCCTTCCTCGAACCCCTCAAACCACCACCAGACGCGGTCACCCCGGTCCGCTTCGGCATCGTCGCCACGCCCGACTTCACCCTTATTTCCCTGGCCTGCTTCGTCGACTGCCTGCGCCTGGCCGCTGACGAGCGCGACTTCAGCCGGCAGATCTACTGCGCCTGGGAGCTGCTGTCTCACGATGACGCGCCGATTGTGTCCAGCTGTGGCTTTCCGGTCCTGCCCACCCGGCACTACGGCGACCCCAGCGACTACGACTACATCGTCGTGCACAGCGGCCTGCTGCAGAGCAAGCTGCCCTACCCCGAGGCGCTCTATGCCTTTGTTCGCCGTGCGGTTGCAGCCAACGTCCCGGTCATCGGCCTGTGCACCGGCACCTTCGTGCTCGCCGAACTCGGCCTGCTCGATGGCCGCCGTTGCGCGGTGCAGTTCTCGATGGCTGCCGCCATGCGCCAGGTTCACCCCAAGGTAATTCCGGTGGCCGACGTGCCGGTGGTCAGCGACGGGCAATTCATCACCTGCCCCGGCGGTCTGGCCTCGATCAACCTGGCCATGCACCTGGTGGCGGAGCACTGTGGCAAGTCACGGGCGGACAAAACCCTGCACTACGTGCTGTCCGAACGGGGTTTCGATGAAATGCAGGCCCTGCGCGAAGACCCGGAAAGCAGCCTGCGCTGCCTGGACGCACGCGTGGTCAACGCAGTCGGGCTGATGCGCCAGCGGCTGATCGAGACCGGCACCATTGCCGCGTTGGCCGAAGAGGTGGGCACCAGTGAACGTGAGCTGACCCGGCTATTCAAGAAACACCTGCGGGCCACTCCGGCCAGCCACTGGCGGCGCATGCGACTGAAAGCCGCCCACTGGATGGTGCTGAACAGCAGCCGCTCGCTGACACAGATTGCCTACGAGTGCGGCTTTACCGACAGCTCGCACATGATTCACTGGTTCAAGCGCGAATTCGATGTGACACCGGCGCGGTTGCGTGAGGTGCATGTCCAGATTGGCTTGTTGTGACTAGGCTGTGCCGGCCCCAGCCAGAACATCCCATTCCCCGTCCCTCCCGTCATAGTCCCCGCACAACCGCCAATGCCATAGTGGAGAAAACAACACGGATAAAAACCATGTACAGAAACACCTCTACCCCCGCAGACGACAACGGTTGCGGCTGGTTCCACCTCAGCCCCCCGCGCCAGCCACGCGTCGCGCACCGGGGGTGGAGCGAGGCGCGCTGGGTGGTGCTTGGCGCGGGCTTTACCGGCCTTGCCGCCGCACGGCAACTGGCCCTGCACCACCCGGACGACGAGGTGATCCTGGTCGAAGCCCAGGAAGTCGGTTTCGGTGCCTCCGGGCGCAACTCCGGCTTTGCCATCGACCTGCCCCACGACATCGGTGCCGCCGACTACATCGGCGACCTGCCCACCGCACGCATGAACCTCAAGCTCAACCTGCGTGCGCAAGCGATCCTTCGCGGGCTGATCACCCAGCACGGCATCGACTGCCAGATCCGCCCGGACGGCAAGTACCAGGCCGCCGTCGAAGACAAAGGCCTGGCCGTGCTCGAAGCCTACCGCAGCGGCCTGGAAAAACTCGGCCAGCCCTACCAGATGATCGACACCCGCGACCTGCCCGAGCACTTCGGTACCGCCTTCTACCGCAAGGCGCTGTACACCCCGGGTACCCAGTTGCTGCAACCGGCCGCCCTGGCCAAGGGTCTGGCCGAAAGCCTGCCGGCCAACGTGACCCTGCACGAGCGCACCACCATCACCCACATCGAGCAGGGCCGGCGCATCACCCTCAAGCACGCCAACGGTGAAATCGTCGCCGACCAGCTGTTGCTCACCAACAACGCCTTCGCCTCATACTTCGGCTTCCTGCCCGGCCGCCTGCTGCCGATTTTCACCTACGCCAGCATGACCCGCCCGCTGACCGAAGACGAACAGGCCCGCCTGGGCGGCAAGGCCAGTTGGGGCATCATCCCGGCCGACCCGTTCGGCAGCACCCTGCGGCGCACCCCGGACCAGCGCCTGCTGGTGCGCAACAGCTTCAGCTTCAATGCCGACGGCCGTGCCAACCCCCGCCACATCGCCCGCGCCGGGCGCCAGCATCGTGAGTCGTTCGAACGGCGCTTCCCAATGTTGTCGGGCATACCGTTCGAATACACCTGGGGCGGTTCGATGTGCCTGTCGCGCAACCACCTGTCGCACTTCGGCACCCTGGCGCCCAACGTACACGCGGCGTTGTGTTGCAACGGCCTGGGCATCACCCGTGGCACGGCGACGGGCACCTTGCTGGCTGACTGGCTGAGCGGTGAGCGCGACGAGCTGATCGACTTTCTGCTCGGCAGCGCAGGCCCCAACCGCAACCCGCCTGAACCGCTGTTGAGCGCGGGCGTCAACCTGAACCTGCACTGGGGCCAGCGCCGCGCCGGCCTGGAAAGCTGAAAAGGAGGCACCATGCATAGCCTGGGCATTCTCGGGGTGGGCGAACTCACCGAAAAAGTGGTCATCGGCCTGCGCCGCAGCGGTTTTGACGGCCCCATCCTGCTTTCACCGCGCAATGCTCAACGGGCCGCCGTGCTTGCCCGCGACCATGGTTGCCAGGTGCTGGCCAGCAACCAGGCGGTAGTCGACCAGGCAGAACTGCTGATACTTGGCGTACGCCCGCATTCGCTTGCCGAACTGGCCGATGAGGTACAACTGCGCCCCGGCCAGCGCCTGGTTTCGCTGGCTGCCGGGATCGGCCTTGCGCAACTGGCCAGCGCCTTCCCCGGCGCCCTTTGTGTACGTGCGATGCTGTCGTATGCGGCGCAGTACAACCAGTCGACGGTAGTCGTCTGCCCGCCCGATGCGCTCACCACGCAGTACCTGGGGCCGCTGGGCAAACTGGTGGTCCTGCACGGCGAGCCTGAATTCGAACTGGCCACCGTTGCAGCCTGCATGAATGGCTGGTTCTACTTCCTGCTGCACGACTTGCAGCAGTGGCTGATGGACAAAGGCCTGCCCGCAACCGAGGCACGTGCGCTGGTGCTAGGCAACCTGCAAGACTGCGTGGCCAGCGCCGGGCAGCAGCCGGAATACACGCTCAAGGCCCTGGGCCAGGCCATTGCCACGCCGGGCACCTTTACCGCAGACGGGCTGGCGGTACTGATGCATCAGCCGGTCAGTGCCACCTGGGGTGCAGCGTGCGAAGTGGTACTGGACGGGTTGTTGACGCGCGCCGGGCTGACCGGGCGATAAGCGCCACAGGGCCGACGAGTGCATCGTCGGCCCCGCCTGCCGCTACAGCTGCCGATACACCCGCGCCGTGTCCTCCTCGAAATGCTTCAGCTCCGCCTGCCGCCGTGCCTCCGACCAGCCCAGCACCGCCGCCACCTGCTGCGACAGCTGCTCTACCCGCGCCCGCCCCAGGTCCGGGTCCAACCCACAGGGCAGGCGCCTGCGCACCACATCCACCAGCCGCACCACATGCTCGCGCCGCACCACTGCCGCGATGTCGTCACTGTCGACCCGACCGCGTTCCAGCATGCCTTCAGGCGCCTTGCCACGCTTGCCCAGCCGCGCCTCCACGCCACGGGCAATCACCCGTGCAGCGTGGCGGTGCAGCATGATGGTGGAACCGGTCAGCGTCAGCAGGCCCGGCTTGCCCGCCGCTTCGCTCAGGCGTACCGGCAAGTGTGTGCTGCGCCCATCCAGCGTCGAGGTCGGGCGCACACCACACCAGCAGTGCTGCACATCGTCGCGGGTCAGTTGCAGGTCGGGGAACAGGTGGTTGGCTTCGCTGAGGATGTAGTCGATTTCGCTGTCCTCTACCCGTATGGTGTCCGGGTCGTCATGGAATTCCGACTCAGTTGGCCCAATGAAGTGGAACTCGCGCCAAGGGAACACGTAGTAAGGCTCACCCTTGCTGGAGAACGCCTCCAGGCCCTGCCCGCGATACGCCTCGGGCAGGCGCACCATCACGTTCACACCCTTGATCCCCAACACCCTTGGGCCAGCGTCGGCCGCACCCGGCACGCGGTCCACCCAGGGGCCTGCGGCGTTGATCACCACGTTGGCGGTCACCCTGGCCTGGCCCTGGGTCTCAGGGGCCTGCTCGTCCAGGGTCAATCGCCACTGGGCATCCTGGCGTTGCAACTGGCTGACGCGGGTGTAGGTGCGCACCGTAGCGCCACGCCATTGCGCGTCCAACGCTGTGTCGACGCAAATGCGCTCGGGCCAGGCATACATGTACTCCTCGAACACGCCCACCCCGCGCAGTGGCCCACCCAGCCCGGCTGCCATGGCGCTGTCCCCCGCCGCCTGCTGCTGCGACTGGCGCCGGTAGGCCAGCGGCACCTTCCAGCCACCCAGCGCCTCGACCAGGCGAAACCCCATGTCCACCAGCCATTCCGGGTAACGGTCACCCCGGCGGAACGGGTAATGGAAGCGGTGCCGGGTCAGGTGGCCTGGCATGTCCTTGACCAGCTCGGCACGGCAGCGCATCACCTGGCGGGTGTAGCGCAGCCGCTGCCACATGTCCAATGGCCGGAACGGGATCTGCCACAGCGGGTAGCGTGCTGCCAGGTAACCCAGCCCCGAATAGAGCATGCGGCTGGAGCGTGAGGAGGTACCGGCGCCGATATCGCCACGGTCCACCAGCAAGGTGCGGAAGTTACGGGCGGCCAGTTGCCGGGCAGCGGCACAGCCGACCGCACCGGCGCCGATGACCACCACGTCGTAATGGTCGCCATCAAGGGAGTCGAGTGAGGGGCGGGTCATGGTTCTGATTCCAGGTAGTTGTAATTGTGCTGAAAACCTCAGTACCGGCAAGCCGGCCCCCACACATTAGAAAAGGCCCCGGCACCACCCCTAGAACATCCATGACAACTTGCATAAGGCCTCGGCACACCCGGTCAGCACATTCCATGACTCGTCCGAGCCGTTATAGGGCGCCCTCACAAGCCGGTGCGATAGTGCCGGGACGCTAGTGCAGCGAATAACAACAAGAGGTAAATCGCATGTCAGTTTCCAAACGCTCCGTCGAAGATGCGCCGCTCAACGCGTTCCACCGCAAGCTGACGGTCTACTCCGCTGGCGGGCCTTTTCTCGATGGCTACGTCCTGAGCATCATCGGCGTCGCCATGCTGCAAATCACCAACGCCCTGCAGCTGTCGGCCTTCTGGGAAGGGCTGATCGCCGCATCGGCCCTGATCGGGGTTTTCCTGGGTGGTTTTCTCGGTGGCTGGTTCACCGACAAGTACGGGCGCAAGGTGCTGTACCTGGTCGACCTGATCGCCATCGTCGGTTTCTCGGTGGCGCAGTTCTGGGTGGAGTCGGCCTGGGCACTGTTTGTCTGGCGGCTGCTGATCGGTATCGCGGTGGGCGCCGACTACCCGATCGCCACCTCGCTGCTGGCCGAGTTCCTGCCACGCAAGCAACGTGGGCCACTGCTGGCTGCCATGGTGCTGATGTGGTTTGCCGGTGCGGCCGTGGCCTACATGGTCGGCGAACTGCTGCTGCGTGTAGGCGGTGAAGACGGCTGGCGCTATGTACTGGCCAGTGCCCTGATACCGGGTGCGCTGTTCCTGGTCGCACGCAGTGGCACACCGGAATCGCCCCGCTGGCTGCTGAGCAAAGGCCGCACCGCCGAAGCCGATGCCGTGATAAAGAAAGTCTACGGGCCCGACTACTCCATTGCCGACCTGCCGGAGCAGGCCACCGACAAGCCGGTTTCCGTGTGGTCGCTGTTCCACTCCGGTTACGGCAAGCGCATGGCCTTCGTCACGCTGTTCTGGACCTGCGCCATCGTGCCGCTGTTTGCCATCTACTCGTTTGCCCCCAAAGTGTTGCAGGCACTGCAATTGACCGGTGACTGGGCGGCCTTCGGCTCCATCGCCATCACCTTGCTGTTCACCCTGGGCTGCCTGCTGGCCACCAAGCTGATCAACCGCCTGGGCCGGCGCAACATGCTGATCCACAGCTTCCTCTGGTCAGGCATGTCGCTGGTCATGCTGGGCGTGTTCCCGGATGCCTCGCCCACGACCATTCTGGTGCTGTTCGGTGCCTATGCCGTGCTGATTGGCGGCGCCCAGGTGCTTGAATACGTCTACCCCAACGAGCTGTTCCCAACCGAAATCCGTGCGTCAGCCGTAGGCCTTGCCACTTCGCTGTCGCGCATTGGCGCCGCCGTGGGCACGTACCTGGTGCCGATTTCCCTGGCCAGCTACGGCATTGCCAACACCATGTTCGCTGCCGCCTTGATCTCGCTGTTCGGCGCCCTGATTTCCTGGTGGCTGGCCCCCGAGACTAGCAAGCTCGACCTGCAGCAAGCCGCCGCCCTTGGAAACCACGGCAACACCACCGCCACCACCCGACCCGTTGCACGTAAAGCCTGAAGGAGCCTTTTCATGAGCCAGTCACTGACCGTCGTACGCAATGCCCCCATCTCGCCGCTGGGCGCCCCCGCCCCGGCCCGCCTGCCGATCGGTGAACCCATCGCCCAGGCCGCCAGCGCCCAGGACCAGACCGACGAGGCCGCCGGCGCCAGCATCGGTGTATGGGAAAGCAGCCCGGGGGTGTTCCGCCGCTACCTGAAAAACCGCGAGTTCAGCCACATTGTCAGTGGCTGGTGCACCTTCACTCCCGACGGCGGCGAGCCGGTGGAGCTGCGCGCTGGCGATGCGGTGCTGTTCCCGGAGAACTGCGAGGGGGTGTGGGACATTCGCGAAACCCTGCGCAAGACCTACGTGCTGTTCTAAGGACCCAGTCGATGATCGAACGTATCAACCCAGGCAAACGCGCCAGCCAGCTGGTGCTGGTAGACGGCCGTATCGAAACTTCTGGCATCGTTGCCCTGCAACCGGGCGACATCGCTGCGCAAACCCGCTGCGTACTGGCGCAGCTGGAGCAGTGGCTGGCGCAGGTCGGCGCGGGCAAAGGCAACCTCACCCGCATGCAGATCTGGCTGGCTGACATGGGCGAGTTTGCGGCGATGAATGAAGTGTATGACGCCTGGGTGGGTGAACAGCCACCGGTGCGGGCCTGTGTAGGGGCTGCGCTGGCAGCCCCTGAATACCGCATCGAGATCCAGGCCTTCGGCCAGCTCTGAATGCCACACGGCCGCTGAGGGAGCGGCCTTGTGTCGCGATGGCTTGTTAGAGCTCCGGATCCAGCCCCACCTTGTCGCCATGCCAGTCAAACCGCTCCACCTCATGCCGGCGCTTGCGGAAGCTGTAAGGCGTCTCGCCATACTGCTTGCGGAACCACAAGATAAAGTGCGAAGCATCGGAAAACCCGCACGCCAAGGCAATGGTGGTGATGTTCTGGCTGGTGTTCACCAGAAGCCGCCGGGCATGGTCCAGGCGCAACTTGCGCCAGTAGTTGGCCGGCGGTTCCTGGGTATTGGCGACGAACTCGCGGTGCAACTGCCGGGGGTGGGTACCCACCGCCTCGGCCACGGCCTTGAGGGTCATCGACGCATCCAGGTTGGCACGCATGAAGCTGATCGCCCGCTGCACCCGGTCGTTCTGGTACACACATTCGCTGGCCGCCTTGTCTTGCGGCTCATCAGCGCGCTCATCCACCAACAGGTACTCCAGGCCCTTCTGTGCCCGCACCGCACCGCAATGCCGGCGAATCAGGTTAGCCGCCAAATCAATGGCAGTACCGCCCGGGCAGGTGATGATGCCGCGGTCGTCCACATAGCTCTTGTCGATCACCGCCGTGGTAAGCGGAAAACGTTCCTTGAACTCATCGCGCAAGGTGAAATGCAGCGCGCAGCGCCGGCCATCGAGCAGCCCGGCCTTGCCCAGCACAAACGACCCAGAGCACAGCGCGATGATCGGGATATTCGCCGCATGCACCTCACGCAATGCGTCCAACAGCCAGGCCGGCGGATTGCGGGTTTCGTCCAGCAAGCCGCCTGCAAGCACGATGTAGTCGTACTGGGCGAACAGGTTCAGGGGCTTGGTCGGCGAAATGGGCATGCCGCAACTGGCGGTGATCGGCTGGTCGTCCAGGGTCATCCAGTCCCACTGGCAATACACCTGCTGGCTACGGAACGACTTGTCCGCCGCGAAACGCAGCGAGTCCACCAGCCCCGCCACCGGCACCAGGGTGAAGTGATTCATCAGCACGAAGCCCACCCGCAGTTCGGGCTTGACCTGCACGCTGTCAACGGAGGCTTGCAACGGTTGTTCTTGTTGTTCGGCAAACATCGACACGGGCCTCATGACATCTGCAATGGCGCCATTCTAAAGCGCGCCCTGCGTCCGTCATATCATATGCATCCCCACAAATAGGAAGTCCATGACAAAAGGCGGCGCCGTTCTATCAATTGTCATGGCTGTAATATCAGCCCCCCTGCCCGGCTGAGCATCATGTAGGCACAAGACAAACATGCTCAGAGGCACCCCTCATGTACCGTGGATTCTGGTATGCCCAGGCACTTGACCTGGACAGCGACCTGGCCCCTGCCCTGCAGGACTCGATTGATGCTGACGTGTGCATCGTCGGCGGTGGCTTCCTTGGCCTGTGGTCGGCCATCCGCCTGAAGCAGGCGCACCCGGAAAAAACCATCGTCATCGTCGAGCGCGACCGCTGCGGCTCGGGCGCCAGCGGGCGCAACGGTGGCGTGGCCACCAACTGGTGGGGCAAGTACCTGTCGGTACGCACCATCTGCGGCGATGTCGAGGCACGGCGCATCTGCGAGGCGGCCGAGTCGGCCATCGACGAGATCGGCAGCTTCTGCCAGCAACACGGCATCGACGCCCAGTACCGCAAGGACGGTTGGCTGTGGACGGCCACCAACCAGCGCCAGATGAACTCCTGGCGCGTGCTCACCGACGGCCTGCAGAAGCTCGACGTCAACCCGTTCCAGGCGCTGGACCGCCAGACCATCCGTGGCCGTGTTGGCTCGCCCCTGGTACTGGGCGGCATCTTCGACCCCAACGCCGCCACCGTGCAGCCCGCCATGCTGGCCCGCGGCCTGCGCCGCGTGGCGCTGAAGCTGGGCGTGCAAATTTTCGAGAAATCGCCCTTCACCCACCTGGTGCGCGGCAAGCGCCCGGTGGTGCACACCGCCAAGGGTCATGTAAAAGCCAACCACGTGGTGCTGGCGCTCAATGCCTGGGGCGCGCAGTTCCCCGAGCTGCGTCGGATGATCGCGATCATGTCCAGCGACATGGTCGCCACCGCACCGGTCAAGGCCAGGCTCGACGCTATCGGCTTCAGTGGCGGCGAGTGCATGACCGACTCGCGCACCGTGCTCAACTACTGGCGCAACACCCCGGACGGGCGCGTGGTGTTCGGCAAGCCGCTGGGCCAGTTCGCCTTTGCCGGGCGTATCGGCAACCTGTATGAAAAACCCTCGCCGGCCGCCGACAAGGTCGCCGCCGAACTGCGCCGCCTGTACCCGCAGTTGCAGGATGTACCGGTGGTCAGCAGCTGGACCGGGCCGATCGACCGGGCCATGAAGGGCCTGCCCAACTTCGGCTACCTCGACCAACACCAGACCGTCAGCTACGGCATCGGTTTTTCCGGCAACGGCGTGGCCACCACGGTGTTCGCCAGCCGCATTATCAAGTCGCTGGCCACCCATGCCAACGACGAGTGGGCCAATTGCGGCCTGGTCAACCAGAAGATGAAGCTGCTGCCGCCAGAGCCGTTGCGCTTCTTTGGCGCGCACCTGGTACGCGATGCACTGGTGCGCAAGGAATCGCTGGAGGACCACGACCAGGATGCCGGCTTCATCACCCGCCAGCTGGTGGGCATGGCGCCTGCCGGCTACGTGCCCGCGCAGAAAAAACAAGGACAATAACGTGAGCGAACATATCGTCCTCCTCGACGACGAAGGCCTGGCGCCTTCCACCCGCCTGAAGCGCCCTGATTGCGAGCACAGCTGGCAGCAGTTCGCCTACACCCACCCAGAGCAGATACTGGAGCACCTGAAAAACGCGACGGTGGCGCTGACGTTCAGCGTGCCGCTGCGCGAAGAGCACCTGCGCCAGTTGCCCAAGCTGAAGATGATTTCGCTGGCCCTGACCGGCCGCGACATCGTCGATGTCGGCTACTGCGAAGCCCATGGCATCGAAGTATCCAGCGTACCGGGCTATGCCGCCAACACCGTGGCCGAGCACAGCCTGGCCATGATCCTGGAGCTGTTCCGCCGCCCGGCCGCCTTCACCCGCCTGATGCGCCAGGTGCATGCCGGCGAAAAGCCGTTCCAGAACATCTACTTCAACCACCGTATCCGCGACGTGCGCGACAAGCAGCTGGCGATCATCGGCAGCGGCCCGATCGCCCTGCGCCTGGCGCACCTGGCGCGGGCGTTCGGCATGCGCGTGTGGTTCGAAGACCGAGGCGGCAAACGCCAAGGCCCGGACTGCCGCCCCTTGGCCGATATGCTGAAAAGCTGCGACGTGCTGTCGATCAACTGCCCGCTCACGCCAGAAACCCACAACCTGATCGATGCCGCGCAACTGGCGTTGATGAAGCCTGACGCCGTGGTGGTCAACACCGGCCGTGGCGGCGTGGTCAACGAAGCCGCGTTGATCCAGGCACTGCAACAAGGCCGCCTGGGCGGCGTGGCGCTGGACGTGGTGGAAGTGGAGCCATTGCACCCCAGCAACCCACTGTTCCAGCTGATCGACCGCGATGACTTTCTGCTTAACCCGCACATCGCCTGGAGCAGCGAAGACGCCATGCAGCAGTTGATGGACAGCGCCGTGGACAACATCAGCCATTTCGTCGCCCGCCAGGTTTCTGAAAAAAGGATTCGCAGCGCATGACCCCTGTCACCAAAAGCAGCTACGTCGATGGCACCTTTATCCCACTGACCGGCAATGCCGACATCCTGGAAAACCGCAACCCGTCCAACCCGGGCGAAGTGGTCGAACGCTTCGAACGCGCTGAGCAGACGCTGACCGAACAGGCCATTGCCGCTGCCCACCGCGCGCAGCCGGCCTGGGCACGCAGCAACCCACAGCTGCGTGCGGACGCGCTGGACTTCATCGGCAGCGAAATCCTCGCCCGCCGCGAGGAACTGGCCACGCTGCTGGCCCGCGAAGAAGGCAAGGTAGTGCGCGAAGCGCTGGGCGAAGTGGACCGCGCCGGGCGCTCGTTCAAGTTCTACGCTCAGGAAGCCCTGCGTGCCGAAGGCGAGAAGTACACGTCAGTACGCCAGGACGTGAGCATCGATGTGTTCACCCAGCCACTGGGTGTGGTCGGCATCATCGCCCCGTGGAACTTCCCTATCGCCATCCCTGCATGGAAGATCGCCCCGGCGCTGTGCTTTGGCAACTGCGTGGTGTTCAAACCGGCCGAGCTGGTGCCCTCCTCGGCCTGGGCCCTGGCCGAAATCATCTCCCGCGCCGGTTTGCCTGCGGGCGTGTTCAACATGCTGATCGGCCCGGGGCGCAGCGTTGGTGACACGATCATCCGCTCGCCGCTGGTCGATGGCATCAGCTTCACCGGCTCCGAGCACACCGGTCGGCAAATTGCCCGGCTGGCCGCCGAAGGCATGAAGAAAGTGCAGTTGGAGATGGGCGGCAAGAACCCGCTGATCGTGCTGGACGATGCCGACCTGGAACAGGCGGTGGAAGTGGCCTTGAACGGCTCGTTCTACAGCACCGGCCAGCGCTGTACCGCCAGTTCGCGGGTGATCGTGACCGAGGGCATTCACGACGCTTTCGTCGCACGCCTGGCTGAGCGTACCCGCACCTTGAAGGTGGGGGATGCGCTGCAGGCCAGCACCGACATCGGCCCGGTGGTTGACAGCCGGCAGCTGGAGCAGAACCTCGCCTATGTGGCAGCAGGTGTTGAACAGGGTGCGAAGCGGGTATGCGGTGGCGAGCGTATCGATAACCAGGCGGGGGCGTATTTCTTTACCCCGGCCCTGTTTACCGAGGTAACGCCGGACATGCGCATCTATCGAGAGGAAATATTCGGGCCGGTGCTGAGCGTGCTCAAGGTGCGCGACTACGCCGAAGCCTTCGCGGCAGCCGAGGATACGGCGTTCGGCCTGTCCGCTGGCATCGTCACCACCTCGCTGCGCCAGGCCGAGCATTTCAAGCGCAACAGTTCGGCGGGGATGGTGATGGTCAACCTGCCGACGGCCGGGGTGGATTACCACGTGCCATTTGGGGGCAACGGGGCATCGAGCCTGGGTTCGCGAGAACAGGGGACGCATGCGCGGCAGTTCTTTACCCGTGTAAAGACCACCTACCAGTTGGCTTGATCGGTCCATTTCGTGGAACCCCCAAGGGAACTACCACCACCTGCGTGCTTTCTTAAACACTGAGTGGTTTATTCCCTTGGGCTTCACGCTACTGGAGAACACGACATGCGCCACCTACTCCTCGCTCCTGCGCTGCTGCTCCTGCTGCCTGCCGGTGCTGCCCTGGCCCGCGTCGATGCGGGCGACGTCGCCACCTCGGCCGGTATCTCCGCCTCGCTTTACTCGACCTTCAAGGACGATAAACGGATCATCCCGGCACGCGATGAACTTTCTGCCTTCGTTGCAAGCGGTGGGGCTATCCGTGGCGCCTATGTGGAGTCGGCGCTGGAACAGGCCCGCAAGGACCATCCTAGGCTGCAAGCCAGCGATGAAGAGCTGGCCCGGGCCATTCTGTCGCAGGATGACCGTATAGCTGACCATTGAGGTCAACCTGCACCGGCCCTTTCGCGGGCAAGCCCGCTCCCACAGGATCTGCGCAGCCATCAGGCTTGGCGCGTTCCCTGTGGGAGCGGGCTTGCCCGCGAAGAGGCCGGCACAGGACTAGATCATCCCCAGCCATCCATGCGCATGGTCGCCCTGACCAACCGCTGCTCTTCCTGCTCGATCTCCCGCAAACTGTCGCGAATCCCGTTGATATGCTCGCGCGCCGCCCGCTGCGCCTGCTCCGGCAACTGCTCCATCACCGCCTGATACAAGCGTGCATGCTGGCGGTCGATCTGGCGCTTTTGCGCCGGCCGGCAATACAGGTTGTTGACCGAGGCAAACACCGTGCTCAAGGTCAGGTCGCTGAGCGATTGCAAGGTATGCACCAGCACCGGGTTGTGTGACGCCTCACTGATCGCCCGGTGGAACGCGTGGTCGCGACGGGCATGTTCACGGGCATCGATCGCGTCGGGTGCCTCGTGCGCGGCCAGCATTTCTTCGTAGCGCCGGCGAATCAGCAAGCGGTCAACCTCGGTGGCCCGTAACGCCGCCAGCCGCGCCGATTCGGCCTCCAGCAACGCCCGCACTTCCAGCAAGTCGAACAGCGTACGCGGCTGCGAGCCAAACAAATGCATCAACGGTGTGGCACCCGACTGCCCTGTCAGGTCGGCGACGAACGAACCCCGCCCCTGTTCGGTATCGATGATGCCGCGCCCCCGCAGAATGCGTAGCCCTTCGCGCAGTGCCGAGCGTGAACACCCCAGCTTCTCCACCAACCGCCGCTCCGACGGCAAGGCCTGGCCCACCTTGAGTACGCCGTCAACGATCAGCCGCTCCACCCGCTCGGCCACCTGGTCAGCGACCTTGGCTTTGCCTTCAGCACCCATCACGCCCTCTCCCACTGGTAGGACCACTTCGACCGATAGCTCCAATCTAGCCAGGCAAAGCCGTCAATAACCAGCCCTTTGCAGAAAAACTGGTAGGACCAGTGAACGACGTACTCGACCCGGGCCGCTGGCAAGCGCAGGCTGCAACGGTGACCGCTTTGCCAACAACAACAAAAACGTTGCCGAGTGAGCCGATGAATATCCTGTACGACGAACGCGTCGATGGCGCGCTGCCCACCGTAGACCAGGCGGACCTGTTGCAGGCGCTGCGCAAGGCCCTGCCAGACCTCGATATCCTGTACCGCGAAGAAGACCTCAAACCCTACGAATGCGACGGCCTCTCGGCCTATCGCACGGTACCGCTGCTGGTGGTGCTGCCCGAGCGCCTGGAGCAGGTGCAGGCCTTGCTCAGGCTCTGCCACCAGCGCGGCGTACCCGTGGTAGCCCGTGGTGCCGGCACCGGCCTGTCGGGCGGCGCCCTGCCGCTGGCCAAGGGGATCCTGCTGGTAATGGCCCGCTTCAACCGCATTCTGGAGGTCAATCCACAGGGCCGTTACGCCCGTATGCAACCCGGCGTGCGCAACCTGGCCATCTCCCAGGCGGCCGCACCGCACGGTATGTACTACGCACCAGACCCGTCCTCGCAAATTGCCTGTTCCATCGGTGGCAACGTCGCCGAAAACGCCGGTGGCGTGCACTGCCTGAAATACGGCCTGACCGTGCACAACCTGCTCAAGGTGGAAATCCTCACGGTGGAAGGAGAACGCCTGACCCTCGGCAGCGATGCCCTGGACAGCCCGGGCTTCGACCTGCTGGCACTGTTCACGGGCTCCGAAGGCATGCTCGGCATCGTCACGGAAGTTACCGTCAAGCTGCTCCCCAAGCCCCAGGTGGCGCGGGTGCTGCTGGCCAGTTTCGACCGTGTCGAGGACGCCGGCCAGGCAGTCGCCGAAATCATCGCTGCCGGTATCATTCCCGGCGGCCTGGAGATGATGGACAACCTGGCCATCCGCGCCGCCGAAGACTTCATTCATGCCGGCTACCCGGTGGACGCGGCGGCCATCCTGTTGTGCGAGCTGGATGGCGTCGAGGCCGATGTGCATGACGATTGTGAACGGGTGGCCGCCGTGCTGGCGCAAGCCGGAGCCCGCGAGGTACGGCTGGCCCGCGACGAAGCCGAGCGCGTGCGTTTCTGGGCCGGGCGCAAGAACGCCTTCCCGGCGGTGGGGCGCATCTCGCCGGATTACTACTGCATGGACGGCACCATCCCGCGCCGCGAACTGCCACGGGTACTCAAGGGCATCAGTGACCTGTCTGCGGAATACGGCCTGCGCGTGGCCAACGTGTTCCATGCCGGCGACGGCAACATGCACCCGCTGATCCTGTTCGATGCCAACCTGCCAGGTGAGCTGGAGCGCGCCGAAGCCATCGGCGGCAAGATCCTCGAACTGTGCGTGGCGGTAGGCGGCAGCATCACGGGCGAGCACGGCGTAGGCCGCGAGAAAATCAACCAGATGTGCGCGCAGTTCAACAGCGACGAAATCACCCTGTTCCACGCGGTGAAGGCCGCCTTCGACCCGCAGGGCCTGCTCAACCCCGGCAAGAACATTCCCACCCTGCACCGCTGCGCCGAGTTCGGCGCCATGCATGTGCACCATGGGCAACTGCCCTTCCCCGAGCTGGAGCGTTTCTGATGAGCATGGACCGCGACAACAGCCAGGCCCTGCTGGAGCAGGTCGGCCAGGCGCTGAACCAAGGCACACCGCTGCGTATCCAGGGCAGTAACAGCAAAGCCATGCTGGGCAACCTTGTCGCTGGCGAAGTACTCGACACCCGCAGCCACCGTGGCATCGTCAGCTACGACCCGACCGAACTGGTGCTCACCGCCCGCGCCGGCACACCGCTGCGCGAGATCGAAGCGGCGCTGCACGAAGCCGGCCAGATGCTTCCCTGTGAACCGCCACACCTGGGCCCGGACGCCACCTTGGGCGGCATGGTCGCCGCCGGCTTGTCTGGCCCCCGGCGGCCATGGGCCGGGTCGGTACGTGACTACGTGCTCGGCACGCGGGTGATCACCGGCCACGGCAAGTTGCTGCGCTTTGGTGGCGAAGTGATGAAGAACGTGGCCGGTTACGATGTATCACGGCTGATGGCGGGCAGCTTCGGTTGCCTGGGGTTGCTGACCGAGGTTTCGTTGAAAGTACTGCCCCGGCCGCGCCAATGCCTGAGCCTGCGCCTGCCAATGGGCCGGCATGAGGCGCTGGCCGAGTTGGCCGAATGGGGCCAGCAGCCGCTGCCGATCAGCGCGGCTTGCCATGACGGCGAAGCGCTGTACCTGCGCCTGGAGGGCGGCGAAGGTTCGGTTCAGTCGGCACGCCAGCGACTGGGCGGCGCAACCCTCGACAGCCGGTTCTGGAGCGACCTGCGCGAGCAGCGCCTGGCATTCTTCAACAGCCCTGCACCGCTGTGGCGCCTGTCACTGCCCAACGCCACCGGCGAGCTGGACCTGCCCGGCCAGCAATTGATCGACTGGGGTGGAGCGCAGCGCTGGCTTACGTCCAGCGCACCGGCCCAGGCCATTCGCGACCTGGTCGCCAACGTGGGCGGCCACGCCACCTGCTACGCCCCCGGCGCAGACAGTAGCCCGCCGCTGCCCGCGGCACTGATGCGCTACCACCAGACGCTGAAGCAACAGCTCGACCCCCAGGGCGTGTTCAACCCTGGCCGCCTGTACCCGAACCTGTGAGGCCAGACCATGCAAACCAACCTGAGTGAAGCATCCCGACGCCTGGCCCGCGCCGACGAGGCAGAAAGCATCCTGCGGTCCTGCGTGCACTGCGGTTTCTGCACCGCCACCTGCCCGACCTACCAGTTGCTGGGCGATGAACTGGACGGCCCGCGCGGGCGCATCTACCTGATCAAGCAACTGCTCGAAGGCGAGCCGGTCACGGCCAACACGCAACTGCACCTGGACCGTTGCCTGACCTGCCGCAACTGCGAAACCACTTGCCCCTCAGGGGTGAAGTACCACGACCTGCTGGACATCGGCCGCGCCGTGGTCGAACAACAGGTGCCGCGCCCGCTCGGTCAGCGCCTGCTGCGCCAGGGCCTGCGAGCCGTGGTGCCACGCCCGGCGCTGTTCAAGGCCCTGACCCGTGGCGGCCAGGCCCTGCGCCCGCTGCTGCCGGCCACACTCAAACGCAAACTGCCGGCACGGGTAGTCGCACCCGGCCAGCGCCCGGCACCACGCCATGCACGGCGGGTGTTGATGCTCGAAGGCTGCGTGCAGCCGGCCTTGTCGCCCAACACCAACGCCGCCGCCGCGCGCCTGCTCGACCGCCTGGGCATCAGCGTGCAGCCGATCCACCAGGCCGGCTGCTGTGGCGCGGTGGACTACCACCTCAATGCCCAAGAGCAAGGCCTGCAGCGTGCGCGGCGCAATATCGACGCGTGGTGGCCAGCCATCGAAGCGGGGGCCGAGGCTATAGTGCAAACCGCCAGCGGCTGCGGCGCATTCGTGCGTGATTACGGCCACCTGCTGGAAAACGACCCCCGTTACGCCGCCAAGGCCGCGCGGGTCAGCGCCCTGTCCCGCGATCTGGTAGAAGTACTGCGCGATGAACCGGTCGAGCAACTGGGCCTGTGCGCCGAACAGCGCCTGGCCTTCCATTGCCCTTGTACCTTGCAACATGCCCTGAAGCTGGGCGGCGCGGTGGAAGCGCTGCTGACGCGCCTGGGCTTTACCCTCACCGCGGTGCCGGACGGCCATCTATGCTGCGGCTCGGCGGGTACCTATTCGCTGACCCAGCCCGAATTGTCGCTGCAACTGCGTGACAACCGCCTCAACGCACTGGAAAGCGGCAAACCGCACGTCATCGCCACCGCCAACATCGGTTGCCAGGCCCACCTCGACGGGGCCGGGCGTACGCCGGTACGGCACTGGATAGAAATTGTCGAAGCAGCCTTGAACCCGGAGAACCCCCATGCATAGCAAGTTCGTGATCGGCCAGGCCGAAGTCGCCCGCGTATTGGCCGCCGCCCGCCAGGAGGCCCTGGCCCAGCACTGGAACGTGACCATCGCCGTGGTTGACGACGGAGGTCACCCGCTGGCCCTGGAGCGCATGGACGGCTGTGCGCCAGCCAGTGCCTACATTGCCGTGGAAAAAGCCCGGACCTCTGCGCTGGGGCGCAAGGAAACACGGGATTACGAAGAGATGGTCAATGGCGGCCGTACTGCCTTCGTCACCGCACCGCTGCTCACCAGCCTGGAAGGTGGCGTGCCGCTGCGGGTGGAGGGCCAGGTGGTGGGTGCCATCGGCGTGTCCGGGGTCAAGTCCGAACAGGATGCCCAGGTGGCCAAGGTCGGGGCGGCTGCCTTGTAAATCCTGCACCGGCCTCTTCGCGGGCTTGCCCGCTCCCACAGGAAAAGTGCAAGTCTCGAACCCAGCGACGTACCTGTGGGAGCGGGCATGCCCGCGAAGAAGCTGGCACAGGCAACCTGTTTCCAGAAGATCGAACATCGAGCGAATAGACAATGCCAAACGAACTCCAGATCGCCCCCAGCCTCCAGCGCTTCATCGAAAACGAAGTGCTCCCCGGCACCGGCATCGAAGCCGTCCCCTTCTGGCAAGGCTTCAGCACCCTGGTCCACGACCTGGCCCCGCAAAACCGTGCCCTGCTCGCCGAACGCGAGCGCCTGCAGGCCGAGCTGGACAGCTGGCACCGCCAGCACCCCGGCCCGATCCGCGACATGGCCGCCTACCGGCACTTCCTGCAAGGCATCGGCTACCTCGTGGATGTCCCCGAAAACGTGCAAATCAGCACCCACAACGTCGACCGCGAGATCGCCGTACAAGCCGGCCCGCAACTGGTCGTGCCGCTGAGCAATGCCCGCTACGCCCTCCACGCCGCCAACGCCCGCTGGGGCTCACTGTACGATGCCCTCTACGGCACCGATGCCATCGCCGAAACCGCGGGTGCCGAGCGCGGCCAAGGCTATAACCCGGTGCGCGGCGCCAAGGTGATTGCCTATGGCCGGCAATTCCTCGATACCTCAGCCCCGCTTGCCGGCGCCTCACACAGCGACGCCAAGGCCTACGCGATCAACCAGGGCGCACTGCAGGTCACCCTGGCCGATGGCCGCCAGGTTGGCTTGCAAAAACCCGCACAAATGCGTGGCTACCAAGGCGAGCCGAACACGCCAACGGCGATCCTGCTGCAGCACCACCAACTGCATTTCGAAATCCGGATCGACCCGACCAACGTCATCGGCCAGCAGGACCTGGCCGGGGTCAAGGACATCCTCCTGGAAGCCGCACTGACCACCATCATCGACTGCGAAGACTCAGTGGCAGCCGTCGATGCCGACGACAAGGTCAATGTCTATCGCAACTGGCTGGGCCTGATGAAAGGCGACCTCAGCGAACAGGTCAGCAAGGGCGGCAAAACCTTCAGCCGCACCTTGGCCGCCGACCGCCAGTATCACGGTGCAAACGGCCAGCCGCTGACTTTGCCGGGCCGTTCGCTGCTGTTCATCCGCAACGTCGGCCACCTGATGACCAACCCGGGGATCCACGACCGCGATGGCCAGGAAATTCCGGAAGGCATCCTCGATGCCGTGGTCACCAGCCTGATTGGCCTGCACGACCTCAAGCGCCGAGGCAACTCGCGCGAAGGCAGCCTGTACATCGTCAAGCCGAAAATGCACGGGCCGGCCGAAGTGGCCTTTGCCGACCAGCTGTTCGGTCGCGTCGAAGCCCTGTTGGGCCTGCCCGCGAATACCCTGAAGATGGGCATCATGGACGAAGAGCGGCGTACCAGCGTCAACCTCAAAGCCTGCATCGCCAGTGCGGCATCACGGGTGGTGTTCATCAACACCGGCTTCCTCGACCGCACCGGGGACGAGATGCACAGCGCCATGGAAGCCGGTGCCATGCTGCGCAAGGGCGACATGAAAGGCAGCGCCTGGATCCAGGCCTACGAACGCAGCAACGTGCTGGTGGGGCTGGCCTGCGGCTTACGCGGCAAGGCGCAGATCGGTAAGGGCATGTGGGCCATGCCCGACCTGATGGCGGCCATGCTCGAACAGAAGATTGCCCAGCCCAAGGCCGGTGCCAACACCGCCTGGGTGCCCTCGCCGACGGCCGCAACGCTGCACGCGCTGCATTACCACCAGGTAGACGTGGCAGGGGTACAGCAGGCGCTGGAAGCAGTCGACCTGAACGCCCAGCGCGACGCATTGCTGAACGACCTGCTCAGCGTACCGGTCAGCCCCGAGCGGCCCTGGAGTGCCGACGATATCCAGGCTGAACTGGACAACAACTGCCAAGGCATCCTCGGTTACATGGTGCGCTGGGTCGAACAAGGAGTCGGCTGCTCCAAGGTACCGGACATCCACGATGTGGGCCTGATGGAGGACCGCGCCACCCTGCGCATTTCAGCGCAGCACATCGCCAACTGGCTGCACCATGGCGTGGTGGGTGCCGAGCAGGTCGAGGCGACGCTGCAACGCATGGCCAAGGTGGTAGACCAACAGAATGCCGGGGACCCGGCGTACCGGCCAATGGCGGCCAACTTCGAGGCATCGCATGCGTTTCGCGCCGCCCGAGAGCTGGTGTTCAAGGGGCGCGAGCAGCCCAGTGGCTATACCGAGCCGTTACTGCATGGCTGGCGGTTGCGGTTCAAGCAGCAGGTTCAACGCTAGCCCAAGCTGCGCGGTGTTGCTGGCGCGGCCTTGTGTCGCGCCGGCAGCAAACATCTGCCACCGGCCAGTCAGGGGTGGCATTCCGGCGTCTTCAGAAATTTCCCACAACGCTTTCGGAAGCGTCCTGCTTGCTGCCTCTGCACGCAAAAAACAAGATCGGCACTGGAAAACGCAAGGTCGCGATCCAGAGGAGGCTCCGTATGCACCTTTACGCCCGCTCCATTGCCGAACTGCGCAGCAGCTTGTGCGAAATGCTGGCCCATGACATCCGCAACCCCGAAGAGGATCCGCACCTGTCGGGGGTGATGTTCTTCTGCGCCACCGACGAACACTCCCGGCAACTGATCGAGCGTATCGAGTTGCTGGCCAGCGAAGTGTTCTTCGACCCTAACGGGCGGGCCATCGCGGAACACCTGAAAGCGGCCGCAGTCGATGGCGTGCGCATCAAGCGCAACCGCAAGGCGCCAGCGGATGAAACGGTGATACGCATCGCGGTAGCGGACAAGGGCTATATCACGGTGAGTACAGCCCGGCTCTGAGATTATGGGGGCTGCTTTGCAGCCCATCGCCGGCAAGCCAGCTCCCACAGGGACCGCGCAGTATTCGGACTCTTCACTATCCCCGTGGGAGCTGGCTTGCCGGCGATGGGCCGCAAAGCGGCCCCATGCCCTTGTCTGGCCAATCCGCTATCCTGAGCACTCCCCCGCTCCGGACCGCCCCATGGAACTGCACATTCGCCTGGAGGGCCGCAAAGGCCTGGCCGACCAGCTCTATCAGCAACTGCGCGCCGGTATCGACAGTGGCCACCTGGCCGCCGGCACCCAGTTGCCACCCACCCGCCTGCTGGCCGAGCAACTGGGCGTGTCGCGCAAGACGGTGGCCGAGGCCTATTCGCGGCTCACCTACGACAACCTGCTCAGCGGTGTGGTCGGCCGTGGCACCTTCATCACGCCGCGCCAACCGCTGCGTAGCCATGAATCCACCACCATCCCCCTGGCCGGCGCCGCGTCCCTCGAGCGCTGGCAGCAGCGCGCCACCGTGCTCGGCCAACGCCAGTTGCAAGCGCCCTCCCGCTATGACTTTATCGGTGGTGCTTCAAGCAAGGCGCAGTTCCCCTTCGACCAGTGGCGCAGCTGCCTGAACTATGCCCTGCGCCGCAGCCAGCGCCACCCCGAGCGGCAGTTTCCGGCCCAGGGCTTGCAGGAGCTGCGCGAGGCCATTGCCCACCACATCGCCTACGCCCGCGGCGTGCACTGCAGCGCAGCCGACCTGCTGGTGTGCAACGGCGCCCAGCAAGCGCTGGACCTGATCGCCCGGGTATTGGTGGAACCCGGTTGCCAAGTGGCCATGGAAGACCCCGGCTACCCACCTGCCCGGCAACTGTTCCTGGCCCTTGGCGCGCGCGTGCAGTCCGTTCCGGTGGATGATGAAGGCCTGCGCGTCGAGCACATCGCCGATGGCACCCGGTTGATCTATGTAACGCCGTCGCACCAGTTCCCGCTGGGCATGCCCATGAGCGAGCCACGTCGGCACGCCCTGCTGGCCCGGGCGGCTGAGCTGGGCGCGTTGATCATCGAAGACGACTACGATTGCGAGTTCCGTTACCACGGGCCGGCAGCGGACGCACTGCAGCGCCTCGACCGCCATGGCCTGGTGGCCTATGTGGGGACCTTTTCCAAGACATTGCTGCCCGAGCTGCGGCTGGGCTATGCCGTGTTGCCGCCTGCCGTGCTGCAGGCGGCCTGCGTGGCCAAGCACCTCAGTGACTGGCACAGCCCTACCTTGCTGCAGTGGGCGCTGGCGCGCTTCTTGGGCGAAGGCCACCTGAACAAGCACATCCGCCGCTGCCACGAGGTTTACAGCGCCCGCCGCGAACGTATCCTGGCGCGCCTGGGCGGCGACCTGTCACCGTGGTTCAGCGCCATCCCCGCCAGCGCGGGCTTCCACCTCAGCGCGCTGGCCAAGCCCGGGGTCGATGTCGAGTTGCTGGCCAACCTCGCACGCAAGGTGGAGGTGGGCCTGTATTCGCTGGCGCCGTTCTTCAGCGAAGCACCGGTACGCCCGGGGCTGTTGCTGGGCTTTGGCGCTATCGAGCTGCTGGACATCGACCCGGCACTGGACCGGGTGCGCGATACCCTGCAACGCCTTAGCTGACCGGCGCGGCCCTGCCCGTCGCGGGCGGGCGCGCGATGGCCGCAGCATAGCCACGCGGGTTGAAACAGGCGGTTACCAGCAGCATCGCCATCACGGTCACGGTCAGCAGCATCCACGATGCCTGGAAGTCGCCACTCACGTCACGCAACCAGCCGGTGATGTACGGCACGATACCGGTGATGATAAAGCCGATCCCCTGTACGAATGCCGCCAGGCTGCCGGCCTCGGCAGGCGTCTTGAGGTGTTCCAGGGTCAGCGTCAGGCTCTGGCTGAAACAGGCGCCCAGACCAAAGCCGATCATGGCGACCCACAGTCCTGCAGCCACCGTGGGGGCCAGCAGCAGGCCGAGGAAGCCCGCCAGCTGAATCGCCAGCGCCAGCCAAAGGCCTGGGCGCCGGTCTGCCCAGCGCCGCAGCAGCAGTGGCAGGCCGAGCGCGCCGGCCACCTGGAAAATGGTCATCAGGCCCACCAGGTCGGCGCCACCTTGGGCACTGCCGCCGTGCTCGATATGGTAGGCCGGCAACCAGGCCACCATGCTGGTGTAACCGCCATTGATCAGGCCGAAGTACAAGGCCAGCAACCACGCCCGGCGGGTGCCGAACCAGTGTCCACCCGCAGCGCCCGCCAGCTTCGGTGCTTCCTGACGTGGCCGCAGCACGGCCCAGGCCAGCACCGCCAGCACTGCCGGTGCTGCCCACAAGCCCAGGCCGGCCTGCCAGTGGCCGAAGTGGCCGCTGATATGTGGCCCAAGCACGGCCGCCAGGCCGCCGCCCGTCATCAGTGCCGCCGAATACAGGCCCATCGCCCCGGCCAGCCGCCCGGGGAACCATCGATTGACCAACCCTGGCATCATGCCTTGCACCACCGCCACGCCCAGGCCCGCGACCACTGCACTGGCAATCAACGCCCAGACGCTGTCCAGTTGCAGGCGCCACAGGCAGGCCAGGGCAATCGCAGCCAGGCCACCGAGCATGCCGCCATGCTCGCTGATCCAGCGCCGCAGCCAGGGTTGCAGCAACGGTACCAGCCCCATGCACAGCACCGGCAACGCCGTCAGCAAGGCGGCCTGCTGGTAGCCCAGGCCAGTGCTGGCACGCATAGGTTCGAGTAACGGGCCGATACTGGTCAGGATCGGCCGCAAGTTCAGCGCCAGCAGAATCACCAGCAACAGGTTCAACGCAGCTCTCATTGTGAATCAGTTCTCTTGTAGCAAGACCCGGCCATTATCCCGGCTCGGCCAGCCTGGCAGAAATGAAGAGATTGGATGCCTGTCAGTGACCACCTGAATGGTCGATTGGCCTCCTGCATATGCGCGGGATTGGCTATCGGGGTGGCCAAAGGGCGGCGCTACAGTAGTGCCATTCCCACCCCACACCCTTTGGAGACAGCCATGCACAACCGTATCGAATGGGCCAAGCACGCCCCCGAAGCCTACAAAGCCATGGTCGGCCTGGAACAGGCCCTGGCCAAGAGCGGCCTGGAGAGTTCCCTGCTGGAGCTGGTGCGCCTGCGGGCATCGCAGATCAACGGCTGCGCCTACTGCGTGAACCTGCATGCCAACGATGCGCGCAAGGCCGGCGAGACCGAGGCGCGCTTGCAGACGTTGAGCGTATGGCGTGAGACCGCCTACTTCACCCCGCGTGAACGTGCGGCACTGGCCTGGGTCGAGAGCCTGACCCGCTTGCCTGAGCGTGGGGCACCGCAGGGGGAATATGAAGCCTTGCAGGCACATTTCGAGCCGGCCGAGGTGGCCAACCTGACCTTGGCGATTGCCACCATCAATGCCTGGAACCGGTTTGGTGTCGGGTTTGCGATGGTGCCGGCCTGATCATTAACCGGTAGCCTGTACCGGCCCTATCGCCGGCAAGCCAGCTCCCACAAGCTCCCCACAGTTTTCGAGCCTTGTGGTGTCCTGTGAGAGCTGGCTTGCCGGCGATAGGGCCAGTACAGGTAACAACTAACGCCCAGCCAACCGAGCTCGATAGCTGCCGGGACTCTGTCCAGTCCACTTCTTGAACGCCCGGTGGAACGCACTGGGCTCCTGGAACCCCGCCTGCTCGGCGATTTCGGCAATGCTCAACACCCCTTCACGCAAGCGCTCGAAGGCCATCGCCCGGCGTACTTCGTCTTTGATCTGCTGATACGAACGCCCCTCCCGGTCCAACTGCCTGCGAAAGGTACTGGCGCTAACCCCCTGCTGCTGCGCCAGCGCCGCCAATGTCGGCCACTGGCCATAACGCAGTGCGCGCAAGCGCCGGTACACCTCGGCCACCAGCCCGTTCTGGTTACGAAAGCGAATCACCAGCCCCTGTGGCGCAGTGCGCAGAAAGGTTTTCAAGGCTGGCAAATCCTGTACCACCGGCAACCGCAGGTAGGCGCTGTCGAATTCCACCTCGGTGCGGCCGCTGCCCAGGCGCAGGTCTGGCCCCCACAGCAGCAGGTCGTCTTCCTGGGCCGGGCGCGACACCGCCAGCTCGGTACGGTCGATGGCAATGCGCCGCCCGGCCAGCCAGCACAGCATGCCGATCATCAGCACCAAATAGGTTTCCTCGGCATACACCCGGGTCAGCGGGTCGGCAATGTTCGACTGCACGCTGATCAGCGCCCGCCCGCCACGGACCGTCAGGCTGCCACGCAGGTCGCGCAGGAACAGGCCGAAGCCGCCCATGCATTGGCGCAAGGCCTTTTCCAGGTTCGGTTCAAGTATCAAGCCCCGGCAGATCAGGGCGAAGCTGCCCAGCGGCATGCCATGGCTGTCGAGGCAGAAAAACTCGTCGTCCAGCCGTTGAATCATCGCCAGCCAAAGCTGGGCGAAGGCCTTGGCCGGCACGCGGGCCTGGGGCTGTTCCAGCAGCTGTGGGTCGATGCCCACGGCACGCAGCTGTGCATCACGCTCGGCGGGGCTGTCGCGCAGGGCATGGAGCATGGCGTTGAGAAAGTACACGGCGACCGAATCGCTATCGCGCATGGCGGTTTTCGCTGTCTATGCTGAGTGGCAAAAAGTGCCAGGTTGTTTGAACAGTTCCGGCATAGGCTGCAACAGAGCCTTTGCCTAGACTCGATCCCACTCCGGGACCGCCGGCCATTCTCGCAGAGCCTGGCCCGGTCCCGCCATGCCTTCGCAATCGGAGCCCCTATGAGCAACGCAGAAATCTACGTCGTCAGTGCCGTCCGTTCAGCCATTGGTGGCTTTGGTGGGTCCCTGAAGGACCTGCCGCTGGCCGACCTGGCCAGCACCATTACCCGTGCTGCCATCGAGCGTTCGGGCCTGGCCGCCGATCAAGTTGGCCATCTGGTGATGGGCACGGTAATCCCTACTGAGCCGCGTGACGCCTACCTGGCCCGTGTGGCAGCGATGAACGCCGGCATCCCCAAGGAAACCCCGGCGTTCAACGTCAACCGCCTGTGCGGCTCGGGCCTGCAGGCCATCGTTTCGGCAGCCCAGGGGCTGTTGCTGGGAGACACCGACGTGGCCGTTGCAGCCGGTGCCGAATCCATGAGCCGTGGCCCATACCTGCTGCCACAGGCACGCTGGGGCGCGCGCATGGGTGACCTGCAAGGCATCGACTACACCGTTGGCGTGCTGCAGGACCCGTTCCAGCACTTCCACATGGGCATCACCGCCGAAAACGTCTCGGCCAAACACGGCATCACCCGCGAAATGCAGGACGAACTGGCCCTGACCAGCCAGCGCCGCGCCGCCCGCGCCATTGCCGAAGGCCGCTTCGACAGCCAGATCGTGCCGCTGGAACTGAAAACCCGTAAAGGCAGCGTGCAGTTCAGTGTCGACGAGCATGTGCGTGGCGAAGTGACCGCTGAACAACTGGCCGGCATGAAGCCGGTGTTCAAGAAAGACGGCACCGTCACCGCCGGCAACGCCAGCGGCATCAACGACGGCGCCGCCGGCCTGGTGCTGGCGACGGGCGACGCCGTACGCCGCCTGGGCCTGAAGCCGCTGGCCCGCCTGGTGGGTTACGCCCACGCCGGTGTCGAGCCTGAACTGATGGGCCTGGGCCCGATCCCGGCCACCCGCAAGGTGCTGGAAAAGACCGGCCTGAAGGTGCAGGACCTGGACGTGATCGAGTCCAACGAAGCGTTCGCCGCCCAGGCCTGCGCCGTGGCCCGCGAGCTGGGCTTCGACCCGGAAAAGGTCAACCCCAACGGTTCGGGCATTTCCCTGGGCCACCCGGTGGGCGCCACGGGCGCGATCATCGCCACCAAAGCCATCCATGAACTGCAGCGCATCCAGGGCCGCTACGCGCTGGCCACCATGTGCATCGGTGGCGGCCAGGGCATTGCCGTGGTCTTCGAACGCGTCTGAGAGAGGCTGACACATGAGCATTGAACAAATCGCCGTGATCGGCGCCGGCACCATGGGCAACGGCATTGCCCAGGTGTGCGCAGTGGCCGGCTACCAAGTGCTGCTGGTGGACGTGTCCGACGCAGCACTGGAGCGCGGCGTGGCCACCTTGAGCAAAAACCTCGAGCGCCAGGTCAGCAAAGGCACCCTGGATGCGGACAAGGCCGCAGCCGCCAAGACCCGCATTCGCACCAGCACCGACTATAGCCAGCTCAACGGTACACAGCTGGTGATCGAGGCCGCGACCGAGAACCTGCAGCTCAAGCAACGCATCCTGCAGCAGGTGGCGGCCAACGTCACTGCCGACTGCCTGATTGCCACCAACACCTCGTCGCTGTCGGTCACCCAGCTGGCTGCCAGCATCGAGCACCCCGAGCGTTTCATTGGTGTGCATTTCTTCAACCCGGTGCCGATGATGGCGCTGGTGGAGATCATTCGCGGCCTGCAGACCAGCGACAACACCTATGCCCAGGCGCTGGTGGTGACCGAAAAGGTCGGCAAGACACCGATCACCGCCGGCAACCGCCCGGGCTTCGTGGTCAACCGCATCCTGGTGCCGATGATCAACGAAGCGATCTTCGTGCGCCAGGAGGGCCTGGCCAGCGCCGAGGACATCGACACCGGCATGCGCCTGGGCTGCAACCAGCCCATCGGCCCACTGGCCCTGGCCGACCTGATTGGCCTGGACACGCTGCTGGCGATCATGGAGGCCTTCCATGAGGGCTTCAACGACAGCAAGTACCGCCCTGCCCCGCTGCTCAAGGAAATGGTCGCGGCCGGTTGGCTGGGGCGCAAGAGCGGTCGCGGCTTCTTCACCTATTGAGGACCCTGCACCATGCCCCCGGTCAATGCCGCAATGCGCTGTGCCAATTTTGAAGAGCGACGTGACCGGGCCATGGCGCTGTTTGCCGAAAAGGGCTTTGGCCAGGTCAGCATGCGCGAGCTGGCGGCCCATGTGGGGCTGACCGCAGGCTCGCTGTACCATCACTTCCCGAGCAAGCAGGACTTGCTGTACGACCTGATCGAGGAGTTGTACGAGGAACTGCAGGCCACCCTGGACCAAGGCCGCCGGGCCATGGCGCGCGGGGCCTCGGCGTTGAGCTGCCTGATTGCGGCGCACTGGCAGTTGCATGCCGAGCGGCCCATGCAGTTTCGGCTGGCCGAGCGGGATTTGTGCTGCCTGAGTGACGAGCAGCGGGCGCGTCTGGCGTTGTTGCGTTCGCGTTATGAGGCGGGGCTGCTGAGGCTGATCGCGCCGCAGGCGAAGCTGCAAGGGGAAGCCCTGGTGGCGACGGCGCATGTGGTGGCGACGCTGCTCAACCAGTTGCCGGGGATGTTGAAGGCGCTGCCTGAGGAGCAGGGGCTGGGGTTGATGGAGAGTATGTTGGTAGGGGGTATTGAGCGAACCCTGCGGTAGCCTGTACCGGCCTCTTCGCGGGCAAGCCCGCTCCCACAGGGACCGCACCGGGTCGGATGCCTGTGCAGTACCTGTGGGAGCGGGCTTGCCCGCGAGGAGGCCGGCGCAGGTTAACGCAGCAGACTCTGGATCTGCTCGTGCAAGGTATCCAGGTCAAACGGCTTGGCCAAGATCGGTGCCTTGCGAGTGATCGGGCTGCCCGATTCCAGAATCTCCGCCGGGTAGCCACTGATGAAGATCACCTTCAGGTCCGGCCGCAACTTCACCGCAGGCTCCGCAATCTCCACCCCGGAGATACCACCCGGCAGGCGGAAATCCGTCACCATCAGGTCCAGGTGCGGTTTGCTGGCCAGGATGGCAAACGCCTGCTCGCCATCTTCGGCCACCAGCACGTGATACCCCTCGCCCGCCAGGTAGTCACGCAGAATCATGCGAATCGCCGGTTCATCCTCGACGATCAGCACCACATCTTGTGCATCTTCACTCATGTTAACGCCTTGAAATGCTTACAGTTGGCCATCAGACCCCAGGCTCATGCAGAGGTTGCCCGCGCCTGGTCGTTTTGTTGTTCGTAGGTTGCCAGCGGCAGTTGCAAGGTAAAAGTGGCACCCTTGCCCTCTTCACTGTCGACCCGGATGCACCCGCCATGGGCCTGCACGATCTGTTCCGATATATACAACCCCAAGCCCAACCCGCCGCTGGCTTGCTGGGTGGCCACCCGCTCGAACTGCTGGAAAATGCGCTGCTGGTTGGCCGCACCAATGCCGATACCCTGGTCCTGCACTTGCACGCACGCCAGGCCGTCCTGTTCGAACACCCGTACCAGCACCGGCTTGCGCTCACCATATCGCAAGGCATTGGACAACAGGTTGACCACCACTTGTTCAATGCGAAATTCGTCCCACTCACCGTGCAGCGGTTCGCAACGTTGTAGCTCGATACGCGTGTCCAACGCAGTGGCCTGGGCAGCGAAATTCTCCACCAGGCCACTTACCAGTTGGCTCAAGTCGAAGGACTTGGGCCGTAGCGACAGCTTGCCGGTGCGGATACGCGACACATCGAGCATGTCTTCGATCAGGCGAATCAGGCTGTTGATCTGCCGTTCATCGCGCTCGACCATTGCCTGCAGCTTCTCGCCACTGAACGCTGCAAGGTTGCCGCGTGCCAGGTGCATCTTGCGCAGCTGGGTTTCCAGGATCAACCCATTGAGCGGCGTGCGAACCTCGTGGGCGACGATCGACATGAAGTCATCACGCATTCGCACGGCATGCTCCAGCTCGCCTCGCGCCGTCTGCAACTGGGCCAACAACAGTTCCTGCTCCTGGCGGCTGCGCTCCAACGCCTGCAACTGGCGGTCGAGCACCTTGCGCTGGCGGTACACGTCGACGAACACCGACACCTTGCTCTTCACCGCCAGGGTGTCGAGCGGCTTGTGCAGGAAGTCCACCGCCCCGCTTTCGTAGCCCTTGAAGGCATAGTTCATCTCACGCCCGGCCGCGGTGACGAAGACGATGGGAATGTTGCGGGTCTTTTCCGTGCCACGCATCAGCTCAGCCAGCTCGAAGCCGTTCATGCCTGGCATTTGCACATCGAGGATGGCCAGGGCGAACTCGTGTTCGAGCAGCAGCGACAACGCGGCCTCTGCAGACTGGGCCTGATGCACCTCGCGGTCTTCGCCCTGAATCAGGGCGTCGAGGGCCAGCAGGTTCTCCGGCAGGTCGTCGACGATCAACAGTTTGGCGATGGTGTGGCTTAGCATGCGCTGGGTTCCAGGGCGGCGAGCAACTGCTCGATGCCACTCAGAGAAAGTATATGGTCAGGCTGGTGCAGGGCCAGGGCGGCCTCAGGCATCAGCGCAACCTGTGCGTCACGGGGGTCCTGGACGATGGTCCGGCCCCCGCTGTTCTTGATGTAGGCAAGCCCTTCGGCGCCATCTTCATTGGCACCGGTAAGCAGCACGCCAAGCAGGCCGTCACCGTAGGCGTCAGCCGCCGACATGAACAGGAAATCGATCGATGGCCGGGAAAAATGCCGCGGTGGCTCCTGGCTCAGCGACAGGGTGAAGTCGCGCTCCACCGACAAGTGGTAGCCAGGTCCGGCCACATACACCTGCCCGGGCTTCAGCGGTTGCTTGTCGCGAGCCTCGCACACCGGGCGCTGCAAACGCCGTTGCAGCACCTCGGCCAACTGGCTGTGGCGGTCATCCGGCAGGTGCAGCACGCACACCACCGGGATGCCGTAGCCGGCGGGCAACGCGCCGAGCACGGTGAACAACGCCGTCACGCCGCCCGCCGAGGCGCCGATCACCACCGCGCGTACGCCGTTCATGATTTGCGGTAGATCCGTTCAGGCTTGACCAGCGGCTCGAACCGGTCGCTGTAGGCCGAAAAGTCCACCGACTCCTTGCTGCCCAGCACCAGGAAGCCTCGGTGGCACAGGGATTCATGGAACAGGCCCAGGGCGCGGTCTTGCAGTTCCTTGTTGAAATAGATGAGCACGTTGCGGCATGACACCAGCTGGGTTTCGGAAAACACGCTGTCGGTGGCCAGGCTATGGTCGGCGAAGGTCACGTTGTCACGCAGGGTGCTGTCCATGATGGCGTTGCCGTAGGCCGACGTGTAGTATTCGGAAAAGTCCCTGCGCCCACCCGCGATGCGGTAGTTTTCGGCGTACTCGCGCATGCTCTGCATCGAGTAGATACCCTGCTTGGCCTTGTCCAGCGAATGCGGGTTGATGTCGGTGGCGTAGATGATGGTGCGCTCCAACAGGCCTTCCTCGCGCAGCAGGATGGCCATGGAGTACACCTCCTCCCCCGTGCTGCAGCCTGCAATCCACACCTTGATCGAAGGCCAGGTGCGCAGCAGCGGCACCACTTCATTGCGCAGCGCCAGGAAGTGCCCCGGGTCGCGGAACATTTCGCTGACCGGGATCGTCAGGTACTGCAGCAACTGCATGAACATGCCCGGGTCGTGCAGCACGCGCTCCTGCAGCGCCGACACCGTCAGGCAGTCGAACTGGCGCAGCGCGTGCAGGATCCGGCGCTTGATCGAAGCGCCGGAATAGTTGCGGAAATCGTAGCTGTACTTGAGGTAGATGGCCTCGATCAGCAAGCGGATCTCGATGTCGGTGTTACGTTCGCTAGTCAAATTCGCTCCAGTTGCGGCAGCCATACACGGATCAGCGAGAACAGGCGGTCCAGGTCGATCGGTTTGGCCAGGTAATCATTGGCCCCGGCCTGCAGGCAACGCTGCTGGTCATCCTTCATGGCCTTGGCGGTCACGGCGATGATCGGCAGCTTGCGCCAGCGCGGTTGCTGGCGGATCAGGCGGGTGGCTTCGAAGCCGTCCATTTCCGGCATCATCACGTCCATCAGCACCAGGTCGATGTCGTCATGCTGCTCCAGGCGCTCGATGGCTTCACGCCCGTTGCGGCCGATTTCCACAATCGCGCCCTTGTGCTCCAAGGCACTGGTGAGGGCAAAAATGTTACGCACATCATCGTCCACCAGCAGTACCTTGCGGCCTTCGAACACCTTGTCGCGGCTGCGTGCAGTCTTGAGCATGCGCTGGCGTTCATTGGACAACTGCGACTCGACCTTGTGCAGGAACAGCGTGACTTCGTCCAGCAGGCGCTCCGGCGAGCGTGCACCCTTGATGATGATCGAACGCGAATACTTGAGCAGGTCGGCTTCTTCTTCGCGGGTCAGGTTGCGACCGGTATACACGATCACCGGCGGGAAGGAGCGGATATCCTCGGCGGTCATGCGCTTGAGCAGCTCGTTACCGAGCATGTCGGGCAACTTGAGGTCGATGATCATGCAGTCGTAGATGTTCTCGCGCAGCAGTTCCAGGGCGTCCTGGGCCATGGCCACGGCCGTGATTTCCACGTCGTCGTCGCCAATCAGGCGGGCAATGCTTTCGCGCTGCAGGTCGTCGTCTTCCACCAGCAGGATGTGCTTGAGCTTCTGGGTCAGCTTGGCCTCCAGGCGGGCGAACACTTCTTTCAGCTCGTCGCGGCTGGTGGGCTTGACCGCGTAGCCGACAGCGCCCATGTGCATGGCGGCCTCGACCCGGTCTTCGACAGAAATGATATGCACCGGGATGTGCCGGGTGCTGGCCTGCTCCTTCAGGCGCTGCAATACCGTCAGGCCCGAATGGTCGGGCAGGCGCATGTCCAGCAGGATCGCATCGGGGATGTACTGGGCGGCCAGCTCAAACCCTTCGTCGGCGCCCTGCGCCACCAGGCAGCTGTAACCCAGTTCATGGGCCAGGTCGAAGAGGATGCGGGCGAAGTTGGGTTCGTCTTCGATCACCAGGATGCAGCGGTTGCCGAACGGTGCGCGCTCACGGTCGTCGTCAAACGCCGGCAGCGGGCGTTTTGGCGCAGCCGCCACCGGCACCTGGGGGGCAGGCGGCAGGGTGTCGACCGCCGGGCGCAGGCTGAGGGGCTCCACACTGTGCCCCACACTTTCGTAGTGCTCTGGCAGGATCAGGCTGAATACACTGCCTTTGCCAGGGCTGCTGTCAACGCTGATCTGCCCGCCCAGCAAATGCGCCAGGTCGCGCGAGATCGACAGGCCCAGCCCGGTGCCGCCGTAACGGCGGTTGCTGGTACCGTCGACCTGATGGAAGGCACCGAAAATGGCCTGCTGCTGGTCGGCGGCAATGCCAATGCCGGTATCGCGCACAGCGAAGACAATGCCAGTGCCAGCCTGGTAACCGATGTTCAGGCTCACCTGGCCACGCTCGGTGAACTTGATGGCATTGGACAGCAGGTTCTTGAGGATCTGCTCCAGGCGCTGGCGGTCGGTGAACAGGGTGGCGGGTACATTCGGTTCAGCGTTTACCTCGAAGGCCAGCCCCTTGTGCCCGGCCAGCGGTTCGAACATGCCGCGCAGGCCCTCGACCAGGCGCTCCACCTGGGTGCTTTCAGGGCGCACCTCGAGCTTGCCGGCCTCGACCTTGGCAATGTCGAGAATGTCGTTGATCAGGTTGAGCAGGTCATTGCCGGCCGAGTAGATCGAATCTGCGAACTTGACCTGTTCATCGCTCAGGTTGCCTTCGGCGTTTTCCGACAGCAGTTTGGCCAGGATCAGCGAACTGTTCAGCGGCGTGCGCAGCTCGTGGGACATATTGGCCAGGAACTCGGACTTGTACTTGCTCGAGCGCTGCAGCTCGTCGGCGCGCGCCTGCAGTTCGTCCTGAGCCTGCATCAGCTCGTCGTTCTTCAGGTCCAGCGCCTCTGTGCGTTCGGACAACTGCTCGTTGGTCTGCTCCAGCTCCGCCTGCTGGGTTTCAAGGTGGGCCTGAGACTCCTTGAGCACGCGGGATTGTTCTTCCAGCTCTTCGTTGGCGGTTTTCAGCTCTTCCTGCTGCACCTGCAGCTCTTCGTTCAGCTGTTGGGTTTCGGCCAGCACTTCCTGCAGGCGTTGGCGGTAGCGGGCACTTTCGATGGAAATGCCAAGGTTGCCGGCGATGCGTTCCAGCATTTCGGCGTCGCGGTCGTCCAATGGGCGCAGGAAGCCCAGTTCCAGCACGCCATTGATCTGCCCGTCGTTGCTGGCTGGCAGCAACACGGCACTGCGTGGCAGGCCACTGCCCAGGCCGGAACTCAGCTGGTAATACCCTTCCGGCAGGTCTTCCAGATGCAGCAGGCGCCCTTCACGTACGGCCTGAGCCAGCAGGCCGTCATGATCGCCCTTTACCTGCTCCCGGGCTTGCTCTTCAGCACTCAGGCCATAGGTGGCCACGCGCACCAGGCGGCCATGCTCATCGCGCACATACACCGCCCCCACCACACTTCCCAGGTAGTCGGCAAAGAAGCGCAGGATGTTGTCACCCAACATGGACAGCGTCAGTTGCCCCAGCACCTGCTCGGCCAGTCGGGTCTGGCCATTGCGCAGCCAGGCCTGGTGTTCCAGGCGCTCGGCCGCACGCTGCTGGGCCTTGAAGTTTTCTTCGTAACTGCCCGACAACGCCAGCAGGTCACGCCGGCCCAGATAGGCCAACATGGCGCTGAGGCCGACGATGAACAGCACGAACACCGAAATGGCAGTGACGGTAACGCTGCTGACTTTCTCGTTGCGGGCCATGCGCAGTTGCTGTTCGGTGCCGATCAGGCCGTCGAATTCCTTGCGGATTTCGTCGGTCAGGCGCTTGCCCCGGCCATTGCCGATCGACGCCTGGTAATCGCCCTGGCTACGGCGCAGGGCGATCATCTCGCTGCCGAAGTTGTTCCAGGCTTGCTGCAGGGCAATCAACCGGTCGATGCGGTCGACCTGCTGCGGGTTGTCTTCGACCATACTGCGCAGGCCCTGCAGGCTGCTGAGAATACGCGGTTTGGCCACCTCATAGGGGTCGAGGAAACGCTCGTCGCCGGTAAGCAGGAAGCCGCGCATGCCGGTTTCCATGTCGATCGACAGCTTGACCGTTTCGTTGGCATTACCGATCACCCGGTCGGTATGCTCAACCCACTGCATGGCCGACAGCAGATAGTTGATCACCGCGACAAAGGCCACGGCACCCAGCAGGCCCACCCCCAGCGGAAGACCGATGTTGCGGCTCAACAGCTTGCGAAAGCTTCGTTGGTCCATCAAGGCTGATTGCATCATGTGAAAGGGCCCGAGCAAGAAAAGTCCATTGAAAAGCGTGGCTGATCAATCGTTGTCGTTGTCTGCCACTGCACCGTCCTGTTAAGCGAGTCTAACCAGCTTTGGCGGGTCTGGCAGGGCATTTAGCCAGTATTTGAAGGTGGCGTGCGCCAATCGTTCCATCTGATTGCATGGATCGGTATCCTCGGGAACTTCTGGTGCCGCCCGGTGCACAGATTAAAGACATTCATTGCACAGGACCCGAACCATGCACCTTCTGGTAGTCGAAGACGACGACATCGTTCGTATGCTGATGGTCGAAGTGCTCGATGAGTTGGGCTACGAAGTGATCGAGGCAGAAGACGCCGCAGCCGCCCTGCGGGTGCTCGAAGACCCGAGCCAGGCGCTGGCACTGATGATGACCGATGTGGGTTTGCCGGACATGCGTGGCGAAGTGCTCGCCGGCAAGGCGCGCGAATTGCGCCCTCTACTGCCTGTGCTGTTCGCCAGCGGTTATGCAGACAGCCTCAATGTGCCCGAGGGCATGCACATGATCGGCAAGCCGTTCAGTATCGACCAGTTGCGGGACAAGGTGGTGGCCATCCTCGGCCCGGTTTGAGATGGGGTTGCCTGTACCGGCTTCTTCGCGGGCACAGGCAATACACCTCACAACTACCTGCGCAACAGGTAGGTATCCATGATCCACCCCTTGCGCCGCCGTTCCCGCTCACGCACTTCCAGAATCTGCGCCTTCACCGCCTGTAACGGCCCGGCAATCAGCACTTCATCCTCGGTCCCCAGGTAAGCGCCCCAGTAGATGACCAACGCCGGGTCATCCAGCTGGGCAAACGCGCACTGCCCGTCGAGCATCACCACCACGTTGTCGATTGGCCCCTGCCCGGTCAGGCGCCGCCCTGGTAGCACGGTCAGCGGCTCGCCAATGCGGTTGAGTGGCACCTGATGACGTGCAGCCAGCGCCTGCACACTGCTGATGCCAGGGACTATCTGCAGGCGTAGCGCCAGGCCACGTTCGCGGACCAGATCGAGTACGCGCAAGGTGCTGTCGTACAGGGTCGGCTCGCCCCACAGCAAAAAAGCGCCGGTTTCGCCGTCGTCAATTTCCTGTTCGATCAACTGCGCATACAGCGCAGCCCGCTGCCGGTGCCAGCCCTGCACCGCAGCCAGGTAATCGTCCGCCCGGCCATCGCGCAAAGGGTCGGCTACTTGTAGCAGGCGATAGCCGCCCTCAGGCCGGTAGCGTTGCAGAATGCCCTTGCGCAGACGCACCAGTTCATCCTTGTCGCTACCTTTTTCGAGCACGAAGAACACACTGGCTTTTCGCAACGCATCGACTGCCTCATAGGTAACCTGGCGCGGGTCACCCGGGCCGATGCCGATCAACAACAGGTTTTTCATTGCCCTGCCCTTTGCGGGAACCAGCCGCCATTGTCAGTTGGCTGCTGGTATTTGGCAAAGCGGTCGCTTAGAAGATCGAGAAGTTATAGCTGACAATTACCCGTGTTTCGTCCATGTCACGCGCCCACTTCTCGTAATTACTGCGGTAAGTGGAATTACGCAGGCGTACACTGACATCCTTGAACGTGCCACTTTGCACCTGGTACTTGAACTCGGTGTCGCGCTCCCATTCCTTGCCTTCGGCCGTGCTGCCCGGCACCTTGATGTTGTCGCCGTTGATGTAACGGGTGAAGAAGGTCAGGCCGGGCACACCCAGCGCCTTGAAGTCATAGTCATAGCGCACTTGCCAGGAACGCTCCTGGGCGGCAGCGAAGTCGTTGACCTGGGCATAGTTGACCAGGTACGGGTTGCTGCCATCCAGGTACGGCATGGCGCTGTCGCCATACATGCGCTGCCAGCCGGCGCTGAGCTTGTGGCCTCCCAGGCTGTAGCCGAGCATACCGCTGAAGGCGCGGTGGTCGATTGCCCCGGCGCGGGCATTGCCGATGTCGTCGCTCTTGATCAGGCGCAGGTCGGCCGACAGGCTGCCTGCTGCCAGCGGCTGGCTGGCCACCAGACCGAGGAAGTGCTGGCGGTAGATATTCTCCAGCTTGGCCACCTGGTACTGGGCGCTGAAGCGCTCGTTGAAACGATAATCGACACCGGCCAGGTCGAAGTGGTCGGCCTCGATATCGCAGGCATAGCGCTTGTTCTTGCAGTGCACGCGAATGTCCTGGCGGTCGGTGGAATCCCGGGCGGTGTATTTGTCCAGGCGAGCCAGGGTGAACTTCAGGTCGTGCAGTTCTTCAGAGGTGAGCATGGCGCCATGGAACATGGTCGGCAGCAGGCGACCATCGTTGTACTTGAGCAACGGCACATCCGGCATCATCGAACCGTACTTGAGCACGGTGTTGGAGACCTTGACCTTTGCCGCCAGGCCCATCTTCGCGTACTGGTCGGCCGAGTGCCGTGGGTCGTGGCCGGAAGACGGCAGCAAACCACTGTTACTGTCGGCCGGGCTGGAATCCAGTTTGAAGCCGAACATGCCCAGAGCATCCACACCAAAACCTACCGGGCCTTGGGTATAACCCGACTGCACATTGAGGATGAAGCCTTGTGCCCACTCTTCGCGCTTGGACGCACCTTGGCTGGAACTGCTGTGGCCGTCACGAAAATCCCGGTTGAAATAGACATTGCGTGCTTCAAGCTTGGCACTGCTGTCTTCCAGAAAACCGGCGGCCTGGGCATTGACGCCGGCACACAACAGGAACAGGCCGGCAACACGGCGCCCGGGGGCGAGGGGGAAAGGGGCAAACATGCGAGGAAACATCCAGAATAAAAACGGGTTAACAACCTGTGGCACGCGTTGGCCACGGTACTGCGACAGGCCAGAACAATAGCCGGCCATCATCTGAAATGATCGCGCAAAGGCTCTGGCACGGGCCATTGGACCATGGTCTAAGCGCCCCGGCAGGTCACCGCAGAAAACCGGCGAAATAACGCACGCAAAACTAGGAAAGTTCCCAACTTACTTACAAAAAGTTAGCAGTTTACCCAGTACCCATGAATGACTACACTCGATATCAGCGAACAGCAGAACCCACCCGCGTGGCCGGCGTTTTCATTCTTCTTCAATGTTCGTCACGCCCTGCCACGACCGACGTACAGGAGTGATTACAGTGTCCAGACTTGCAGAGTTTCGTGCTGCCGAAAAAGCGCTCCAGGAACAGATGGCGCAACTGGAAGCGTTGAAAAAGGATGCCGGCCTAAAACGCGAAATCGAATTCGAGCAGAAACTAGTCGGCCTGATGAAAAGCTATGACAAGAACCTGCGCGATATCATCGCCATCCTCGACCCGAAAGCCGTGACCCGGGTATCCGGCGCCGCGCCCAAGCAACAGCGCCGCCCACGCGTGGTGAAGGTGTATCAAAACCCGCACACCGGCGAGCGAATCGAGACCAAAGGCGGCAACCACCGCGGGCTCAAGGCCTGGAAAGAACAGTACGGCGCCGCGACGGTAGAAAGCTGGGTACGCTGATGAAACGTCCACGCGCACTTCACACTTTTTTCACAAGGACTGGCTCAGTATCGAGACAGCTAAAGGACTAGCGACCCCATCACGCGCCCGCACATGCGGGCCTCTAATTCCAGCGCCCTGCCTTGTGCAGGGCGCTTTCATTTGCGCTATCGGCGCACTGCCGTATCATGGCCAGCCTGTCCGTTTTGCCGGTACCCTTGCGCCCGGCCCCGTCTCAGGAGTTCCCATGAGCCTGCACGATCTGCAAACCCTGCCTGGCGTCACCGCCCAGCCAGACACCGCCACCGCCCAGTTCGTCTTCAACCACACCATGCTGCGGGTCAAGGACATCGAGAAATCGCTGGACTTCTACACCCGCGTGCTGGGCTTTCGCCTGGTGGACAAGCGCGACTTCCCCGAAGCCGCTTTCAGCCTGTATTTCCTGGCCCTGGTCGACCCGGCGCAGATCCCTGCCGATGACGCCGCACGCCACCAGTGGATGAAGTCGATCCCTGGCGTACTGGAGCTGACCCACAACCACGGCACCGAAATCGATGCCGGGTTTGCCTACCACAACGGCAACACCGACCCGCGCGGGTTTGGCCACATCTGCATTTCGGTGCCGGACGTGCGCGCCGCCTGTGCACGCTTCGAAGCGCTGGACGTACCGTTCCAGAAACGCCTGCAGGACGGGCGCATGAACCACCTGGCCTTCGTCAAGGACCCGGACGGTTACTGGGTGGAAGTGATCCAGCCAACCGAGCTCAAAGGCTAAGCGTTCATCGCCGTGCGCTCGTCGGGCCGGGAACTCCCGGCCCCTTGCTGTGGTATATGAAGGTAACTGCTTCACATGCCACAGCGAGGTAAGGACGATGCAATCTCTTCACTGTGAATACCGCAAGCACACCATCACCGCCAGCGTGATGCCCCACCCCGACTCTCCCCTGCCCTATGCCGCCGGCTGCCTGATCACCGCCCCTGACGGGCATACCAGCAGGCGCATGTCGATGCCAATGAAGTTTTTCTCGGACCTTGAGAATGCGCAGCATGTGTCACTGGCCCACGGCCGGGCCCTTGTCGACCAGCAGCTGGATGAGGGGCACAAGGTGTTCTGATACCTCGATTGCCTGTACTGGCCTCTTCGCGGGCTTGCCCGCTCCCACAGGTACTGCACAGATTTCAGGTTGTGTGATTTCCCTGTGGGAGCGGGCAAGCCCGCGAAGAGGCCAGTACAGGAGTAACTAGATATCCCGGGCGTACGCCACTGCCGCATCCACCTGCGCCCGCGTCGGCCTGACCCCGGTGTACAGCACAAACTGCTCCAGCGCCTGCAACGCAATCACCTCAAGCCCCGTGATGACCGGTTTACCCAACGCCTGCGCCCGGCGGATCAGCGGCGTTTGCGCCGGCATCGCCACCACATCGAACACCCGCTCCGCCGCTGCAATGGCAAGCTCGGAAAACGCCAGTTCTTCGGCCTCCGGTCCACCCGCCATCCCGATCGGCGTCACGTTCACCAGCATCGGCGGGCAGATGTCTCCCAGGTCCGGCACCCAGCGATAGCCACAAGCATCCGCCAGCTGGCGCCCGGCTTGCTCGTTGCGCGCAACGATCATGCCCTCGGCAAAGCCGGCATCGCGCAAGGCACTGGCCACGGCCTTGGCCATGCCACCACTGCCGCGCAGGGCAAAGGCAGTGCCCGGGTCGACCTTATGCTGTGCCAGCAACTGGCGAACAGCCAGGTAGTCGGTGTTGTAGGCCTTCAGGTGCCCCTCGGTGTTGACCAGGGTATTCACCGATTCAATGGCGGCAGCCGACGGGTCGATTTCGTCGACCAGGGCCATGCAGGCCTCCTTGTACGGCATCGACACGCCACACCCGCGGATCCCCAATGCGCGGATACCTGCCACGGCTGCTGGCAGGTCATCCGTGCGCATGGCCTTGTAATAGAAGTCCAGGCCCAACTGCTGGTACAGGTGGTTGTGAAAACGCACGCCGAAGGTGCCGGGGCGCCCGGCCAGGGAGATGCACAGTACAGTGTCCCTGCTGGGAGTTGTCGACATAACCTGCTCCTTTGTCATAACTGAAACGTTTGTGCAGCGTACCAGAGGCAACCACTGGTCGTCCCTTACATAACCTTTACCGTTTCCCTGTGCTCAGCTGACGGAGACCGGAGTCATAGTAGTAAGGCCCCGAACGAGGGGTTTCTCTGCGAGGTTGCGTTATGAACCGTCTCATTCCCGGAATTGCCTTGCTGATCGGTGCCTTGGCCGTCAGCGGGCCTGCTGCTGCGCATGGCGGCCATGGCGGCGGCGGTTGGTATGGGCCGGGCCCGCTGTTGGGCGCGGCGGTGGTCGGCGCGGTGGTCGGGGCAACGGTGTATGGCGGACGTGACCGTACCGTGTATGTCGAACGCCAGCCGGTCTATTACGGGCCGCCGCCAGTCTATGTGCAACCACCACCGCAGCCGGTGTATTACCAGCCGTACTACGCACCCGCACCACCGCCCCCGGGCTACCGCACCTACTACGGCCCGCCGCCGGTGTATTACGGCCCGCCGCGCTGGTAAGGGTTGATAGAACTAATGACCACTATTGAGCACGTTGATTTCAAACCGCCCCGGCTGCTGCGTATGGTAGGGCCATGTCTTGCAGGAGGTCCCCATGGCCACGATCCATATCATGTCCGTCGTCGGCAGCGCCGTCCCCGCCTCACTGCGTGAGCAGGGCCTGCTGGCATGCTGGTACCTGGTACGCAACGGTGAAGCCGTGAGCGGCCCGATGCCGACACTGGCCTCGGCCCAGGCACTGGTTGAACAGTTGCAACCCGGCACCCTGGTTGCCTGACCCGAATTTGTTGTGCGTTGCTCCCTACGCCCTTATGGCCCACCAAGATGGTGGGCTTTTTTTTGCCTGGGCCGCCTCAGCGTTGCGAGCTACGGCTCAGCTGGCTGCTCAGCACCATGATCTTGCCCTGAAGCCGCCCTACGGTCAGCACCAGCTCGTTGCGCTCCCTGGCCAGCTGGTCCGCTTTGGTTTCTGCCTCTCGGCGGGCATCCCGCTCGATGTCCAGCAGCTCGGTCAGGCGGCGGATAACTGCAACATCCGCGCTGTCCATCGCACGTTCGGCCGCATCCCTGGACAACCACTTGCGCAGCCACAGAAACGCACCTAGCAACACAGTGCCCGTACCGCTCAGCCAAGTGACTGTGCCCGGGCCGAGGTCGGTCGGATCCATGTGAACCTCATTACCAATGATGATGTGATGAGCCCTGGAGAAAAGTGTCTCGATGGCTTTCCTTGTTCGTCGCTTTAATTTAGCCTACAGCTAATTTAACCACAAGAGCCAATTTAGCCATGCGCACATTTAGCAGCAAGCTAAACACTGGCATGCTTTGCCCTATGGACATCTACGACATTCGCAAGCACAACCTGGTCAAATTGATCGGCAGTCAGAGGAAGGGATCCTGCGCAGAGCGCTGGGGGATGGCGCCTGCACACCTGAGCCAGATCCTTTCTGACAAGACCGCAAAAAACCTGGGCGATGACGTAGCCCGCCGAATCGAGGGCATCGAAGGCCTGCCACGCGGGTGGTTCGACGCACTGTCGACAGGTGACCCGGTGCAGCTGCCGGTCGAAACGGGTGACGGCAAACTTTCTGCGGCCGACCTGGTCAAGCAGATGCTTGCCAGAAGTGGCAAAGGCATCCCCGAAGAAACCCGGCAGCGGTTGCTGGCCGCAGCTGAAGCGCCGCTGGACGCCACCCAGGTGAAGGCTGAGCTTGTCCGCCCTGGCCTGGTGGGTGATGAAGTATGGATTGCCCACTACGACGTGCGGGCTGCCATGGGCGGTGGCCAGATCCCCCACGATTACCCGGAAATGTTCAAGGACGTTCGCGTCAGTCCCAGCCATCTTCGCGAGCTGGGCGTGGAATTCACTGAACACCACCACCTCAAGATGGTGACCGGCTGGGGCCAGTCAATGGAGCCGACCATCAGGCACCGTGACCCACTGATCGTGGATGTGAGCATCCGGGATTTCGTGGGCGACGGGATCTATTTCTTTTCCTGGGGCGATCACATCTACATCAAGCGGCTGCAAATCGCGGATGAGGACCACTTCGAGATGATCTCCGACAACTCACGGCACAAGGACCGCATGATTCGCCGCGAAGAAACCTACATCCAGGCCCGGGTGCTGCTGGTGTGGAATGCACACCTGGTTTAACGCCGAAGCCCGCCACCCAGGCGGGCTTTTCATGATGCTCAGAATGGCGCCTGCGCTTCCACCTCCTCCGCCTTGCTGTCCTGCTCAACGATGAAGTCGTCGCGCTCCTCCACGCTGCTGCGCGCCCAACGTACGGTAACGCTCTCGTCATCGTTGAACGTAAGGTCCAACTCGGACGTTTCGGACAACAGGCCCATCACCTCTTCCCACTCCGCATCACCGTCGGTATCCAGGCGATGCACCACAACCCAGCGCTGGGTCTGCGCGACCGGGTGGTTGATCATCGACGACACCCGCAGGCTAAGACGCTCGATTCCGGTCATTGCCTGACGCTGCTGGGAAGTTGACTGCATGTGCATAGAGATATTCTCATCCTGAAAGCTGTATATTTGTACAGTATTTAAGGAAAGCTTATCTCACCGCCAAATCCAGCGTAAACCCCCACCGCTGAAAATTTTCGCCATTGGGTAATTTTGCGCAAAGCGAAATTTATTTAGCCTAAAGCTATTGACTAGAATTTAGCCTGACGCTAATTTTTATCCCGCAGCCGCAAACGCGGCCGCCAGAACCCCCAGCCAATCCTAGCTTTGCGTCAGGAGTTCTCATGACCGTAGACATCAGCAACCTCATCATCGCTACGCCGGTAGCCGTATCCTCGACCAACCCCGTTGCACTCGAAATCAGCGGTGCCGAAGCAATTGCCAGCTACCCGAGCATCGTGAAGGTGCTCAGCGATGGTTCGATCCAGTTCTCAGCCCCCACCAAAGGCGCCTCAAGCAAAAGCACCCACAGGACCCGCTGCGAGTGGACGGAAACTGAGGATTGGACACTGGCCAGCGCCCAGGATCACTGGAACTACCAAACCATGACGCTGACCAAGGTCAACGCTGCACAGAAGGTGGTCATCGCCCAGATGCACGTACGTGGGGACGATAGCCCGCCGGTGAAGGTGTTCTGGAACAAGGGCAACATCACGCTGGGGTTTCGGCGCACCTACAACCAGGCCGACCCGGTGAACTCGACAGTGCTGAAAGGCGTGCCGCTGGGGGGCAGGTTCATCGTCAGCATCCACACCACGTCTGCTGGCATGGTCAACGTAACGGCCAAATACAACGGTGTTTCCGGCTCGTCAGGCAATTTGCAACTCGACAGTACCTGGGCGCCACGCTTGTTCGAATTTCACGGCGGCATCTACAACCAGGTTGACTACACCGATGCAACACCGGCCGATGACGGCTCGATCTGCATCATCAGCGAACTGTCACTGATCCACCGCTGATCGATGCAAGCCCTAAAGGCATCCCGGTGCCCTGCCCATCACGGGTTGCGCCGGGATCGCCGTGACACGCCACGCCAGTGATTAGTCTCGATGAGTCATATTGTTGCCTTCCCGCTCCCAGACTAATAATTAACTGTCTGCCTGGGGAGGCGCGAAACATGCAATCAAGATTCGTTATTGTCCCTGCCGTGCCAGTGGAAGGTGATTCTTTCCGCATCGGTAACCGGTTCTATGCCGCTACCACTTCGGGCGGCTTTGATATCTACGACAACCAGGAAAAACAGCGGCTCAAGCGGGGCTATATCAACAAGTCCGAAGCGGCGGCAGCGTGCACGTTGATGAACGCCGAATCACGCAACCCAAAAGAACTGTTTCCCATCCTGCGTACAGACTGATTTGCTATCAGACCTGACCATGGCCGCGCCGAGCGGCCAGCGCGGCCGTGCGCCTGAAATCAGGCACTGCTCCGCTACAGGATTAAATTTCCTTCACCTTGCGCCCTTTAGTCATAAGGCATTCGACAGCGTTTGGGCCATACTCCACAATGCAGCGGTTTAGGGGGAAAACCCTTGCACAGCCAACGACATACCAACTTTTAGTGAGCCTCAACGTGAAAACATCCCTGTCTATCCTCAGCCTGCTGCTGTTGCTCACAGGAACCGCGACCCTTCCGTCGACCGCTGCTGCACAACCCCCGGCCCAGGTTCAACGCGACCCGTCCAAGCTGCACCTGGCTTCAGGCAGCGCCTTGCTGATCGACCTGAACACCAACCAGGAACTGTACGCCAGCCATGCCGACCGCGTGGTGCCGATTGCCTCGGTGACCAAACTGATGACAGCGATGGTGGTGCTGGATGCCAAACTGCCCATGGATGAGATGCTCACCATGACCATTGCCAACAACCCGGAAATGAAAGGCGTGTATTCGCGCGTGCGCCTGGGCAGCCAGCTTGACCGCCGCGAAACGCTGCTGATTACCCTGATGTCGTCGGAAAACCGTGCCGCCAACTCCCTGGCCAACGCCTACCCAGGTGGCTACCCGGCGTTCATCAAGGCGATGAATGCCAAGGCTCGCAGCCTGGGCATGGCACATACCCGGTATGTCGAGCCGACTGGCCTGTCGACACAGAACGTATCCACCGCCCGTGACCTGGCCAAGCTGCTGATGGCCTCGCGCAAGTACCCGATGCTGAGCGAGCTGTCGACCACACGCGAAAAAACCGTGGCCTTCCGCAAGCCCAACTACACGTTGGGCTTCCGTAACACCGACCACCTGGTGAACAAGAACAACTGGGACATCAAGCTGACCAAGACCGGCTTCACCAACGAAGCCGGGCACTGCCTGGTGCTGCTGACCCGCATGGACAACCGCCCGGTGGCCATGGTCATCCTGGATGCGTTCGGCAAGTACACCCACTTCGCCGATGCCAGCCGCATGCGTCAGTGGCTGGAAACCGGTGCCGCCAAACCGGCGCCGGCAGTGGCCATGCAGTACAAGGCAGACCGGCAGAACAAGGGACGCCTGGTTTCCGAGTAAACCCAAACGGTCTGGCTGGGGCCTTTGCAGGCCCCAGTCGTATCATGCCTGCGTATTGACCATCCCCCCTGCACTGCTGCCACCTGACGTCTGCAGCGCTTCGAGCAACTGCGCAGTTGCCTGCAGGATTTCCCCATTGATGGTCGCGATGCTCGCCTGCTTGGCACTCACAGCTGCCATCTTGGCGGTTTCTTCCATCTTCTGCGCCATCAACTGGGCCAGTTGTTTCTGTTCGTCGGCCAATTGCTTCTGCAGCTTCTTGATCATCTCGCGCAATTGCTTGATGTGCGCAGGCTCCGAGCTTTCACTGCTGCCCTGAGCCCCTTGGGCCTGGCCGCCACCGTTCGCCCTGGAGGCGTCGGTCTGAGCGACTGTTCCACCCTCTTCAGCCTTTTGCGCGTCCTGGCTGTCGGCGGTCTGAGTCGTGCTCAACGCCTGGGCCGTGGTGCTGATGCTGACTGCTGCAATTCCTGTCATGTCTGTCTCCCTGCGTTGCAAAATGGGTCCTTGCATTGTTTTGCCTATCGGCCGCAGCGCGCAGGTCTTTAGCCCGTGTAGCAGTGGGTCGGCCGCCCGCCAGTAAATTCCCCATCGTTTGGCTCGTTCCACCCAATGTACACACGCAAGCGCCGGCCCCTCCCGGCGGCGTCCACATCCGACCATTATGGAACCGCAGCCATGAGCCAGTCTGCAAACCCGGAAACTATCAAGGACCTGATCGGCGTGGGCTTCGGCCCTTCCAACCTGGCCCTGGCCATCGCCCTGGAAGAACTCGCCGAGTCCCAGGGCCATGCCCTCGATGCGCAGTTCATCGACAAGCAACAGGACTACCGCTGGCACGGCGAAACCCTGGCCACCCAGAGTGAGCTGCAGATCTCGTTCCTGAAAGACCTGGTGTCGCTGCGCAACCCCACCAGCCCCTACAGTTTCGTCAACTACCTGCACCAGAAGCAGCGCCTGGCCGACTTCATCAACCTCGGCACCTTCTACCCCTGCCGCCTGGAGTACAACGACTACCTGCGCTGGGCCGCCGAACACTTCGCCACCCAAGCCGTGTATGGCCAGGAAGTGCTGCGTATCGAACCGGAACTGCAGGATGGCCGGGTAGAACACCTGCGTGTGATCGCACGCGATGCACAGGGCCGCGAATACAGCCGCCGCACCCGCTCGGTGGTGGTCGGCAGCGGCGGAACGCCGAAAATCCCGGAAAAGTTCGGCGCCTTCAAGGACGACCCACGGGTGTTCCACCACTCCCAATACCTGAGCAGCCTGAACAAGCTGCCGTGCGCCGACGGCAAACCGATGCGCATCGCTGTGATCGGCTCGGGCCAGAGCGCCGCCGAGGCGTTTATCGACCTGAACGACAGCTACCCGACCGTCAAGGTCGACATGGTCCTGCGCGGTTCGGCCCTCAAACCGGCCGACGACAGCCCGTTCGTAAACGAGATTTTCTCGCCGGACTACACCGACCTGGTCTACAACGAACCCGCCGACCAGCGCAGCAAGCTGCTGGGCGAGTACCACAACACCAACTATTCAGTGGTCGACCTCAACCTGATCGAACGCATCTACGGCATCCTCTACCGGCAGAAAGTCGCCCACCAGCACCGCCACAACGTGCTGTGCCGGCGCCAGGTGGAAGCCGTGGTGGCCACTCGCGAAGGCCTGGAGCTGACCCTGCGCGACCTCGCTACCGGCCAGCAGCAAACCCACCGCTACGACGCCGTGATCCTTGCCACCGGCTACGAGCGCCGCTCGCACCGTGACCTGCTGGCGCCATTGGCCGGTTACCTGGACGATTTCAGCGTCGACCGCAACTACCGCGTGCTGGCCAGCCCCGACCTGCAGGCCTCGGTGTACTTGCAGGGCTTCTGCGAAAACAGCCACGGCCTGAGTGACACCCTGCTCTCGGTACTGCCGGCCCGTGCCGCAGAAATCGGCCGCGCCCTGTATCAGGACCTGGCGCAATTGCACGGCAAAGCGCAACCCGCTGCGGCCCTGACCCGCGCCTGACCCCTGTGCTACGCACCCTCAAGGCCGGCCTGTCGCCTCGCGCGCAGGCCGGCTTTGTGCCCTCTGAAACATTTGCTTGCATTTAAATCGGCAGGTTTTCAATTCTCATTCGTCCTTATCAGTACAGCCCTCTTTGGTTGGGCACACGCTCGACCACCCATTGCAGAAGACCGTCTGATGGCCAAATCACCGAAAAAATCCAAATCCAGGCTGTGGTTCCTGGTCCACAGCTGGCTCGCCTTGCCGATCTGGTTCTTTGTGCTGATCGTGTGCTTCACCGGCATGCTCGCCGTGGTCAGCCAGGAAATCGTCTGGCTGGCCAACCCGGATGTACGCGCGAGCAAGCCCGACGGTGATGCCGAGCGCCTGAGCTTCCAGCAGGTACTGGACGCCATGCGCAAAGCCGAGCCAGACATGTTCGTGGAGTCGCTCAGGCAGCCCGACGGCTCGCACTTTGCCCTGCTGGCCGATGTCACGTACCCCGATGGCACCAGCCCGACGCTGTACGTCAACCCCTACACCGGCGTCATCCAGGGCAAGTCCCCTGACTTCAACTTCGAAGCCTTTACCCGTGCATTGCACGGCTGGTGGCTGGTGCCGTTCACCAATGGTTTCAGCTGGGGCTGGTACCTGGTTTCGCTTCTCGGCCTGCCCATGCTGGCCTCTCTGGTCACCGGGCTGGTGGTGTACAAGAAGTTCTGGAAAGGCTTCTTCAAACCGGTGCGCACCGGGCACGGCTCACGTATTTTCTGGGGCGACCTGCATCGCCTGGCCGGGGTGTGGTCGATCTGGTTCATCGCGGTCATTTCCATCACCGGCACCTGGTTCCTGATCCAGGCGCTGCTTTCGGACAACCACATCACCATTTCCAGCCGGCCTATCGTGCCGGTGATCGCCCGTGAAGATGTGCCGCAAACGCCGGATGGCACGCCGGCCCCGCGCATTGACCTCGATGAGGCGGCACGTATTGCCGGCCTGGCGATTCCAGGCCTGGACATTACCTTCATTTCGTTGCCGGCGACCGCCTACAGCCACGTTTCCATGGGCGGGCGCGGCTGGTATCCGCTGATGTTCCAGAGTGCAGCGGTCAACCCTTACACCAGCAACGTCGACAGCCAGTTCCTGCTCAGCGACCGCTCCACGCTGGAATTCGTCACCGAGTCCATGCGCCCCTTGCACACCGGTGACTTTGGCGGTTTGCCCATCAAGCTGATCTGGTTCTTCTTCGGCCTGGTACTCACCTTGATGGTGCTCAGCGGCTTGCTGATCTGGACCAAGCGTACCGCCCAGGCCACCGCAGCCGCCCTCAAGCGCAGTGACCGTGCGCCCCGTGCCGCACGCAGCCAGACCACACTGGAGACCCAACCATGAGCCACGCCCAGGCCGTGCCCGCCAGCCCGCTGAAGCAATGGTGGCTGAAGTGGCGCTTTCATCTGAACATCCTGCTGATCCTCGTCCCGCTGGGCTTCATGCCCAAGTATTTCAGCGACGCCAAGCTGTTTCGTGGCGACGCAGGCTTGGGGGCGAACGTGATCAGTGGCATCCAGGCCGGCCCTTACACGCTGGACTTGGCTGAATTGCGTGACGAAGCACCACGCGAAGACGGCCCCGCCGGTCACTTCAAGTCCTTCAGCGCGTCCTTGTGCAAAGCCTGCATGAAAGACGTCAAGGCTGTTTACCTGCGCATCGGCAAACCGCGCAGCCTGCGCGCTGCCGGCACCATCTTCTTTGGCGCCCCCTACCGCATGGGCACCAACCTGCCCATCCCGCCGCGTACCAAACCCGACGCGCAAATCTGGATCACCCTGGAGGGTTGGGACGGCAGCATGCACCAGGCATCCGTCCCCCTGTCCAAGGCATCGCCTGCCACCGTGGCCTGGCTCGAGAAACAAGGAGGCAAGAAATGAAACACCTGATGCGCACCCTCGCCCTGCCCTTACTGGTACTGGCCGCGGGCCCTGCCCTGGCACACAACCCGATGTGCGAATGCGAAGAACTGGCCAGCGGCCAGGTCAAATGCACCGGTGGCTTCTCGGACGGCAGCGGTGCCGCCGGGGTAACCCTGGACGTGATCGGCTATGACGAGCAAATACTGGTCGGCGGCAAGCTGGGCGGCGACTCCACGCTCACCTTCAAGCGCCCGGAAGGCGAATTCTACGTGCTGTTCGACGCCGGCCCCGGGCACGTGGTGGAAGTCGACTACGCCGATATCGCCCAGCCATGAGCCGCGCCCAAGTGATTCGCCCGGCCGGCGCCGGGCACGAAACCCTGTACGTGCTGCTGGCCAGTCTGCTGATCGTGGTGCTCGCCGCCAGTGTGGTGCTGTTGCGTGGCGAACGCGAAGACGAACAGGCCATCGCCAGCCACCAGATCGACGCCCGCCGCGACCTCACCGCCGCCGAACAAGGCCTGTACACCGACCTGCGGGTGGCCTTCGACGAGATCCAGCTGCTGCGTGAAGAAAACGCCGCCGTGCCGAGCGTGCAGGCACTGGCCGAAGAAGGCCTGCCGCCATTCGTGGTGGATGCCGGGAGCCAGAGCCGTGGCAATCATCAGTGGTCGTGGCTGGAATCCGGCGCTTACCTGGGCCGCAGTCAGGCCCCTGAAGTCGCCGGCAGCCTGCTGCTGATCCTGCCGGCGGACAGCACAGGCCAGGCCGATGTCTGGTTGCGCCGCGACAGCGCTGCTGTCATCCCGGACGATCTCGGCCAGGCGGCCTTGATCGCTGCAGGTTGGCAGCAAGTGGTCAGCCACTACGACGCCGGGGTTACCCGCGAACACCGTCACTGAACCCAAGGACTCCCACCCATGTTCCGCTCCGCCCTCGCCCTGCTCCTGGCCTTTGCCCTGCCGGCACTGGCCCTGGCCGATAACGGCAAGCCCCTGCGTATTGGCATCACCCTGCACCCCTACTACAGCTATGTGACCAACATCGTCGGCGACAAGGCCGAAGTGGTGCCGCTGATTCCGGCGGGCTTCAACCCGCATGCCTACGAGCCACGGGCCGAGGACATCAAGCGCATCGGCACGCTGGACGTGGTGGTGCTCAACGGTGTCGGCCATGACGACTTCGCCGACCGCATGATCGCCGCCAGCGAAAAACCCGGCATCGCGACCATCGAAGCCAACCAGAATGTACCGTTGCTGGCAGCCACGGGCATTGCAGCGCGCGGCGCCGGCAAGGTGGTCAACCCACACACCTTCCTGTCCATCAGCACCACCATCGCCCAGGTCAACAACATCGCCCGCGAACTGGGCAAGCTCGACCCGGACAACGCCAAGCTGTACACGCAAAACGCCCGCGCCTATGCCAAACGCCTGCGCGCCCTGCGTGCCGAGGCGCTGGCCAAGGTAACCGAAGCGCCCAGCGCCACCTTCCGGGTTGCCACCATCCATGCCGCCTACGACTACCTGGTGCGCGACTTCGGCCTGGAGGTGACCGCCGTGGTCGAACCGGCCCACGGCATCGAGCCCAGCCCGGCCCAGCTGAAAAAGACCATCGACCAGCTCAAAGCCCTGGATGTGAAGGTGATCTTCTCGGAAATGGACTTCCCGTCCGCCTATGTCGAAACCATCCAGCGTGAATCCGGCGTACGCCTGTACCCGCTGACGCACATTTCCTACGGTGAATACACCAAAGAGAAGTACGAAGTGGAGATGAAGCGCAACCTCGACACCGTGGTGCGCGCCATCCAGGAGAACCGCGCATGACCGCCGCCGCCAACCTGGTGAAGGCCTGTGGGCCACGCATCGAGTTCGCCGACGTCGACCTCACCCTGGGCCGTACACGCATCCTTGAACACGTCAGCTTCGGCGTTGCTGCCGGGAGCGTGCATGCCATCGTCGGCCCCAACGGCGGCGGCAAGAGTTCACTGATCAAGACCCTGCTCGGGCAAATGCCACACCAGGGCCAACTGACCCTGCATTGGCCGGGTGAGCGCGAGGTGATCGGTTATGTGCCACAAGCGCTGGAGTTCGACCGTGGCCTGCCAATGACCGTAGATGACTTCATGGCTGCCATGTGCCAGCGGCGCCCGGCTTTTCTTGGCTTGTCGCGCCGCGTGCAGCCGGCCATCGATGCGGCCTTGGCGCGGGTCGGCATGCTCGACAAGCGCAAACGGCGCATGGGCGCATTGTCTGGCGGCGAACGCCAGCGTGTGCTGTTGGCCCAAGGCCTGATCCCCGAGCCGCAGTTGCTGGTACTGGACGAGCCCATGTCGGCCCTCGATGAAGCCGGTATCCAGGTGTTCGAGCAGTTACTGCAGGGCTGGCGCCAGGCCGGCACCACAGTGCTGTGGATAGAACACGACCTGGAGGCCGTGCTGCGCCTGGCCGACCGGGTCACTGGCCTGAGCCGCCAGGTGTTGTTCGATGCCCCGCCGGCCCAGGCCCTCACACCAGAGCGCCTGCTTGGCCTGTTCTCTGTTCACCCGCGTAGCGAGAGCCTTGCCTCATGAGTTTTGAAGCATTTCGCCAACTGGTCCAGGACTGGGCCACGGCTGGTTACTTGCCTGAGGCTCTGGCCTACGGCTTCGTGGTCAATGCCTTGCTGGCTGGCCTGATGATTGGCCCGGTACTGGGCGGCCTGGGCACCCTGGTGGTGGTCAAGCGCTTTGCGTTCTTTTCCGAAGCCGTGGGCCATGCTGCACTGACCGGGGTAGCCATCGGCATCCTGCTCGGTGAGCCCTACACCGGCCCTTATGGCAGCCTGTTCGGCTACTGCCTGCTGTTCGGCATCTTGCTCAACTTCCTGCGCAACCGCACCGGTCTTTCACCCGACACGCTGATCGGCGTGTTCCTGTCGGTGTCGCTGGCGCTGGGCGCCAGCCTGCTGCTGATGCTGGCCGGCAAGATCAACGTGCACATCCTCGAAAACGTGCTGTTCGGCTCGGTGCTGACCGTCAGCGGCCAGGACCTGGTGGTGCTGGGTATCGTCGCAGTACTGGTGCTGGCTCTGGCCGTGCCGCTGTACAACCGCATCATGCTGGCCAGTTTCAACCCGCAACTGGCGGCCGTGCGCGGGGTGGCAGTGAAAACCCTGGATTACCTGTTCGTGGTGCTGGTGACCCTGGTGACCGTGGCCGCAGTGAAGGTGATCGGGGCCATTCTGGTCGGTGCACTGCTGGTCATCCCCGCTGCGGCTGCACGCCTGGTCAGCCAGTCGCTCAAGGGGTTTTTCTTCGTCTCGGTACTGATCGCCACCTTGAGCACCCTGCTCGGCATCCTGCTGCCGATCATCTTCGACCTGCCCGTGCCGTCGGGTGCCGCGATCATCCTGGTCGCCGGCATCTGCTTTGCCCTGGCCGCCCTGGCCCGCGCCCTCGTCCCACGCCTGCAAGGAAACCCGGCATGAACCTGAAACGCCTGACCCTGGCGCTGGCCTTGGCCGGCCTGCCGTCGCTGTCTTTTGCCACGCAAGTGCTGACCACCCTGCCCATCACCCACAGCCTGGCCAGCGCCCTGCTTGACGGCACGGCGGTGCAACTCAAACGGGCGGCACCGGCCAACCTGCCGGCCAGCCGCCAGCCGTCGTATTTCAGCTCACGCGGTGGCCCCAGCCTGGAGAAAGCCGCACAGCAGGCCGACGCGGTGATCGGTGTACGCTCGATCTGGCGTGACGACCCGCTGTACCCGATGGCCCGGCGCAGCAACATCCGCATCGTCGAAATCGATGCCGCACGCCCGGTAGATGGCGCGCTGCCCGGCATTGCGGTCACAGGTGATGATGCCTACGGCACCTACCCCTGGCTCAACCCGACCAACCTCGGGCGCATGGCCGATGTGGTAGCCAATGACCTGGAACGGCTGGCACCGGACGACAAGGCGAAGATCCAGGGCAACCTGGCAGGGCTCAAGCGCCAGTTGCTTGAGCTATCGGCCAGCAGCCAGACACGCCTGGCCAAGGTCGACAACCTGACGGTGGTGAGCTTGTCCGAGCGGTTGGGTTACCTGGCCAGCGGCTTGAACCTGGATGTGGTGGAGCAGCCGCTGCCGACCGAATGGGACGCTGCCGCGCTCCAGGCGCTGGGGGAGAACCTGAAAGCGCAGGATGTGGCACTGGTGCTGGACCATCGGCAACCGGACGCGGCGGTGGCCGAGGTGATCAAGGCTGCCGGGGCGAAGCTGGTGGTGGTGGAGAGTGACCCTGAGGATGCGTTTGCCGGGTTGAAAGCCAGTGTAGACCAGGTGGTTGGGGCACTGGGCGAGAGCTGATGCCGCCTGTGCTGGCCTCTTCGCGGGCAAGCCCGCTCCCACAGGGACCGCGCAGCCCCTGGGTTCACTGGTTGCATTGTGAGGGCCTTGAGCCTATTACCGCTCTCAGTCCCAGCGGCATTCCTGTGGGAGCGGGCTTGCCCGCGAAGAGGCCGGTACAGACAACACAATGCTACCGCTTCATGCACCTCTGATAGCGCTCATCCACTCGCCCGGCAAACCACGCCGTGGTCAGCTTGCGGGTGATCTTCGGGCTCTTCAGCTCGATCCCCGGCAACACCGCCCGTGGCACCGGCTTGCCAGCCTTGGCATCTGCCAAGGCAAACACCCCGATGTACAGCTTGCTGTCCTCGAACGCCAAACTGTCGCCCTCTTCGAGCTGGCTGCGAATCTGCGGATTACGCAGCCCCAGCTTCACCCCCAGCTTGCGCGCAGCCAGTTCAGTGCTCCCTGGCATGATCGCCCCCGGCGCAACAAGGTCGCCATCCAAGGCCAGCGTCACGCCAGTCGCCTTGCTCAGTGCCGCCTGGAAGGCCGCGTTACGGCTGGCGTACCAACCGGCGTTGAAGTCGGCAAAACGGTAAAGCTGGCGCTCGTAGTTGACCGGGTAGCCCAACAGGTGGGCAATACCGAAGTACATGCCGCCACGCCGGCTGAATACCTCCTGGCGAATGCTGCCATCGTGGCTGTAGGGGTAGCCCTGCGCGTGCTTTTCGGCAAAGTCGATGCTGACCTGCATCGGCCCGCCGGTGTGCACCGGGTTGAGCCCGTCCAGCAAGGTCTTGCCCAACGGCACACGGGCTATCACCTCGTCGTACAGCTCGCTCAACTGCTTCTCGCTGCGCACTGCCTGCAAGCGCTGCTGGTAGCTTTGGCCGTTGCCCGAGGGTGTTTTCAGCGCACCGTCGACCAACAATTTGGGGATATGCAGGCGCGCGGCGCGGCGGTCGATTTCCTCGCGGGCGATACGCCCCAGGTTGGGTACCTGCGGGTCGGCGCTGAAAGTGGATTCCTGTTCAGTCACGGCCAGCACCGCACACAGGTTGCTTTTGCTCGGGGTAATGCGCTGGGTTTCGAACGCCACCTGAATGTCCCTGGCCCAGCCCTCGCGGTCCCTGGTCTGGGCCGGCAATAGCCGCAACAGTTGCGCACGGACCTTGGCCGGGTCCGCCTCGGGCGCTTCCTCACGGTGCCCGACGCAGCCTTGCAGCAGCGCCAGGGCCATCAACCCGGCGGCCAGTAACCGGCCGTTCAGGGCTGTTCACCGACCAGCAGTGCGGCCTTGTGTGGATCGATCAGCATTGTCTGCCCCTTGCCTGGAAAAAGGCCTAGCCTCCCCCAGGCAAGCGGCAACGTCAATCAGGCGGACAGCCGAAGCGGCTGCAGTGATGCGGTCAACGCGTCGAGCACGGGGTCTTCGTGCTCATGGATGAAGAAGTGGCCACCCGGGAACATCTGCAGCGAGAAGTCACCATGGGATTCCTTGCGCCAGGCCTGCAACTGCTCTTCGCTGGCCCGGTCGTCCGCGCCGCCCAGCACGTGCAGCGGGCACTGCAGGGCCGGCCGCTGACGGTAGGCGTAAGTGCCACAGAGCAGAAAATCCGCGCGCAAGGTCGGCAAGGTCAGGCTCATCAGCTCGGCGTTGGCCAGCACTTCCTCGGGCGTACCCTGAAGCTCGCGCAACTCGCTGATCAGCTCGGCGTCGCTCTTGGGCTCGCGCCAGTCCTTGCCATCGTAATCCTCGCGCCGGGTCGGGGCTGCGGTACCGCAGGCAAACAATGCCAGTGGCGACGGACAGCCCAGCGCTTGCAGTTCATGAGCCAGCTCGAAGGCCAGCAACGCCCCCAGGCTATGGCCGAGCAACGCATAGGGCCCATTGGCCGCCAGGCGCTGCTCGGCGGCCAGTTGCCGGGCCAGCGCCTGCATGTCGGTGTGCAACGGCTCGGCCATGCGTGCGCCACGCCCGGGCAGCTCCACCGGGCGCACCTGCAGCCACGCCGGCAGCTTGCGCCGCCAGCGGCTGTAAACCATGGCGCTGGCCCCGGAATACGGCAGGCACAGCAGGTTCAGTGCGGTCACTGGGCGGCGGCTTCGGCCATTTTCTGGCGCAGGCTCAGTGGGCGCATGTCGGTCCAGACCTCATCGATGTAGGCCAGGCATTCCTTCTTCAGGCCGCTCTTGCCCACGGCACGCCAGCCGTTGGGGATGGCCTTGTAGTCGGGCCAGATCGAGTATTGCTCTTCGTGGTTGACCACTACCTGAAACTGGATATCGTCGCGGTCGAAAACGGAAGTCATTGCCTGTCTCCTTGAATGATGGATGCCGCTGTGCACGTGGTGCAGGGGGGCTTTCAAGTAGACGTAGGGCGCTGCGGGAAAATTAGTGCGTCCAATGCAGAGAAATGATCGCGCAACCTTTCAGGTTTTGCGCAGGACACGCGCCCGGCTATCGCGCGACATTGGCGCCATCAGCCACCCTGCACTAGCGTTGTGCTACCAGCCAGCCCCAACGTTCATGCGGAGCCCTTACCCATCATGCAGGACCTGCGCCCGAACCCGACGCTGTGCCTGGAGTACCGTGCCGAGCAGCCTATTCACCACGCGTTCCTCGATCAGGCCGGTCGCTGCCCGGATGCCACCGCCATCATCGCCCAGCACACCACCTGCAGCTATGCACAACTCGCGCAGATCAGCCAGGGCGTTGCCGCCTATCTGGTAGAAAACGCTGCCAGCGGCACCGATCGTGTGGTCATCGTCGCCAGCCGCAGCGCCGCCCTGGTATACGCCATGCTCGGCTGCCTGCGGGCTGGCCTGGCCTTTACCGTGGCCGACGCCGCCTACCCTCCTGCGCGCATTGCACAGATCGTCCGCACATTGGGGCCGGCCGTGGTCCTGCGCTGTGGCGAGGCAACCGTCGATACCGACGGCCCTCTTGTCGTTACGGTGCCGCAAGCCCCCGCAGACGCACTGCAAGCCTTCCCCAACCTGCCTGTGGCGCTGCCCGTCGTAAACCCCGAACACCCCGCCTACATCACCTTCACCTCGGGCAGCACCGGCGAACCCAAGGGCATCGTCACCCATCACGCGCCGCTGGTGCACTTCATCGACTGGCATGTACGCCAGCATGGCTTCACCCAGGCCGACACCTTCTCCCTGCTTTCCGGCCTGGGCCACGACCCGGTGTACCGCGACGTGTTCACGCCTCTGTCGATTGGCGCGACCATCGCCTGCCCTGCCCAGTCAACCCTGACCGACCCGTCCCGGCTGGCCAACTGGATTCACCAGCACAACGTGAGCGTGATCCACCTCACCCCGCCACTGGGCAAGCTGATCGAAACCGGCGCACACCTGAATGGCCAGGTACTCGACCGGCTACGCTACCTGTTCTGGGGCGGCGATGCGCTCAGCCCGGCGCTGTACCAACAGATCCGCGCCATTGCGCCCAACGCCGTCAACGTGAACTTCTACGGCACCACCGAAACACCACAAGCAATGGCCTTCCATACGCTTGACCCGCGCGCCGACAATGCGCGTGTCCCGTTGGGCAAGGGCATCGCCAATGCACAGTTGCTGGTGGTCAACCCGGCCAACCAGTTGGTCAGCGAAGGGGAAACGGGCGAAATCCTGATACGCAGCCCGTACCTGTCCCAGGGCTATTGGGGCGACCCGGCACTGACCGAGGCCAAGTTCGTCGCCAACCCGTTCACCGGCGACCCAAGCGACCGCTGCTACCGCACGGGTGACCTGGGCACTTACCTGGCCGATGGCAGCGCCCGTTTTCTGGGACGCGGCGACAGCCAGGTGAAAATCCGTGGCCATCGCATCGAGCTGGCGGAAATCGAAAACGCCATCACCCGCCACCCACACATCGGGCAATGCGTGGTCGTGGCCAACCACGACAGCGCCTCGATCCGGCTGGTTGCCTATTGCGTCAGCCGCAAGCCCACCACCGCCGATGAACTGCGCCAGGCGCTCAGCGGCCAACTGCCGGACTACATGGTGCCGGCGCTTTTCGTGTACCTCGATGCCCTGCCGCTCACCCCAAACGGCAAGCTCGACAAACGCGCCCTGCCTGCGCCCTTTGACGACACGGCCAACGTGCTCCTGTCTCCACTGGCGGAAAAGCTGAGCACCGCCTGGGCGCGCATCCTCCAGGTGCCACGCCTGGACGCCAGGTTGAGTTTCGTCGAACTGGGCGGCGACTCGCTGTCGTTCGTGCAGGCCTCACGCGTGCTGGAGGAGCTGATCGGTCACCTCCCTGAACGTTGGGAAACCCTGCCGGTGTGCCAGCTGGCCGAGCTGAGCGCACCGCCCAATGGCCCTTGGCGGGTGATGGAAATGCCGGTGTTCGTGCGCATGCTCGCCATCATCCTGATCGTGGTCGGCCACCTGAGCGAGTTCGACCACTGGCTGATCGTGGGCGAAACGTCGGTGCTGTTCCTGGTTTCCGGCATCAGCCTGGCGCGGTTCCAGCTCAAGGCCATCGAAGAACGTGGCGATGCGCGCACACTGCTCAGGTCGCTGGCAGCCATCGTGGTGCCAACGGTGCTGTACACCGCGCTGATCCAGCTGGTGTTCGACCAGCTGCACTGGCAATCGCTGCTGTTGGTTTCCAACTGGTTCCCGGCCAGCGAGGTCAGTGTGTTCAATTACTGGTACATCGAAGTGCTGGTACAGATGATCCTGATCATCGGCCTGGTGTTGTCGATCCGACGTGTGCGCCAGGTGGTCCTTGCCGACCCGTTCCGCTGCCTGATCATTGCGACCTGTGCGCTGGTGGCAGTGGATGTGCTGGTCAGCCGCTTCGTGTTCGACGCCGGTGCGCTGTTCAACCGGGTACCACAGCACTTCCTGGCCGTCATGGTGTTGGGCATGGCGGTGCACCATGCCGACACTACCGCGCGTAAATGGGTGGCCAGCGCGGTGGCGGTGCTGGTGGTCGGCGAGCTGGACCTGATGGCAATTGCTGGCGTGGGCTGGCAGGCGTTCTCGCGCTATATCGATATCGCCCTGCCGGCGATGCTGGCCCTGATCTGGGTGCGCTCGGTGCCAGTGCCTGCCCTGGTGGCACGGGCAGGTGCGGTGATTGCCTCGTCAACCTTGTATATCTACCTGACGCATTTCCAGTTCCAGTCGCTGGCAGACCGTATTTTCAATCACCCGCTGTTCGAGGTAACCCTGGCACTGGCCGGCGGGGTGCTGGTGGCCTACTGCTGGAATAGCCTGTTGCGCCTTCTACTCACCCGCAGGAACAAGCAGAACCCGGCGCGCGGGGCAGATGCAGCCGAGCGCGCCACCTCCGCTTGAGCTGACGTACCTGGGGGCTGCTGCGCAGCTCATCGCCGGCAAGCCAGCTCCCACAGGGACCGCGCAATGCTGAAGAATTGTGCAGTACTTGTGGGAGCTGGCTTGCCGGCGATGGGCCGCAAAGCGGCCCCAGTTTCTCAAACGGCCTACCCCGCCTGCACGATGATCTGGCTCTGCAGGTCGCGGACCATCGCCTCCAGCGCCGGTTTCATGGCCGTGAAGTCCTCAGGCGTACATACCACGTCCGGCCGGCTGAACCTGAAACGCCGCTCCACCACCACCGCATTGCCCTCCTGGGTGTAGCGGGCGCTGTAATCGACGTTGCCATCCTGCAACTTCACAGGTTTGGGAATCGCCAGCACATTGACCTGGGCCGGGAACTCGAAGCGCGAAGTTTCCACCACATCGTTGGAAATGCACACGAAGCGCTGGCTGCGTTCCTTCTCCAGCGTGAAGCTGTACACGCTCTGCGAAATACCGCCCGCCAGGCTGGTCAGGGTCGCCACGCCCACTGGCCCTGGCAGGTTGACCAGGTTTTCCGTGTGCCCGTCTACGGTGCTGACAAAGTCGCCGTTGGCAGCAGGCGGTGCAACCTTGAACGAACCGCTGCCACGCTGGCCATAAGCAGCCAGTACTCTTTCCACCAGCATGTCGCGGTCTGCCGGCTTCATCAGTTTCACGCCAAAGCGGCTCATCTCGCTGGCCCAACCCTTCACCGTCGACACGTGGGTGAAGTCGGCGGCGCCATCGGCCTTTACCTTGAACAACAAGTCACTGGAAACCTGGTTCAGTTGCATGGCCGGGGTTTTGCCAAACTCGCCGGTGGCCGTCAGCAGCACACGCTTGTTCAGCACGGTCAGCGGCAGGTAACCCGCTGCTATCGACGGGTCGGTCGAGTCCAGGTACAGGTCCAGGCTTGGCACATAGGTGATCACATGGTTCAGTACACCCAAGGTCGGCACTTTGGGGAACACATAGGCATTGCCCTGGTTCACCAGCGCGGGTGTGCTCTTGATACCCGCCGCGCTCAACAGCGCTTCCAGCAACGCGACATGGTCCTTGCAGTCACCGTAGCGGTTGTCCAGCACGGTTTGCGCGGCATGCGGCACTACCCCGCCAGCACCGACATACACCGCCACGTAGCGGATGTTCTCGCGCACCCAGTCACTGAGGACAAGCGCCTTTTCCCGCGCAGTGGGCAAACCCGCTGTCAGGCGCTTCGCCAGGTCGCTGATCTGTGGCGTGACCTCGACCGTAGCCCTGGCCTGATACGCCTGGGCGAAATCCTTGAAGCCGGAGAAGGTCGACACCGCCAGGTAGTGGCCGTAGTCCAGGTACGACACCGCCCCGGTCTCGATGCGCACCCGCGCCGCCGGCACGTAGTCCCAGCGATACACTGTGCGCCCTTGCCCGGTGGCAGGTGACGATGCCTTGAAACCGCGGGCATCGGCCTGCAGCGGCATATCCTGCGGCAAGTCATAGGTCAGCGAAAACTGCCCGACCGGGTGAAACTGCGGCGCGGTAATGTCTTCGAAGTGCCCTGGGAACAGCGGTGTCGTGCGGTTACGTTGATAACGCAGTACCAGCCGGTCGCCCACCGCCACCTCGGGGAAGATGACCACCTTGTTGACCGAGTCCTGGAACATCGGCGCCTGCGCAGAGGCGCGCTCCTGCTGCTCCTTGATGTGCGCGGCATCCACCTGCACCTTGCGGCCGTCGGGCTTTTGCGTGTACGCCTCCAGCACCTCCAGCGTTTCTAACGAACGGTTGTAGCTTAACGGCTGTTCGGCATTGGCCTTGATGGCGCGCTCTTCGTTGATCAGCATGACGCTGTCTACATCCACACGGTAGCTACCGTCCTTCTGCACCACGAAGGTCTGCGCGGTCTTTTCCAGGGTGACAGAACGGTCAGTACCATCGGTAAAGGCGTGGGCAAAGTTGCCCCAGAGCATTGCAACAGGCAGCAGGACAGCTGCCAGGTAAGGCTTTTTCAGCATGGAGATCCTTCTCGATCAGCGGACAACAATCGACAATGATACTCATTGGCGCCCGCTGATGGCAAAGTGATTACATGCGTCAGGCCTGTCCGGCCAGTTCGGCCAGTACCTCTACCGAGGTAGTGACTTGACGGAAGTGATGCTGCCACAACGCGATGCCCAGCTTGCCCGAACGGTCCAGCGAAGAGCCTACGGTCATGTCCGTCACCAGGGTAGGCGTCAGCCCCGCATCGAACAGGGCAAAGCCAGCGGCCAGCACGCAGGTTTCGGTCTGCAGCCCGCACACCAGCACCCGCTCTACACCCAGCTGCCGAATGTACTCGATAGCTTCGGCGCTCTGCCCGTAGCCATGCTTGATAAAGACCTGGTCGGCTTCGACCAGGCTCTCGTCCTCAGCCGCCGGGTGCCAGCCGAGTTGCCGCTCGAACGGTGTGACCTGTTCGTCATGCAACTCGACCGAGGCAATGGTAGGGATATTCGCTGACAACCGCCGCAAACCATCGACCAGCCACTCGGGCGGGCTGAAGGTGGACTGGACATCGACGATGAGCAAAACCTGGCGCATAGCGTACTCCGGCCATTGGCAAAATGGCGCGGAGTATAACGCGTGGCGTGGGGGCTTGATCACCAGTCGTACGTCATCTCCACCGACGCCACCCGCTCCTGCCCGTAATAGCAGCCAAACGCGTAGTTGCAGTCCGATACATACTCGCGGTCGAAGATGTTCTGCACATTCACACTGGCCTGCAGGCCGCGCAGGCTGGGGTCGAGCTTGCCCAGGTCGTAGCTGACGGTAGCGTCGTACACGGCAAAGGCCGGTACATCGAACGTGTTGGCCGAGTTACCCGGCTTGCGGCCGGTGTACCGGGCACCCGCGCCGAAGGACAGGCCGTTGAGCACGGCCTGGGTGAAGTGGTAATCCACCCACAAGGTGGCCGACACAGGGGCCTGCGACTCGTTGCGGTTGCCCTGGTCGCCGTAGGTGCTCTTGGTGTAGAACGAGTCGATGTAGGTGGCAGCGGCCAGTACATCGACGTTCTCGATGCTGGACTTGAGCTCCAGCTCCACCCCACGCGAACGCACCTCGCCATTTTGCGATTCGTACTGCGGGTACTCGGTATCACCGGTCAGCACGTTCTTCTGCTTCACCTGGAATACCGAAGCGGTGAACAAGGTGCCATCGAATGGCTGATACTTCAGCCCCACTTCGTATTGCTCGCCTTCGGTAGGCTCGAACGCCTTGCCGCCACGCTCGGGCGCTGCAGTGCCCAAGGTGGGCAAGAACGACTGGGAGTAGCTGACATACGGCGCCAGGCCGAACTCGGTGACATAGGTCAGGCCGATGCGCCCTGTGAACTTGTTGTCGCGCTGAGAGGCAATGCTGTGCGCCAGCAGGTCCTTGTTGTCGATTTCAGCCCAGTCCTGGCGCCCGCCTACCGTCAGGATCCAGTTGTCCAGCTTGATCTGGTCCTGCAAGTAGACACCGGTCTGGCGCACGGTGTTGTCCCAACGGGTATCCAGCACCGGGGTCACGTTGCCGGTGGGGTAGTTGTTCTTGCCATAGAGGTCGACCGGCAGCACGTTGTAGGCGTTGTAGCCATCGTACTTGCGCGAGAAATGGCGGTAGTCCACGCCCGTCAGCAAGGTGTGTTGCAGCGCCCCGGTGTTGAACTTGTATTCCAGGTTGTTATCGATGGTGTACGCGATATTGTGCTGGCGCCAATCGAGCTTGACCCGGTTGGCGCGGGTGTAGTCGACCACATCGCCCTCGGTCACGAAGCTGCGCAGGTAAAAACCCTTGTAGCGGTCACGTACATCGGTGTATCGCGCCGTTGAGCGCCAGGCCAGGTCATCGTTGAAACGGTGGCTGAAGTCGTAACCCAGAACGTACTGGTCGCGCTTGTAATCGTTGTAGTGGGAATCGCCCGAGAAGAAGTCGCGGTCGATCCTCTGGCCAGTCGGACCACGCTTGAGCGAGCCGATCATCGGCAGCGATTGATAGTCGGCAAGGCCATCATCGCGCTGCACTTGCGCCAGCAACGTCAGGGAGGTGTCCTCGTTCGGCGCCCAGGTCAGGCTAGGCGCCAGCAACAAGCGTTCGCTGTGCGTGTGAGCGACCATTTCGTTGCCTTTGTCGGCAACGCCAACCAGGCGATAGGTGAACACCTTCTGCTCATCCAGTGGCCCGCTGGTGTCGAAGGCACCGTTGACCCGGTTATAGCTACCGGCGCCAAGCTTGACCTGGCTACGTTGCTCACGGGTCGGGCGCTTGGAAACCATGTTGATCAGCCCACCGGGCTGGTTTTGCCCGTACAGCACCGACGAGGGGCCTTTGAGCACTTCGATGCGTTCCAGCGTGTAGGGGTCGATCTGCGGCGCGCCGCCCAGGCTACCGGCGTATGGAATGTAAGCACCGTCCAGGTACAGCGGGGTCGGGGCAAAACCACGGCTGGTGATTTCGTCGGCGATGCTGTTGCGGTCGGTAAAGCCGCCGGTAGACAGGCCCGGGGTGTAGCGCAGTGCCTGGGTCAGGTTGCGCGCGCCCTGAGCTTGCACCTGGTCGGCGGTGACCACGTTGATGGCCTGGGGAATCTCCAGGATGGGCGTATCCGTCTTGGTCCCGGTGGCACTGCGGCTGGCCACGTAGCCATTCACCGGCCCATAGGCAGACTCCACGGCCGCGCCGGTTACGCTGGTGGTATCAAGCTGCAAGGTCGAGTCGTCACCGACCATTGGCAGCAGCGAGTAGCTGCCATTGGCCTGCTTGACCACCTGCAACCGGTTACCTGCCAGTAACTGGCGCAGGCCGGCATCGGCGCTGTAGCGCCCATGCAGCCCTGGCGATTGCAACGCCTGCACCGATGACGGCTCGAATGACACCGTCACCCCCGCTGCCGAAGCAAACTGCGTGAGCGCCGAGGCCATTGGGCCGGCGGCAATGTCGAACGAAGCTTCAGCCTGGCTTTGCGCCATGGCAGGGCTGACCGCCATGACAGTGGCGAGTGGCGTGGCCAGTGCCACGCTGAACAATGCGTGATTCACTGCTCGCGCCAGTCTGGTTTTGGTCGAGTTGATCAATAGGATGCGGTTGCAATCGTTGACAGCGAGCATGCGGTTTCCTTTCGCCCTGCGGCAGTTTTTTCATTGCGCTTGGTGCGCGTCTACCTACAAGTCGAACGAGCGCGAAAATCGATAACCCCCTGGTAAAAAAATCACGGCGGGCTTCAGGCCGCTTCTACACGCGTCCAGTACCGGCTGAAACGACGAATGCGCACAGGCAGCGTGGTGGTGAGGTTTTCCAGGACAATATCGATATCGCCCAGGTGAAACGCCCCGGACAGTCGCAACCCGCTCACGGCCTCATCACAACCCAGGTACCCGGGCCGATACCGCTGCAGCTCGCTCACGACATCGGCGAGGCGCCAGTCATCCACGATCAGCATCTCGCGTGCCCATGCGTCTGCCATCGCCGCCAGCGGTGTCACGTTGCCCATCTTCCCGGCACTGAATTCAAGCTGTTGCCCAACATCCACCCGCACAGCTGCGATGGCCTGTGCGCTGCGTACTTCCACCGCATGTTCCAGCACGCAAACCCGCGTGAAATCGTTGTCGCAACGCACGGTGAATCGCGTTCCCAACGCGCGAATACTGCCCTGCCCGGTGTGTACGATGAATGGGCGGGAAAGTGCATCCGATGCGGTCTGTACCAGAATTTCCCCCCGCAACAACTCAAGCGCGCGCCACTCGGCGCCGTAGTGAATATCAACAGCCGTGTCGGTGTTCAATTGCAATTGGCTGCCATCGTCCAGCCGCAACGCGCGTTGCTCGCCAACGCCCGTGCGCACGTCGGCCATCAGCCGTGCAACGCCACCATCACGCAACACCGCCCCACCTGCCGCGCCCGCCACCAACAGTACCGACAGCACCTTTAGCACTTCGCGTCGTTTGGCCCTGGCACTGCTTAACGTCGGCCGTGCGATACCGGGCGTCACCTGCGCCAGCTTGCCCTGTAGGCGAGCCAGGCGTTCCCAGGCCTGCACGTGTCGCGGGTCACTCAGCAACCAGCGCTGATGCGCAGCTTGCGTGGCTTCATCGGGCTCGCAGCGCAACTCGACGTACCAGTGCGCGGCAGCCTCCAGCGTGTTGCGGTCCAGCGGTTCTGTACCCGCCACCGTTTACGCCTCGGCCAGCATCAGGCAATGGGTCAGGGCACGCACTGCATGCTTCTTGACCGTGGTCAGCGAAACATCGAGGCGCTGAGCGATTTCGACATAACTCAAACCATCGAGCTGGGCCATCAGGAAGATTTCGCGGGTACGCGTGCCCAGGCCATCGAGTAGCCGATCAATTTCCAGCAGGGTCTCGATGATCAACAGGCGCGCCTCGGGCGAAACCTCCACATGCTCGGGCCGGGCCGCGAGGGTTTCCAGGTAGGCCTGCTCCAGGGCGCGACGGCGAAACATGTCGATCATCAGGCTGCGGGCCACACTGCTCAAATAGGCCCGTGGCTGGCGCAGTTCCGCCGCCTTGCGCAGGGTCAGCACCCGAATGAAAGTGTCCTGGGCCAGGTCCGCCGCATGGTCCATGCAGCCGAGCTTGCTGTGCAGCCAGCCGCACAACCAGGAATGATGGTCCTCGTAAAGCGTATGCACCGCTTTTTGCAGGGAAGGGTCAGCGCTGGACATGGGTTGGACCGATAAGAGCGTCTTTAATAATGACTCTCATTTAACCTGACTACTGTCTGACTTCGCAATTGCTTTGCGCAAGCTGCGTGCGAGAAAGCCCGACCTCCTGTTGCTGTAACCATAATCCCTGCCCTACTATTGCGAAAAATTCTCATATGAGACCTTGTCGCACAGCGAAAGGATGCCCCGATGTCGCGCCTCGACCCCGCCTACAGCCAGCAAGTCCACACCTACTACACCGCCCACCACGGCTGGATTCGCGGTTGGCTGCACAAGCGCCTGGGCAACGCCAGCGATGCCGCCGACCTGGCCCATGATGTGTTCGTGCGCCTGCTGAGCAAGCCGCAGCAGTTTCAGACCGAACAACATGCGCGGGCGTACCTGAGCACCGTCACCCGTCACCTGTGCATCGACTTCTGGCGCCGCCAGCACTTGCAGCAGGCCTGGCTTGATGCCCTGGCGGCCCTGCCTGAACCACTGGCGCCGAGCGAAGAAGAGCGCGCGCTGGTGTTCGAAGCACTGGAGCAGGTACAGGGGATGCTTGCACGCTTGCCGGAAAAGGTCTGCCAGGCCTTTCTGCTGGCTCAGGTCCAGGGGCTGGGCTACCGGGAGATCGCCCGGCAACTGAAGGTGTCCGAGCGCAGCGTGACCAAGTACATGGCCCAGGCGATGTACCAGTGCCTGTTGCTGGAACTGGACCTGCCATGATTGCCAGTGAGCGCCCGGACCACGCCACCTTGCAGGCCGCCGCGAACTGGTATGCGCAGTTGCTCGCCGCCCCGCAAGACCAGCAATTGCAGCGGCGCTGGCAACAATGGCTGGGCGCCGCAAGCGCAAACCAGGTGGCGTGGGCCCATGTGGAACGCATCAGCCAGCGCTTTACCCCGCTGAAGCTGCAAGCCGATGCCTCGCTACAGGCATTGGGCAGCGTGCGCCGTACCGACCTCGACCGCCGACGAGCCGTTGGCCTGCTCGGCTTGCTCTGCGGTGGCGGCCTGCTGGCCCTGGCCGGTTGGCGTGTACCTGCTGCCCGGCAACAGCTGCTGGCGCTCAGCGCCGACCAGCGCACCGCCACGGGTGAAATACGAAGCCTGCGCCTGCCGGACGGCGGCCTGGTGTGGCTGAACGGCTCGACCGCCTTGAACATCGACTACCGCCCCAGCCTGCGCCGCCTGGAGCTGCTGGCAGGCGAAGTGCTGATAGAAACCGCCCACGACAGCCGTCCCTTCGTGATCGACACTCGCCAAGGCCGCCTGCAAGCACTGGGCACCCGTTTCAGCGTGTGGCAGCGCGACCAGTCCGCACGCCTGAGCGTATTCGACGGTGCGGTGCGCCTGCACCCCGCAGAGGGCACCGACAGCCTGGTAGTGGCTGCCGGCTGGCAGTCGGACTTCGACCGTCACGGTGTGCAAGCACCGCGCGCGGTAGACGAATCACGCCAGGCCTGGCGCGAGGGTCGGCTGTTGGCCAGCGACATCAGCCTTGGCGAATTTGTCGAACAGCTGCGTGCCTACCTGCCCGGTCATTTGGGTGTCGACCCGCAAGTGCGGGCGCTGCGGGTGATGGGCAGCTTCCCGGCCGATGACCCGGAACGCACCTTGGCCATGCTCGAAAGCGCATTGCCGATCAAGGTGCACAGGACCTTGCCTTGGTGGTACAGCATCGAGCCGCGCTGAACGCGCGCTTTTTTTGGCACGGGGGTGTTCCGGTTTTGCCGCGCTCGTTCGGATTAGCAGATGAACACCCAGCTTCATCTGCCCCCACAAGGAACACCCATGCCCCTGCTCCCGTTCACCTTGCGCCCTCTGCTGCTGGCCCTGCCGTTGCTCGCTGCCACCACCGTGATGGCCGACGAAACCACGCGCCGCTACGACCTGCCCTCTGGCCCGCTGACCCAGCAGCTCAACCGCCTGGCCAGTGCGGCCGGCATCTACATCGTCGGCGACGGCGCGCTCAGCCAAGGCAAGGCCAGCAACCCGCTGCAAGGTGACTACACCCCTGAGCAGGCGCTTGAGCGCATGCTGCAAGGCAGTGGCCTGGTCGCCGTACCCACAGGCGAACGCCAGTACCGCCTGCAACCTGCGGCACAAGGCGCAGGCCTGCAACTGGCGCCGACCAGCGTCGATGCCCGCCGCGACAGTGCCTACGGCGCCGTGGACGGTTACCTGGCCACCCGCGCCAGCAGCGCCAGCAAGACCGACAGCGCGTTGCTGGAAACCCCGGCGTCCGTGTCGGTGGTAACGCGTGACCGGATCAAGGCCCAGGGTGCGCAGACCATTACCGAAGCCCTGAGCTACACCGCTGGCGTGCACACCAACGTGTCCGGCAACAACCCCACCGACAACACCTTGATGGTGCGCGGTTTCCAGCAGATCAACAGCGATGCCTACACCGACGGCCTGCGCAACAACAACACCGGCTACTATGCCCCCGAGCCCTTTGGCCTGGAGCGCATCGAGGTCCTCAAAGGGCCTGCCTCGGTGATTTACGGCCAGGGTGAGCCTGGCGGTATGGTCAACCTGGTCTCGAAAAAACCGCTGTTCACCGCCCACCGTGAAGTGGGCCTGTCACTGGGCAACCACGACCGCCAGCAACTGAGCCTGGATGTCGGCGACCTGCTCGACAGCCAGGGCACCCTGGCCTACCGCCTGGTGATGCTCGGCCGCGATGCCGACAACGAAATCGACGGCATCAAGGACGACCGCCAGTACGTTGCGCCCAGCCTGACCTGGGCGCCCAACGAAGACACCAGCCTGACCCTGCTGGCGTCGTACCAGAAAAACACCAACCTGTTCACCTCGAACATGGCCTACTCATTGTTCGACGGTTCCAACCCCAACGGCCGGGTACCCCGCCACCGCTCGCTGAACGAGCCGGGCTTCGACCGCGAGCAATCAGAAATGAACAACCTGGGTTACGAGCTGAGCCACCGCTTCAACGACACCTTCAGCTTCCGGCAGAACTTCCGTTACAGCCACATGCACGGTTACCAGGACCAGTTGTTCCGCAACAGTGGCGTGATCAATGGCAACACCCTGGCCCGTTATTACGAGCTGCGTGACTACGAAAGCGACAACTACACCCTGGACAACCAGCTGCTGGCCAACTTCAGCACCGGCCCTGTACGCCATGACGTGCTGTTGGGGGCCGACTACCTGCGCGGTCACCGCAACCAGGACGTGCAGCACGGCGACGCGCCGTCGATCAACATCTACAACCCGGCACGCGGCGTAACCATCGACACTTCGCGCTACACCTCGCTGCTGTCCACCGCCCGCGACGACCGCCAGGTCGGGTTGTACCTGCAAGACCAACTGCACCTCGACAACTGGGTCGCCACCCTTGGCGTACGCCACGACTGGGCACGCCAGGACAGCACCAACCGCATCCTCGGCAGCCACCAGGTGATCACCGACGAGGCCACCACCGCTCGCGCCTCGTTCGGCTACAGCTTCGACATGGGCCTGTTCCCCTATGTGAGCTACAGCGAGTCGTTCAAGCTGGCCGCCGGCAACAGCTTCGACGGCTCCCCGTTCGAGCCGGAAACCGCCAAGCAATATGAAGTGGGCATCAAGTACCAGCCACCCGGCAGCGAAAACTACCTCACGGTAGCGGCCTTCGACCTGCGCCGGCAGAACGTGGCCACCTCCGATGTCGATCACCCGGGTTTCAGCGTGCAGCAGGGTGAAGTGACCTCACGCGGGGTCGAGGTGGAAGGCGTGGCCAAACCGCTGCCGGGGCTTAACTTGATCACGGCGTACACCTACAACGATGTCGAGGTAACCAAGGACAACCCGAACGCGCTGGGTGTCAGCAACAAGGGCAATGCGCCGGTCCGTGTGCCGCGCCACCTGGCCTCGCTGTGGGTCGACTACACCCTGCAAGGCGGGCCACTGGCCGGGCTTGGCGGCGGCCTGGGCGTGCGCTATACCGGGGCCACTTATGGCGATGCGCAGAACACCTTTGAAGTGCCGGGCTACACCTTGGTCGATGCCATGCTGTCTTATGACTTCGGCAAGGCCAACAACAGCCTGCAAGGGCTGTCGGCGCAACTCAACGTGAAGAACCTGACCGACAAATACTACGTGGCCGGCTGCTTCGCCACGGTGGCCTGCCTGTTGGGAACGGGGCGTACCGTGACCGCCGACCTGACCTATCGCTGGTAGTAGCAACTGACGGTCTTTCACCCTACCTGAAGCTGGCGCAATCACTGTGGGAGCGGGCATGCCCGCGAACACGGGCGAAGCCCGTGCCATCCTCCGCACAGCCTGCTTCGCGGGCTTGCCCGCTCCCACAGTGATTGCGCCAGCTTCAGGTTTTGTGCAAGACAGTTGCCACCAAAAAGAAGGCGGCAGCGGCGCTACTGCCACGTCGCCTGGCTGTCGCCCTGTCGGAAGAACTGCCGTAAGTGCTCGACAAAACACGACACCTTCGCCGACAGGTTCAAACGCTCCAGATACACCGCATAAATATCCGCAGGCGGCGTGTGGTAGTCGCCCAGCACCTCCACCAAACGCCCGCTGCGCAGATGATCGGCCAGGTTCCACTCGGCCCGCAGCAAGATGCCCTGCCCGTCCAGCGCCCAGTTCAGGGCCACTTCGCCGTCGTTGGTGCTGAGGCTGCCATGCACCTTCACCGATTCGCTCAGCTTGCCGCGGCTGAGCCGCCAGATGCCAAACGCGGCGTCGTTCTGGCGCAACACGATGCAGTTGTGGCTGGCCAGGTCCTTGGGGGCTTGCGGAGTGCCATGAGCCTCCAGATAGCCAGGCGCTGCACACAACCGACGGCGGTTGGCGGCAATCTTGCGGGCGATCAGGCGCGAGTCGGGCAGTTCACCAAAGCGGATGGCCACATCGATGGCATCGTTCGGCAACGCGATAGGCCGGTCGGTCAGGTGCAATTGCACCTCCACCTCCGGGAAGCGTTTGGCAAACGATGAAACTGCCGGCCCTACATGGGTACGCCCGAACCCCAACGGCGCATTGACCCGCAACAGGCCCTTCGGCTCGGCACGGCTGCTGGACACCTGCCGCTCCATTTCTTCGATTTCACCCAGTATTCGGCGGGCATTCACCAGGTAGGTCTCGCCTTCGGCGGTGAGGCTGATGCTGCGCGTGGTGCGGTTGAGCAAGCGCACACCCAGGCGCTGTTCCAGCTGCGCCAGGCGTTTTGAAACGGCAGGCGGGGTCAGGTTCAGTTCGCGCGCGGTGCCCGCCAGGCTGCCCACCCGGATCAGTTGGGTGAAAAACGCCAGCTCCGATACCGGATTCATAATTAACCTGAAGGAAACAATGAGTTGAATTTCATTGTATTACAGCATTTTTGAAAAACCATTACCTTTTGCCCTGCGTGATTAACCACAAAAACGCTGGGCTCTTCGGCCGCCAAGGCCAGGTGTGACCTGCACCCCACAAACAGCCCGGCCGCCAGATAAATCCGACTCACAACAATAATTCGGAGACGGCAATGGCCAAGCGATTGTTCGGCAAGCTTTACGTACAGGTATTGATCGGAGTAACCCTCGGGGTGCTGATCGGGGTGTTCTGGCCACAGGTTGGCGCAGACTTGAAGCCCGTCGGTGACGCCTTCATCAAGCTGATCAAGATGGTCTTCGCCCCGATCATCTTCGCCACGGTGGTGCTGGGCATCGCCAAGATGGAGAACATGAAGGAACTCGGCCGCGTCGGTGTACGCGCACTGATCTACTTCGAAGTGCTGTCCACCTTCGCCCTGGTGCTTGGGCTGGTGGTGGTCAACATCGTGCAGCCCGGCCAGGGCATGAACGTCGACCCTGCCACACTCGACGCCAAAAGCATCTCCACCTACACCGCTGCTGCGGTCGGCAACAGTGGCGGCTTCATCGACTTCATGCTGCATGTGATACCCGGCAGCGTGACCGATGCCTTCGCCAAGAACGAGATCCTGCCGATCCTGCTGTTCAGCACCCTGTTCGGCATCGCCCTGTCCCACCTGGGCCCGCGCGGCAAACCGATGGTGGATGTGCTGGAAGCCTTTTCCCACGGCATGTTCTTCATCGTCGGCATGATCATGCGCGTGGCCCCGCTGGCGGCCTGCGGCGCCATGGCCTTCACCGTGGGCAAATATGGCCTGGGCTCGATCGTGTCGCTGGGCAAGCTGATGGCGACCATGTACCTGACCTGCTTCCTGTTCGTGGTGATCGTGCTGGGCGCCATTGCCCGGTTGTCGGGCTTCAACCTGTGGAAGTTCCTCAAGTACCTGAAGGAAGAACTGTTCACGGTACTGGGCACCAGCTCGTCCGAGTCGGTAGTGCCCCAACTGATGGGCAAACTGGAAAAAGTGGGCGTGTCCAAGCCGGTGGTCGGCCTGGTGATCCCCTCGGGCCTTACCTTCAACCCGGACGGCCAGTGCATCTACTACACCATGGCCGCCATCTTCATCGCCCAGGCCACCAACACGCCGTTGACCCTGATGGATCAACTGATCGTGCTCGGCGTGCTGCTGCTCACCTCCAAAGGCTCCGCTGGTGTGACCGGTTCGGGCTTCATCACCCTGGCCGCGACCCTGGCGACCATGGACAACATCCCGGTGGCCGGCATGGTGCTGCTGTTGGGCGTGGACCGTTTCATGTCCGAGGCCCGCGCCATCACCAACACCATCGGCAACGCCGTCGGCACCGTGGCCATCGCCCACTGGGTGGGTGCGCTGGACAAGCAACGCATGGCGCAGGCCCTGGACGGCCAGCTGCCGGCAGAACCACAAGCCGCTGAGCCCCGCCCGGACCTCTCCATAACAGCAAAAAGAACCCACCTTGAGATGCAGTGAGGAAATAATCATGGACAAAGAAACCGCCGTGTCATCGCTTACCGACGTGATGGCCAAATTCACCGCCTATATCGGCAAGCGCCTGCCCCGTGACGTGAAGGAAAAGACCGCCAAGTTGCGTGCAGCCGAAACCAACCCGCTGGCCATCGCCGTGTACGACTCGATGGCCGACAACCAGGAGTACGCCGACAAGCTCAACCGCCCCAGCTGCCAGGACACCGGGGTGATCCAGTACTTCGTCTCGGCCGGCGCACGCTTCCCGCTGCTGGGTGAGATGGAAGGCATCCTCGAAAACGCCACCAAGGAAGCCACCATTCAGGGGCCGTTGCGCCACAACGCAGTGGAAACCTTCATCGAGAAAAACACCGGCACCAACACCGGCTCGAAAATCCCGTGGCTGGACTGGGAGATCATCCCCGATGCCGATCATTGCATTGTCGATGTGTACATGGCCGGTGGCGGCTGCACCTTGCCAGGTTCGGCCAAGGTGCTGATGCCGGGGCAAGGCTATGAAGGGGTGACCGAATTCGTCTTCGATGTAATTACCTCGCGCGGGGTCAACGCCTGCCCACCGTTGCTGGTAGGGGTTGGGGTTTCGACCTCGGTGGAAACAGCGGCGCGTTTGTCGAAGAAGGCCATCCTGCGTGAAGTGGACTCCAGCCACCCCAACGAAAGCGCGGCCATGATGGAAAAGCTGCTGGAGGAAGGCCTGAACGAAATCGGCATCGGCCCGCAGGGCCTGACCGGCAACAGCAGCGTGATGGGGGTGAACATCGAGTCCTCGGCCCGCCACCCCTCCACCATCGGCGTGGCAGTGTCCACCGGTTGCTGGGCCCACCGCCGCGGCAAGATCCGCATCAACGCCGACCTGACCTACGACATCCTCTCCCATGAAGGGGTAGTACTGTGAAAAAGATCCTCAGCACCCCGATCAGCGACGAAGACCTGGCCAACCTCAACGTGGGCGATGTCGTCTACCTCACCGGCCAACTGGTGACCTGCCGCGACGTGGCACACCGGCGCCTCATCGAGCTGGGTCGCGAACTTCCGGTAGACCTGCGTGGTGGCGCGATCTTCCACGCCGGCCCCATCGTCAGGAAGAAAGACGACGGCAGCTTCGAGATGGTTTCCATCGGGCCGACCACCAGCATGCGCATGGAAAAGTTCGAGAAACAGTTCATCGAGCAAACCGGCGTCAAACTCATTGTCGGCAAGGGCGGCATGGGCCCGGAGACCACCACTGGCTGCCTGGAAAACAAGGCCGTGCATGCGGTGTTCCCGGGGGGCTGCGCGGTGCTGGCGGCCACACAGGTGGAAGAGATCGAGCGGGCAGAATGGCAGGACCTGGGCATGCCGGAAACGCTGTGGGTGAACCGCGTGCGTGAGTTCGGGCCGCTGATCATCTCGATCGATACCAAGGGCAACAACCTGTTCGAACAGAACAAGGCGCGCTTCAATGAACGCAAAGGGGCGGTGATCGAGAAGATCAACAGCCAGGTGCGGTTTATCAAGTAACCGGGCCCACTTGGGGGGCTGCAGAGCAGCCCCGATACAGGCAACTCACGCCTTCGACAGTTCGCCTATCTTCTCCAGCCGCGCCCGCACGATATTGCGGCTGATGTTCAGCAACCGCCCCGTCTGCAACTGGTTACCGTGGCAATAGCGGTACGCCGCCCTGAACACTGTCTCCTCTCGATCGATACCAAGGGCAACAACCTGTTCGAGCAGAACAAGGCGCGCTTCAATGAACGCAAGGGGGCGGTGATCGAGAAGATCAACAGCCAGGTGCGGTTTATCAAGTAACCGGGCCCACTTGGGGGCCGCTGTGCGGCCCATCGCCGGCAAGCC